>JBKQKS010000312.1:0-3273 GCA_052147395.1 Roseiarcus sp.
CCCCGATCCCGGCGCCGACGTAGCCGCTCTCCGACAGCGGCGTGTCGCGGATTCTTTTTTCCCCGAACTCTTCGACCAATCCCTTGGTGACGGCGTAGCAGCCGCCATAGCGGGCGATGTCCTCGCCCATCAGCAGGACGCGCGGGTCGGCTTGCAGCGCCTGGCGCAAGGCCTGCTTGCATGCTTCCCGGTACGTCATACGAAGCGGCGCGCTGGAAGGATCGCTCATTGCGGAACCGCCTCCATTACGGCGAAAAGTTCGACTTCGCTGATCGGCTCGAGCGTCCCCGCCTCGGCGAAGGCGACCGCCGCGGCGATCTCGGCGTCGACCTCGCGCTCGATCGCGGCGATCTCCTCGCCGGCGATGAAATGATTGTCGTCGAGCCATTTGCGAAAGCGGACGATCGGCCCCTTGGCGCGCCATGCCTCGATCTCCGCCTTGGACCTATAGAGCTGGGCGTCGAACATCGAATGGGCGCGGAAGCGATAGGTCCGGCATTCCAGGAAATAGGGACCGCCGAGGTCCCGGATCGACGCGACCGCGCGTCGGGCGGCGGCTTCGACGGCGATGACGTCCATGCCGTCGACGTGCTCGCTGGGCATCGCGTAGGCCGCCGCTTTGCGGGCGATGTCGGTTTCCGCTTCGGCGCGCTCGAGCGCCATGCCCATCGAGTAGAGATTGTTCTCGCAAACGAACAGCACCGGGAGCTTCCACAGCGCGGCGAGATTGAGCGATTCGTGGAACTCGCCCTCGTCGACCGCCCCGTCGCCGAAGAAGCACGCCGTCACTGCGGCTCGCCCCAGCGTCTGGTCGGCGAGCGCGACGCCGATCGACAGCGGCAAGCCGCCGCCGACGATCGCATTGCCGCCGTAAAACCGGCGCTCGCGGTCGAAGATGTGCATCGAGCCGCCGCGACCGCGGCAACAGCCCTCGCGCTTGCCGAGCATTTCCGCCATCACGGCGTTCGCGGGCACGCCGCGCGCGAGCGCCTGCCCGTGCTCGCGATAGGTCGCGATCACCGCGTCCGCGGGCCCGAGAGCCTGCATGACGCCGACCGAGACCGCCTCCTCGCCGTCGTAGAGATGCAGGAACCCCAAGATTTTCTGCGCCTCGTAGAGTTCGACGCATTTCATCTCGAAATGGCGGATCCGGATCATCTCTTTCAAGAGATCGTGCGTATGCTTTTGGTCGAGGTGGACTTTCGGGTTCATCGTTCGTCACTCTCGAGCGTCGACAGATCGCCTTCCGGCAAGCCGAGTTCGCGTGCCTTCAAGAGGCGGCGCATGATCTTTCCGCTGCGCGTCTTCGGCAGATTTTCGCGAAAATCGATTTCCTTCGGCGCCACCGCCGCGCCCAGGCGCGTGCGCGCAAACCCGAGAAGCTCTTTGCGCAGCGACTCGTTCGCGGCAAAGCCGGGTTTCAGTTCGACGAAAGCCTTGACGATCTCGCCCGCCGTCGGATCGGGCTTGCCGATCACGCCGGCTTCGGCGACCGCCGGGTGCTCCATCAGCGCGCTCTCGACTTCGAACGGCCCGATGAGATGGCCGGACGACTTGATGACGTCGTCGGCGCGACCGACGAACCAATAGTAGCCGTCGGCGTCGCGGCGCGCGAGGTCGCCGGTCAAATACCATTCGCCGACAAAGCACTTTCGGTAACGCTCGTCTTCGTGCAGATAGCCGCGCATCATCGACGGCCAGCCCGCCTTCAGCGCGAGCTCGCCCTGTTCGCGGGGGTTGTCGATCAGACGAATCCGTCCTTCGCCTTCGCGCTGCACGATCGCCGCGTCGATCCCCGGCAGCGGACGCCCCATCGAGCCCGGCTTGATATCCATGGCCGCGTAATTGGCGACCATGATTCCGCCCGTCTCGGTCTGCCACCAATTGTCGTGGAACGGCCGTCCGAGCGTCTCGGCGCTCCAGACGACCGCCTCGGGATTGAGCGGCTCGCCGACGCTGGCGGCGAAACGCAACGCCGAAAGATCGAAACCCGCCAGCGCCTCCGCGCCGAGCTTCATCATCATGCGGATGGCGGTGGGCGCCGTGTACCACACGCTCACGCGCTCGCGCGCGAGAATGCCGTACCAGGTCGGCGCGTCGAACTCCGCCTCCTCGACGATGCTGGTCACGCCGTGGGCGAGCGGCGCGATGATTCCATAGCTCGTGCCCGTCACCCAACCGGGATCCGCGGTGCACCAGAAGATATCGTCGGCATGCAGATCGAGCGCATAGAGCCCGGTCGCGTAATGGGTGACGATCGCCTCGTGGACGTGAACCGCGCCTTTCGGTCGGCCGGTGGTTCCGCTGGTGAAATGAACGAGCGCCATGTCGTCGGGCGAGGTCGGCGGAATCGTGAAATCGGCCGAGGCTTCCTCGATCAGGCGTCGCCACGACAGCGTGTCCGGCTCTGTTCCGTCGCCGTCGATCAGCAGGACATGGGCGAGCTTGGGCAATCGTCCGCGCGAAGCGGCCACCTTGCGGCGATACAACGCATGCGTCGTCACGAGAACCTGGCCCTCCCCGAGGTCCAAGCGCGTGGCGATCGGCTCCGGCCCGAACGCGGAAAACAGCGGCGAGGCGACGCACTTCGCCTTCAGTGCGCCGAGCAGGGCGACGTAAAGCTCGGGGACGCGGCCGAGCAGAATGAACACCCGCCCCCCCTCGCCGACGCCGAGGGTCCGCAGCGCATTGGCGAAGCGGCTGGTCGCCTCCGCCAAGTCTCGATAGCTGATGTCGCGCCGCTCACCCGCTTTGCCGAGCCAGCGCAACGCCGTGCGCTCGGCCGTCGCTCCCTTGGCGTGGCGGTCGACGGCCTCGTGCGCGATGTTCAGCCCACGACCCTCGGGCAACCCATCGAGGAACGCGCGCGCCTTCTTCCAGCTGAAATCGCGGCGCGTCGCCTCGTAATCCACCAAATTGGGCGGCGGCGCGAGCTTGCCGACGTCCTTATGGATCGTCGCTTGAGAAAATTCGCCGATTTCCGCAGACATCGGGCCCTCCCGGAAATTGGCGTTGACCCCAATTCCAGGGAACCATAGGCGCGCCAAGACGGCTGTCTTTGATCGCAGTCAATCCGCGCTCGCCAATCGGCGCACCCTTCTCGCGGCGGCGGCGGCAAGGCAGGCGTTGCGCGCGGGGGCGACGAACGTCCTTACGCGACCTTTCGCTCCGGGCGAAATTTCTCCAGCAGCGCCGCCACTTGCGAAGCGGGGACAGGGCGGCTGAAGAGATAGCCCTGCACCTCGGCGCAATCGTACTCGATCATCTTGTCGA
>JBKQKS010000313.1:0-14642 GCA_052147395.1 Roseiarcus sp.
CGCCCTCGCTCACTTCGTCGACGAGCTTGATTGCAATGTCTTCGACGCGCCATTTTCGCAAGGGAGTATATGCCATTGGACGACCATTTGCAAGGAGAACGACGCGTCCCCTGCGGCTGACAGAGGGCTCCACTGCCCGTATGTCTTTGGCGCTTTTAGCAGGACCATCGCGACGCGGAATTCATTTAAATCGCCGGCCTTCGCCTTCCGCGCCGGCTGTCAAACTCGAGGTACGGCGCCGAAAAAGCTGGGGGCATCCTTGCGATCACTTTTCCTCTCGACCTGAGGAGTTCCGGTCTGAGGCGACGAAGCACCCGCGCAACGATGGCTTTTTCGCAACCGCCAAGCAATCTTCGTATCGATGACGGTTTCGGGACGAACAACCAAGCGCCACGCGTCTCACCCGAGCCCTTCTGTCCAACAAAAACAATTCTGCCGTTCGGAACTTCAACAGCCCCCTCAGACATCGCTCTCGTCCGCACTTCCAAATTCGAGCGGGGGAGAAGCTCCGAGATCGCACAAACGAAGTCAGGATTGCCCTCCCAGCATTCACGAACAACCCGCCGCACTGCGGACGTCGGGGGCTCGTTAACACGTCTAAGCTCTTCAAACGCTCGTAGAATTAACAAGCTGTCCACATCGTAATATTTGCTTCCCCGAGGGCGGCTCATCGTTGCGACCTTTCAGCTAATGAGAGACTCTCCTCGAACTCTTCCTTTGCGATGAAGTCCAAGCTTTTGCGGGCGTCGAACAGCAGATCGACGTCGCCCGTGGTCGTCAATCCCGGGTCCAGGCGCACCCCGCAGGCCGCCTCGTACGCATAGATGGCGTGAGTGCCGAGCACCCGTATTCCGGCCCCGAGCAGACCGGAAGCGTCGATTGCGCGCAGGATGCGTGCGCTCAGCAGCGGGACGCGTCCGAGACCCAAGGCACTGTTCACGGCGGATTGCCGCGCCATGGCGGCTTCGATGGCGGCAAATCGCTTTTCGGCTTCGTCGCGCCCACGCTCGAACTCGGCCTTGATATTTTCTGTCTTTTCGCTCCGCGGCCCGAGCGAAACCTGCCTGCGGCGTCCCGACTTGTCGTATCCCGCGCGCAGAAGGTAGTCGTGGCCACGGCTTGTCGACCAAACCATGGACCCTCGGTAGGCGTTGCGACGAGCAGATGCGGCTTGGCGCGCCTGAAAGCGTTGCTGCGTATTGACGGTCTCCCGGCGCTGGTCCGGGTTCAGCTCCACAAATTCCATCGCGAAACCGATGTTCCAACAGTTGCGCCCAATTTGACGCCCAACTGACTGATGGAACATGCTGTCCGCCGGCGAAGATTTCAAGCCGCGGGTCTGTTTATTGAGATCGCAGTTTGATGAAACCAATTGGCCCGCGCGAGGGATACGCAGCTACCGGGTTCTTTAGGTCGTTTTTGATCCGATCCATAGCCAGTTTGGCGGCGTCCACGTAACTTACGGGGTCGTTGGCGTTCCTAATCGGAATCGATCCATCTAGATTTTTGATGCGAAGCTCAACCGAATTTTCGTCGAACACTTCAATGTAGAATGTAAAATAGATCATCGAAAATGACGTGGTCAACGTGTTGCGGGTTTTCTCAATGAAAATGCCAATACTGAACCATGGAATCCCGTCATGATCAAAACAAATACAGTTGTCCGCTTGACAGCGCTGCCATCGTCGGACTCCTCTTTCGTCAAACACAGGCTCGTAAGAATCGACATAAGCTGTGTCACAGCTGTATATAATCGTCGGCGTTCCCGCAAGTCCTGCCGGTGCAGCAATGTAATTGCTTATCGCCTCCCTCATCCTTTTAGGAAGTTCCCGCAACATCCGATCTAACGCGTCGCGTCGCGCATCGCCTTCAAAAAATACTTTGCAAAGCTCTTCATATCCGGTCATGTAATTGACGTCCCAATCCTGCAGAAAGCTCGCCTTGGTTCACATCATTTCCGGCCAATGCGCGCTCTCTGGGCAAGAGACCGGAGGTCGCCCCCTCACACATCCAAATTCGCCACGCTCAGCGCGTTCTCCTGGATGAACTCCCTCCTCGGCTCCACCACGTCGCCCATCAACTTAACGAAAATCTCGTCGGCTTCGTCGACTTCCTTGATCTTCACCTGCAGCAGCGAGCGCGCTTCGCGGTCGAGCGTCGTCTCCCAGAGCTGGTCCTTGTTCATCTCTCCCAGGCCTTTGTAGCGCTGCACGGCGACGCCCTTGCGGCCGGCGGCGTTGACCGCCTCGAGCAGACCGGAGGGTCCGGCGGCCTGCATCGCATCGCCCTTGCGCATGAAGGTCGCCGGGCCGCCGAACGCTTCGGCGAGCGCCTTGGCGTGCTCGTCGAGCCGACGCGCCTCGACCGAGGCGATGAGCCCGGCGTCGAGCATCGCCGCCTGTTTGACGCCGCGCACCTCGCGAGTCAGCACGTAGCCGCCGGCCTCGCTTCGTCCGCTCCAGCCGCGCTCCGTCTCTTCCGCAATCGCATTCATGCGCTCGGCGAGCACGCGCGCCCGCTCGGCGCCTAGGGGATCGTCGGCCTGAGACAGCGGGCGCAAGGCGCCGATCAGCGCCGCCTGCTCGACGGCCGCCCGGTTGTAGCGCGAATGCAGGCTCGAGAGCAGACGCCGCAACGCGCGCGCCTCTTCGACGAGGGCGGCGAGGTCGGCGCCGGCGCGCACTTCGCCGCTCGCGAGTCTCAGCGTCGCCCCTTCGAGCCCGGCGACGACCAGATAATCTTCCATCGCGCGCTCGTCCTTCAGATATTGCTCGGACGACCCGCGCTTCACTTTGAACAGCGGCGGCTGCGCAATGTATAGATAGCCTTGCTCGATGATCGCCCGCATCTGCCGGAAGAAGAAGGTGAGCAACAGGGTGCGGATATGCGAGCCGTCGACATCGGCGTCGGTCATGATGATGATCTTGTGATAGCGCACTTTGTCGATATTGAAGTCGTCGCTGCCGATACCGGCGCCGAGCGCGGTGATGAGGGTTCCCACCTGCTCGCTCGACAGCATCTTGTCGAAGCGCGCGCGCTCGACGTTGAGAATCTTGCCGCGCAACGGCAGCACGGCCTGATATTCGCGATTGCGCCCCAGCTTTGCCGTCCCGCCCGCCGAGTCGCCCTCGACGATGAAGATCTCCGATTTCGCCGGATCGCGCTCCTGGCAATCGGCGAGTTTGCCGGGAAGGCTCGCGACGTCGAGCGCGCCCTTGCGCCGCGTGAGCTCGCGCGCCTTGCGCGCGGCTTCGCGCGCCTGCGCGGCCTCGAGCACCTTGCCGACCACCATCTTCGCTTCGGCCGGATGCTCCTCGAAATATTGCCCCAGCATCTCGTTGACGAGCCCCTCGACCGCCGGGCGCACCTCCGAGGACACCAGCTTGTCCTTGGTCTGAGACGAGAATTTCGGGTCCGGGCATTTGACGCTGAGGACGCAGGTGAGGCCCTCGCGGCAATCATCGCCGGTGAGGTCGACCTTCTCCTTCTTGTTGAGGCCGGAGCTTTCGGCGTAGCCGGTCACCTGCCGCGTCAGCGCGCTGCGCAGGCCGATCAGGTGCGTGCCGCCGTCGCGTTGCGGAATGTTGTTGGTGAACGGCAGCACGTTCTCGTGATAGCTGTCGTTCCACCATAACGCGACCTCGACGCCGATGCGCTCGCGTTCGCCCTTGATGAGGATCGGCTTGTCGATGAGCGGCGTCTTGGTGCGGTCGAGATAGCGCACGAAGGCCTCGAGTCCGCCCTGATAGTGGAGCTCCTCGCGCTTGACCTCGGCGCGGCGCGCGTCGGTGAGCACGATGCGAACGCCGGAATTGAGGAACGCGAGCTCGCGCAGCCGGTGCTCGATCGTCGCAAAGTCGAACTCGACCATCGAGAAAGTCTCGAGCGACGGCCAGAAGGTCACTTCGGTGCCGCGCTTGGGCAGGCCGTCGACGACCGGCGCCGTGCCGACGGCGGCGAGCTTGTCGGCCGCGTCGCCGTGGGCGAAATGCATCAGATACTCCTGTCCGTCACGCCAAATGCGCAGCACGAGCCGAGTCGAGAGCGCATTGACGACGGAAACGCCGACGCCGTGCAGGCCGCCCGAGACCTTGTAGGAATTCTGGTCGAATTTTCCCCCTGCGTGCAGTTGCGTCATGATCACTTCGGCCGCCGACACGCCTTCCTCTGGGTGGATGTCGGTGGGGATGCCGCGCCCGTCGTCGGTCACCGTGCAGGAACCGTCGGCGTTGAGCGTGACGGTCACGAGCTTGGCGTGGCCGGCGAGAACCTCGTCGATCGCGTTGTCGACCACCTCGTAGACCATGTGATGCAGGCCCGAGCCGTCGTCGGTGTCGCCGATGTACATGCCTGGCCGCTTGCGCACTGCGTCGAGTCCGCGCAACACCTTGATCGAGTCGGCGCCATAGGCGTCGCTGCTCGCCTGCGCGGCGGCGGCTTCGGCGTCGCGCGTAGGATTGGGATCTTCCATCGAAATCGGCTACTTTGGCTCGCGCGACGCGATTCGTCGCTTTCGTCTTATAGCTCTTTCCATCGAGCCCGGCGACGGCTTTCGCGCGGCTTGCCGTCACGCCAAGCCCCTGAAAAAGCGCCGGCAATTTCCGCTCGACCGGCGACGAGGTGCGGTGAAAAATGGGGCGCGCGAAGGTGCTGATTCGCGCTTGTTGACGCCAGCGTTCGCGTCGCCTGCAACCGCCGCCCCTTTCGAGAGGAATACTGCTCTTGCGAGACGAACTGAACGAACCCCTGGGCCTCGAGCCGCGACCGGATCCGTTCGCCAAGACCGGGCGAGCGCTCGAGCGCGTCGTCGCTGCGATCGCGCTCGTCGCGCTCGGCGGCGGCGGCGTCTGGATCTGGCATTCGCGCGAGCATCGAGTGCCGCCCATCGAGACCGCGGTCCGCGTCGAGACGGCAAAGCCCGCCTCGCCTGCGCTGACGGCGCCCGCCGCGCCGCCGAGCCCGGCCGCGAGCGCTACGCCGGCCGCCGCCGATGTCGAGGTGACCGACGGCGTCAAGGTGGTGCGCAATGGCGGCGCTGGCCCGCCGCCGGGCGAGGTGATCAGCGTGCCCGCCGCACTCGGCGTGCGCTTGCCGCCGGCGCCCGACCCCCGGCTCGTCGAGAAATCGCGCTTCGGCCCGCTGCCGCGCGTCGGCTCCGACGGCTCGCGGCCCGCGGACATTTACTCGCGCCCGGTGATGCAGGCGCCGCGTCTCGCCAATGCGCCACGGATCGCGCTGGTGGTCGGCGGGCTCGGTCTCGACCCGTCGGGAACCGCGGCGGCCGTCGCGCGCCTGCCTCCCGCAGTGTCGCTCGGTTTCGCGCCCTACGGGAAGGACCTGCCGGCCGAGGCGGCCGAGGCCCGTGAAGCCGGCCACGAGGTGCTGCTGCAAGCCCCGATGGAGCCCTTCGCCGGCGCGGCGGCGCCCGGACCGCACATGCTGACGACGGCGGCGAGCGAGACCGAGAATCGCGACTCGCTGGAGTGGATGATGGGCCGCTTCACCGGCTACATCGGCGTGATGAACTATCTCGGCGGCAAATATACCGCCGATAGAGCCGCTTTCGCCCCGACGCTGGCCGAGATCGCCTCTCGCGGGCTCGACTATCTCGACGACGGCTCTGCGCCGCGCAGCCTGGCGTTGAATCTGGCGCCGCAACTGCAGCTCAGCGCCGGCGCGGCGGACGTGGTGATCGACGAGACGCCGACGCCCGACGGGATCGAGGCGGCGCTGGCGCGGCTCGAGGGGGTCGCACGGCGGCAGAAAAGCGCGATCGGCGTCGCGACCGCGCTGCCGGTGAGCGTCGACCACATCGCGCGCTGGGCGGAGGCGCTGCAGGCGCGCGGCGTGGCGCTGATCCCCGTTTCCGCCCTGCTCGCGCGGCCGCCGAACAAGAGCGCCGGGGCGACGCCTTGAACATGAAGCCTCCGCAGGGCATAGCAGAGCGTTACTTGGTCCCTGCATCGAGGTCGCCGCTTGAACGAAGACCTGCCCTATCGCCGTTCCGCCGGCGTCGCCCTCATCAACGCCCGCGCGCGTGTTTTCATCGGCCAGCGAATCAAGTCCCGCGAGGCGACGCCGCTCGCCGGCCACGAATGGCAGATGCCGCAGGGCGGCATCGACGCGGGCGAGAGCCCGCTGGAGGCGGCCGGGCGCGAGCTCTACGAAGAGACCAACGTCTCGAGCGTCAGTCTCATCGCCGAGGCGCCGGATTGGTGGAGCTATGACCTGCCGCCGGAGATGGGCGGGCGCTGGCGCGCCCGCTATCGCGGACAAACGCAGAAATGGTTCCTGTTCCGGTTCGACGGCCACGAGTCGGAGATCAACGTCGACTTCCCCGCCGGCGGCCATCATGCTGCGGAATTCCGCGATTGGCGCTGGGAGGAATGGGAAGCGCTCCCCGACCTCGTCGTGCCGTTCAAGCGCGAGGTCTATCTCGAGGTCGTCGCGTTTTTCGCGCCCATCGCGCTCGGGCTGCAGGGATAACGCGACGGCGCCCGGCGGCGGGCGCAGGGCGTTAGCCGGTTTCGGCGCGCCGGGTTCGCTGGTCGCGAACCCCGGCCGCTCCGCCGAGCTTCAGTTAGCCTTCCTCGACGCCGCGAGTTTCGCCCGCGCCACGGCCTCCAGCGCCGCGGCGATGGCGTCGCGGAGCTGGTCGGGATCGATCTTCACCGGGTCCTCGGCGCACACGTCCTGGGTCACCAGGTCGCTGACATGCACGGTGAGCGGCAGCAGGGTGTTGGTCGGGCGCCAGCTGTCGATCCAGGCTTCGGGCCAATTGCCCCAGGAGTTCGTCTGGCCGAGGGGGTCGAAGCGGCCGAGGAACTGGTTGTAGTCGACCGGCTGCTCCTCGGCGACGACGGCGCAGAAAGTCGTCACATGCAGGCCCTCGTAGCGCTCAGAGGACAGGCTGCGGATCGCGTTCTGCAGGCAGAGCGAGCCCTTGCTGTGGGCGTACAACCGTTCGATCCGAGGCATAGAGGAACGGCGGTCGCGGGCGTCGATGACCAGGATCGCGCCCTCGGGATCGGCGAGCGCGCTCAGGTTCACGAACCGGAGCGCCGCGTTGACCGCTTCGACGCCGTGAGCGGCGCCAACGCCCTGCCGGGCCATGTCGGTCGTGACCGTGACGCCGCGCGTGTAGAGCTTCAGCCACAGCAGCTGGACGTCGTAGAATTGTGCGTCGACCGCGGTGTTGGCGGCGCGCAACATTCGCAACATCGGTTGAACCGCGAGCGACGGAAGGTCGTAGCTCGACAGGTCGAACATCGACGCCGGCAACCCGTAGGCCCCGAGGTCGAAGCGTCGAAGGCTCTCACTGGCCGTTTTCGTAGTGGCGAGCGAGAGTGTTCATGGCCGCCTTTTCTCCTCGAAACCCGGAAAATACGCATTCTCGCGCGTCGCCGCTGGCGAAGGCCGCGATCCACCGGCCCCGCGAGCGGAGGTTTTCTAATATCGATTAGCCGTCGAACCGCGTCGCCCTGCCCGGCGCCCCTGGGCCCCGCCCGAGCGAAAACTCAGGGCCTACCTATACAATCCTACCGCGCGATGCGCCGCGAGTCCACGCCCGATACGGGCATTCCGACAGCGGGAGCCTGGACCTTTAGGCGACGAAGGCAGGGGTTCGGAACTGCAGAATCACGCACGACATGTCTGCGGCCGACGGCTTCCTCACGGGGATCCCGGGATCATGAAATCGCGAATCGCTGACACGTCGGGAGACCTGCGTCGATCGGCGGGCCAGTGTCACAATCGGCTAGTGGCGAGAATCGTCCCGCGTTGCAACGGCGACAGCGAGGCTTTCGCGAGCGGCGCGTCGAACGCGGCTTCGACCTGTCTGCGCCAATCGGCGGGCGCCGGCGCGGCCGTTATCGCGGGCAGATGCAAAAAGGCTTGCTGTTCCGCTGAGAGCGTCAATAGGCGGAGATCGACGTCGATTTCCCCGCCGGCGGCCATCATGCCGCCGAATTGCGCGATGGGCGCTGGGAGGAATGGGGAGCGCTCCCCGACCTCGTCGCGCCGTTCGAGCGCGAGATCTATCGCGAAGTCGTCGAGGTCTTCGCGCCCATCGCGCGGGCTCGAGGGGGGATGCGATGGCCCGCGGCCGCGAGCGCGAGCGTTGAAATGTCGCGAGCGTTGAAATTGCCCAGGTCGGCGGTCCGCGCTAGAATGGCGCATGCGCTCGAGCCTCGCCTTAGTCTTCGCGCTCGCTATGCTGCCGGCCCGGGCCGACCCGGCCAATACGCTCGCCGAGCTCAAAGACGAGCTTCGCGCCTGCTTCGCCGACGTCGCGCTCACCGCCGACGCCGAGACGACGGTCGTCTTCTCCCTGAAGCGCGACGGTTCGCTGAACGGTAAGCCGCGCCTTTCCTACGTGAGGCTGCCCAGCGACCCGGCGGAACGCGACGCCGACGCGGGCGCCATCGCGCGGGCGTTGGACGCCTGCCTGCCGCTATCGATCACGGACGGTCTCGGCGGCGCCATCGCCGGCCGCCCGATTGCGCTGAGAGTCCGCGGCCGACCGTGAGCCCTTGCGCGTCGCGGTCGCGAAGCCGATCATGGCGCCGGGGCGCGCACGGACGGCCGCCAGACGGAGTCCTGCGAAAGCGCCCCGCCCTCCAAACGGCGCAGGCGGAGACTGAGCCGGTCGAGGTCGTCGGCCTGGACTTGGCCGGCGCAGGCGGCGACGATCTTGCGGCCGCGTTCGACGAGACGCGCGGCAATTTCTGGATCGTCGACGGCGACGCGCATGTCCGAGAGCGCCCGGATCAGCCGCAAGCTCACCGCCGCATCGGACTCGGCGTAATGGCGTATCTGCTCGACGGCGAGATCGAGCAAGCCGTCGAGATCGATCCAGGGAACGGCGACACGCAGCACGTGCGGCGGGTCGTAATAGAAGCTGTGCGGCGGGACCCGCCCCATCCAACGGATCAGGATGCTGGACAGCTGGTCTACGCAGCTGATGGCGGTCGTCGGGTCGTTGACGGCCGGGGAAATCGCCCTGAGGCCGATGTCGACGATCTGCACCACGCCGAATTCGACATCCTGTTGCAGCGTTCGCGTCGGACCCAGATCGACGGTCGAAAGCAACTGCGCCCGCCGTTCAGCGGTAATCCTGTCGCCGCGCGTCAGCCGCATCAGCGTCGCCCCCTCGGGCACGAAGTGGCCGACCCGGCGCTCGATGCGGATGGCGACGCCGTACTGTTTGGCGAGGCCGCGCAGCCGTTCGATATCGATGAACCTGATATAGCCGGAGCGCTCGCTCGCAACTGCGACATCGAGCGGCCCGAGGAAGGATCCAGGATGTTCGGGCCGCTGTAACGGCCGGCGCGGTTCGGGCATCAGCTCGTCGATGACGAGTTCGGTTTCACGCGCGATTCGGTCGACGATGTGGTTGACGCTGATCGCATTCGAGATGTGATAGATGAAGTAGATCAACAGGCCGACACATAGCGGCGCGAGCGCCATCGCAACGCTGGTCGTGAGCACGGGAGCGAACGGCTGCGGCAGCGACCGCGCCGCAGGTAGCGCCGCGATGCAATAGCAGAACGCGCCGAGAAACATCCCGAGCGTCCATTGCGTCACTCGGTCGCGCACGAAGTTGACGAGAATGCGCGGCGAAAACTGCGTCGACGCCAAGGTCAAGGTCATCAGCAGAATCGCGAACACGATCGAAACGACGGTCATCGTCGAGGTCGCGATGGTCGCGAGAATCGTCTGCGCCACTTGCGGATCGGCGTGCGACGGAAACAGCGCCCGGGGGACCCAGGCGCGGACCGCCGGAAATCGTTCTTCGAACTGCGAAAGCAGCGCGCCGGCGACCCCGAGCAGCAACGCGATCGCCAGCGGCCGGACGAGAAACCCGCCGCGCAACGAGAAGGCGACAGTTCTGAGCGAAATGTTGGGTCGGTTCGGCATCAGCGATTCGTCTAGCCGATATTCGGCGCCCGGCCTAACGGCTTCCGCGGCCGGCGCCGGCCGCTTATGAGTCCCTTATCCGCGACCGCCCGCTGACGGATCGACCCCTTACGTCGTGATGGCGCATGACCCACGGAGTAGGCTCGCAACGTCCGGGTCCGGCGAGGATACGCGTGAAACCGATTGCTCTGTTCTTCTGGGGCCTCGTGTTAGTGACCATCGCGGTGTCCTATCGCTTTGGCGCGATGACCGGCCTCATATTCTTCCTGTTCGTCTTGATGACTGGCGTGGAACTGCTGTCGAAATGGGCGGCGCTCTAGCGCTCGCACCTTCGCGGACCGACGCCGCGCCCGACTCTCTATCCCTCGAACCTGTTGTTCCTCGGGAATCCCTTCGGCGGCAGGCGCCCGGCGTCGGCGCGATCGGCGATCCAGTCGCGCAATTCTGCCCGCGTGACCGTGAACGTGCGGCCGGCGCTGTCGCGCCAGGTGAGGCCGTCGGCGAGCCTGAACACGCGCACATCCGACAGCCCGCCGTCCTTGAAGCGCTGCAGCCTCACCCCCTTGCCGCGCGCCATTTCGGGGACCTGCGCGAGGGGAAAAACCACCATCTTGCGGTTCTCGCCGATGGTCGCGACTTGGTCGCCGACGGCGGGGACGATGAGGCGCACGGTCGCCGGCGGGTCGACTGTCATGACCTGCCGACCTTTGCGGGTCGATGACAACAGGTCGTCCTGTCCGACGACGAAGCCGCGCCCGTCCGTGGATGCGATCAGCATCTTTTCGCCCGGCGCGTAAGGCCAGACAGCGACGATCGCCGCGCCCTCGTCGATTTCGGCCATCAATCGGACCGGCTCGCCCATCGAGCGTCCGCCCGGCAGCCTGCCGGCGTCGAGCGTGAACGCCTTGCCGTCGCTGGTCAATACCAGGATTCTCGTCGTTGTCTCGCCGAAGAACGACGTCTGCAACGCATCGTCGGCTTTGAAGGTGACGTTGGAGAGATCCTGAACGAGGCCCTTGAGGGCGCGAATCCACCCCTTCTGTGACACCAGCACGGTGATCGGCTCGCGCTCGATCAAGGTCTGCGCGATGTCGACGACGACATCGGGCGGCGCTTCGAACGCAGTACGCCGGCGTCCAATCTTGGTTTCGGGTCCGTATTTCCTCTTCAGCTCGCGGATTTGCGTCGCGATGATTTTCCATTGCTTTTCAGGCGAGTCGAGGAGCGCTTCGACCTCGGCCTTCTCCTTGGCGAGGTCGTCCTGCTCCCTGCGCAGCTGCACTTCCTCGAGCCGACGCAATGAACGCAGGCGAGTGTCGAGAACATAGTCGACCTGGGTCTCGGTGAGCGCGAAGCGCGCCATCAGCGCCGCCTTCGGGTCGTCGTCCTCGCGGACGATGCGGATCACCTCGTCGAGGTTGAGGAACACCACGATCATGCCGGCGATGAGCTCGAGCCGGCGTTCGATCGCAGCCAGGCGATGGCGCGAGCGGCGCAGCAAGACCTCGCGCCGATGGTCGAGCCACTGATGCAGCGCCTCGGGGAGACCGATCACCCGCGGCGTCACACCGTCGACCAGCACATTCATGTTGACGGAAATGCGCGCTTCCAACTCGCTGAGCTTGAAGAGCTGCTCCATCATCACGTCCGGCTCGACGTTGCGGGCGCGAGGCTCGAGAACGACGCGGACATCCTCGGCCGATTCGTCCCGAACGTCGCCGAGCAACGGCGCCTTCTTCTCCTCGAGCAGCATCGCGAGCTGTTCGATGAGCCGCGATTTCTGCACGCCGAACGGAATCTCGGTGACCACCGCCACCCAGCCGCCGCGTCCGGTCTCCTCCTTCGTCCACCTTGCCCGCAGGCGGAAAGCGCCACGGCCGGTGCTATAGGTCTCGACGATCGAGGCGTGGTCGTCGGTGACGATGCCGCCAGTCGGGAAATCCGGCCCCGGGCAGAATTCGACGAGCTGCGCGGCGGTCGCCTCGGGGTGGACGATCAGATACAGCGCCGCGTCGCAAAGCTCGGAGACATTGTGCGGCGGGACGGACGTCGCCATCCCGACGGCGATTCCCTGCGCGCCGTTCGCCAGCAGGTTCGGCGGCGCCGCCGGCATCACGATCGGCTCTTTCGCGTCTCCCGAATAATTGTCGCGCCAGTCGACGCTGTCCTCGTCGATGCCCTCCATCATCAGGCGCGCGAAATCGGTGAGCCGCGCCTCGGTGTAGCGATAGGCGGCGGCGTTGTCGCCGTCGATGTTGCCGAAGTTGCCCTGCCCCTCGACCAGCGGATAGCGGGAGGAAAAGTCCTGCGCGAGCCTCACCAACGCTTCATAGATCGCCTGATCGCCGTGCGGATGGAACGAGCCCATCACGTCGCCGACGATTTTGGCGCATTTCTTGAATGCGGTTCCCGGATCGAGCTTGAGGATGTGCATCCCATAGAGGATGCGCCGGTGCACGGGCTTCAAGCCGTCGCGCGCGTCGGGCAGCGCGCGCCCCATGATGGTGGAGAGCGCATAGGCGAGATAACGCTCCTCCAGCGCCTCGCGAAGATTGACTTCGATCGGCTCGGAAGGCGGCGGCGGGGGCGGCGGAGCAGCTCTGGCCATGCCCGCGGGTTAGCGCGGGGGGGTGAGTCGGGGCAAGAGCGCCGTTTGCGCGCTCAGGCGCTCGCTCATTCGGCGCGGATCGGCCGCCGCGGCGAGTTCGCGTCGAACGAACGACTTTCCCTAAAACTCTCGCCCTGTTGCGCCCTGCCGCGCGCGGTCGCGCTCATCGGCGTGGGCGGCCGAACGCGGATTGACAGATTCCCGAAAGTCTGTATTCCTTTTTGACACGATTGTGACAGCAAGAAGTTTGTCGCGCTGACGCGCGGGGTTTCGGGGGCGTTCGCGGTGACCTTCTTCTACAAGGGAGTTGGCGTTGGAACCTATCTTCACACCCACTCCCCGGACCTGCGGAGTACAGGAATCGTCGCTGCCGTGCCGCAAGCTAACTCCCATGCAAGCGCCGTCATTCGGCACATTCGTTGGGGCGCGGCCAGAAGCCCTTATATCTCCGTGACGAGATCCTACGCTGTGGCCCTCGATTATGCGCGAAACGGCGGGACGGCGCAGCCTACGCGAAGCGCGCCCGCCTATGTCTACGAAATCGATGTTCCCGACCCCCTGCCCCAGGGGAGGGCGGTTCTCGAACCCATTGAAATTATTGGATCCGCCGTCAAGAATCCATTAATGTCTCCTTCCTATCATAATTCTGGAGGTCCTGAACTGTTGCTCGGAATCGTCGATCCGATCCGCTTCCAGTCCTTCCTGAATACGCCAGCTGCAACGCCTCCGGGACTTGGCCCTTCAGGCAGGCCGCCGAATGTTTCGGATGAGTTGAGGGCTCTGGTGAATGCGTTGCGCGACGCGGAAGCCCTGGTGATCGACGCCCTTCCGCAAACGTGGATCACTCACCGGTACGACGTCTATTGATGAGGGCGCAAACATGACCGAAGAGATACTCAGCGTAGCCCTCGATAGTGTGGAGCCGATCGACGGCATGAAATTCGTCAAGGCGGAATGGTGGAACGAGGCGTCGAGATTTGCGGTCGTTCTCACGCGGGGGCCGAGAGGCAAAGAGAAGCTCCTGCGCATGGACCTCAACAAGCAATCGTTTCTCGATGTTTTCGACGATGAACGGCTGGACGGTTCGTTGCGGGCGCGCGCGCATTCGGTTTGGGAAATCATAGCAAAGGCGCGCAACGCCCCCCAGACGCGGGAGTCGACGCCCCATTACGTCGGCTGAGGCAAATCCTCGAGCGCCCGCTGGGCGATGGTCGCGAGTCGCGATGTCGACGGCGGCATCGAGGTCACCGCGCCTCGGAGCTGACGCAACCGAGCGCGCATCGGAAAATGTACAATCCTTCCGACGCTTGCGACGTCTTCCTCACGCCGGCGATCCAGCGCGCGAAGGACGCTATCCTAGCCAACCCACGGGCGCGTCGAGCGCGCGAGCGAGCCGGGCGGAGGTTTCGGCCGAGGGCGTCTTGGCGCGCGACTCCAGTTCGCTCAGATAGCTCTGGCCAATGTCGGCGGCCTCGGCGAGTTGAACCTGCGTCATGCCGCGCCAGAGGCGAAGCGCGCGCAACAGGCCCTCGCCCCGCAAGACCGCCGCGGAAACGGGTTCGGGCAGCGGCGCTTCGGCTCGCGCCTCGGCAGCAAGGAGCAGCGTCATCCGATCCTCGGCCTCCTCGTCGCCGACGCGCGCGAGCAGCGCGTCGTAGTCGCGCCGGCTCAGCACGACCAGTTCTTCTCCCGATTCCGTCTTCAAGACTTGCACGCCCATGGAAGGTTCTCAACGATAGATATCTTTGCGATGTCCGAGGGCGAGCACGACGAGCTTGTCGGCGTCCTCGTCGAAAATGATGCGAAAATCGCCAACCTGCAACCGCGCCGTCTGCGTCCCGACCAACGCCCTCACGTCGCCGACGCCGCGCATGGCATAGTCATGCAAAGCAACGGAAACTTGCCTCTGATCATCCGCGGTCAGCTTGTCGAAGCTCTTCGCAGCGCCCGAGCCGAGCACAATGCTCTTCATTCCTCTAATGTCGCTATAGGCGGCGATATTGGCAAGCCCTGAACAACCGCGCTCCACCTGGACAAACCTGCCCCCGCGCTCAGACCGGCCCTTGACCGACGGCGCGAAAGCGCGATGCGCCGGGAGCCCAAGATGCTTTCATGG
>JBKQKS010000314.1:0-6275 GCA_052147395.1 Roseiarcus sp.
GTCTGCTCGAGTAAGTTCAACACCAGGTTCGGAGACCGGAGGGCCGGGCGCGCGGCGCGGCGCCCGCCGCGCTTCCAAGCCGGGCCGCTTCGGGGCCGGGTGGTTTCGCGAATCGAATAGGGATCGAAACAATGGCAAAAGTCATCGGCATTGACCTCGGGACGACCAACTCCTGCGTCGCGGTCATGGAAGGCGCGACCCCCAAGGTGATCGAGAACTCGGAAGGCGCGCGCACTACGCCGTCGATCGTCGCCTTCACCGACGATGGCGAGCGGCTGGTCGGCCAGCCGGCCAAGCGCCAGGCGGTCACCAATCCCGAGCGAACGTTCTTCGCCATCAAGCGCCTCATCGGCCGTTCGTTCGAAGACCCGATGACCAAGAAGGACATCGGCCTCGTTCCCTACAAGATCATTCGCGCCAATAACGGCGACGCGTGGGTGACCGCCGACGGCAAGCAGTATTCGCCCTCGCAGATTTCGGCCTTCACCCTGCAGAAGATGAAGGAGACCGCGGAGGCGCATCTCGGCGGTCCGGTCACCCAGGCCGTCATCACGGTGCCCGCCTATTTCAACGACGCTCAGCGTCAGGCGACCAAGGACGCCGGCAAGATCGCCGGCCTCGAAGTGCTGCGCATCATCAACGAGCCGACGGCCGCGGCGCTCGCCTATGGCCTCGACAAGAAGAAGACCGGCACGATCGCGGTCTACGACCTCGGCGGCGGCACGTTCGACATCTCGATCCTCGAGATCGGCGACGGCGTGTTCGAAGTGAAATCGACCAACGGCGACACCTTCCTCGGCGGCGAAGACTTCGACATGCGCCTCGTCGAATACTTGGCCGCCGAGTTCAAGAAGGAGCAGGGCGTCGACCTGACCCGGGACAAGCTCGCGCTGCAGCGCCTCAAGGAGGCGGCCGAAAAGGCCAAGATCGAGCTTTCCTCCGCGACGCAGACCGACATCAACCTGCCCTACATCACCGCCGACGCCTCGGGTCCGAAGCATCTGGCGATGAAGCTCACGCGCGCCAAATACGAGTCGCTGGTCGACGATTTCATCCAGCGCACCGTCGAGCCGTGCCGCAAGGCGCTGAAGGACGCCGGACTCGTCGCCAGTCAGATCGACGAGGTGGTGCTCGTCGGCGGCATGACGCGCATGCCCAAGGTGCAGGAGGTCGTCAAACAGTTCTTCGGCAAGGAGCCGCACAAGGGCGTCAACCCTGACGAGGTGGTGGCGATCGGCGCCGCGGTGCAGGCGGGCGTGCTGCAGGGCGACGTCAAGGACGTGCTGCTGCTCGACGTGACGCCGCTGTCGCTCGGCATCGAGACGCTGGGCGGCGTGTTCACCCGCCTCATCGAGCGCAACACGACGATCCCCACCAAGAAGAGCCAGGTGTTTTCGACCGCCGAAGACAACCAGACGGCCGTCACCATCCGGGTGTTCCAGGGCGAACGCGAAATGGCCGCCGACAACAAGGCGCTCGGCCAGTTCGACCTCGTCGGCATCCCCTCGGCGCCGCGCGGCATGCCGCAGATCGAGGTGACCTTCGATATCGACGCCAACGGCATCGTCAACGTCACCGCGAAGGACAAGGCCACCAACAAGGAGCAGCAGATCCGGATCCAGGCCTCGGGCGGCCTCTCCGACGCCGACATCAACCGCATGGTCAAGGACGCCGAAGCCCACGCCGCCGAGGACAAGAAGCGGCGCGAGGCGGTCGACGCCAAGAACCACGGCGAGTCGCTGGTCCACGACGCCGAGAAGGGACTCAAGGAATACGGCGACAAGGCCTCGGCGGCCGACAGGAGCGCGGTCGAAGCCGCGATCGAGGGCTTGCGCAAGGCGCTCGAAGGCGACGACATCGAGACCATCAAGGCCCGCACCAACGACCTGGTGCAGGCGCAGATGAAGCTCGGCGAGGCGATGTACAAGGCCGCTCAGTCCGCTGGCCCCGGCGCCGCCGCCCCGGGCGGCGAACCGCCGAAGGACGACGTGATCGACGCCGAGTTCAAGGAAGTCGACGACAAGAAGTGAGCTTCGCGGCTCTGTCGCGATGAGTTTCGGCCCCCCGGCGCTCGCCCGCACAGGGGGCCGATGTGTGTCTCTGTTCCGAGGCAATGCGCGATCGGTAGCATGTCCCCGCCAAACGAGCGGCAGGGGCGGTTTGACATTGCGGCTGTTCTCGCCTATTTGCGCCGACCATCATCGTTTGGCCTGAGCCACGTCTCGAGCCGACCGTCCCTCGCGGGCGGCGGTTTCCGCCCGGCAGCGCGTCGCGCCCCCGGGCGCGATAGGCGTTGGCGAGGGTAGAAGGCAGTAGGGCGTAGGCAGTAGGCAGTAGGCAGTGGGCGTCTCCCCTACTGCCTACCGTCTAGTGCCCAACAGGAGCAACAAATGTTCGAGAGCCTCTCGGAAAAGCTCTCCGGCATATTGGACAAGCTGACCGGCCGCGGCGCGCTCTCGGAAGAGGACGTCAACGCCGCGATGCGCGAAGTGCGCCGCGCCCTCCTCGAGGCCGACGTCGCGCTCGAGGTCGTACGCTCCTTCATCGACCGCACGCGCACCAAGGCTATCGGCGCCGCCGTCGTCAAGTCGGTGAAGCCCGGGCAAATGGTGGTCAAGATCGTCCACGACTCGCTCGTCGAGATTCTCGGCGGCGAGGGTCAGACGATCGACCTCAACGCCCCCGCCCCGGTCGCGATCATGCTCGTCGGCCTGCAGGGCGCGGGCAAGACCACGACCGCGGCCAAGATCGCCAAGCGGCTCACCGACCGCAACAAGGTCAAGGTGCTGATGGCGTCGCTCGACGTCAAGCGCCCGGCGGCGCAGGAGCAGTTGCGCGTGCTCGGCGAGCAGGTCGGTGTCGACACGCTGCCGATCGTCGCCGGCCAGAACCCGGTCGAGATCGCCAAGCGCGCCGAGAGCGTGGCGCGGCTGCAGGGCTACGACGTCGTGCTGCTCGACACCGCCGGCCGCACCCACATCGACGAGCCGCTGATGGCGGAGATGGCGGAGATCCGCGACGCCGCCAAGCCGCACGAGATCCTGCTCATCGCCGACTCGCTGACCGGCCAGGACGCGGTGCATCTGGCCAAGAACTTCGACGAGCGGGTTGGCGTCACCGGCATCGTGCTGACCCGCGCCGACGGCGACGGGCGCGGCGGCGCGGCGCTGTCCATGCGCGCCGTCACCGGCAAGCCGATCAAGCTGATCGGCGTCGGCGAGAAGATGGACGCGCTGGAGGATTTCCATCCCCGGCGTCTCGCCGACCGCATCCTCGGCATGGGCGACATCGTCAGCCTGGTCGAGAAGGCGGCCCAAACGCTCGATCTGGAGAAAGCGGCCAAGATGGCCGAGAAGATGCGCAAAGGCGTCTTCGACTACAACGACCTTTCCGACCAGCTGTCGCAGATCGAGAAGCTCGGCGGCATGGGCGGCATCATGGGCATGCTGCCGGGCATGGCCAAGATCAAGGACCAGATCGGCGCCGCCAATCTCGACGAGAGCGTCGTCAAGAAGCAGCGCGCCATCATCTCCTCGATGACCAAGAAGGAGCGGCGCAATCCGCAAATTCTCACCGATGACGCCCGCAAGGCCTCGCGCAAGAAGCGCATCGCGGCCGGCGCCGGCGTGCAGGTCGAGGCGGTCAACCGGCTCATCAAGCAGCACCGGCAAATGGCCGACATGATGAAGATGATGGGCGGCGCCCAAGGCCGCGGCATGATGGGCAAGCTCGGGCAGATGATGGGGCTCGGCCAGATGCCGAGCCCCGAACAGATGGAAGCCATGCAGAAGCAGCTCGGCGCCGCCGGCGGCGCCCCGCCCGGCGCGGGAGGTCTGCCGCCGATGCCGCCGCCCGGCGCGTTCAACCTTCCCCCGACGTTTCCCGGCCTGGGAGGCGGGTCCAAGCTGCCGGGCCTCGGCGGCGGCCTCAACCCGTTCGGCGGCAAGAAGAAGTGAATACCCCCTCGCCCGCCCTCGTCCCGACCTCATCCTGACCTAATCCTGAGCCTGTCGAAGGATGTCGAAGGGGCGGGAGCAGGGCGTCAGCGTCAGAAAGGAATGCAACAAAGCATGTCACTCAAGATTCGTTTGTCCCGCGGCGGCGCGAAGAAGCGTCCGTTCTACCGTATCGTGATCGCCGACGCCCGCGCCCCGCGCGACGGCCGTTTCGTCGAGAAGATCGGCACCTTCGACCCGATCAAGGCCAAGGACGACGCGACGCGTCTGACGCTCGACGTGGAGAAGGCCAAGTCGTGGCTCGCCAAGGGCGCCCAGCCGACCGACCGCGTGCTGCGTCTGCTCGACTCGCTCGGCGTCGCCAAGCGCGAGGCGCACAACAACCCGAAGAAGGCGCAGCCGAAGAAGAAGGCGCAGGAGCGCGCCGCCGCCACCGCCAAGGCCGCCGCCGCCGGCTGATGTAGCCCCGGCAGGTCTCCGCCATGCCCGACCCCGACCGTCTCGTGAAGCTCGGCGTGATCGGCGCCGCGCAGGGCGTGCGCGGCGAGCTGCGGGTGAAAAGCTACACCGCCGATCCGATCGCGATCGGCGCCTATGGGCCGCTCACCGATCAGGCGGGCGCGCGCCGTATCGCGTTGACGGTTCTGCGCCGCCTGAAAGACGACATGGTGGTCGTTCGGGTCGAGGGCGTCGACGATCGCGGCGCGGCCCGGGCGCTGACCGGCGTCGAGCTCTACGCCCGCCGCTGGCAATTGCCGGCCCCTGCGCCCGGCGAATATTATCACGACGATCTGATCGGCCTCGAGGCTTTTAAGCGCGAAGGCGAGCCTTTCGGGCGCGTCGTCGCCGTGCTCGACTACGGCGCCGGCGACATCCTGGAGATTCGGCCCGAAGGCGGCGGAGAGACGATTCTGCTGCCCTTCACCGACGCCGTCGCGCCGGAGATCGATTTCGCCGCCGGCCGCATCGTCATCGAGCCGCCGAACGAGATCGAGAGCGAGGAGTTCTGAGGCCGCAACTCGAGGAGCCCCCATGCGCGCGATCCCCTATCTCTACTTCCGCGGCGACTGCGAAGGGAGGCCTGCCCTCCCGCGCGGAACGGCGGCGCGGGTCGGGGAGCGGAGGTAACGCGAATTCGTATCATGGCAAACACGGTCATGGCGCGGTAATGCCATGCTGCCTCAAAAATCCGGCCACTTGGCCGCATTCAGTTGGCCGAGGATCATTTCGCGCTCGATCTTCTTGGTCTCGACCCAATGATCCCAGATCGCCCCGACCGCCGATTTCAGCGCGTCGATGATCGGGCCGATCGAATCGGTGATGATCTTGTCGATTGCGCCCTTGTGACCCTTGGAATCGCGCGCGGCCTTGGCGGCGGCGTCGCAGACTTGTTGCAGGCCCGCGCCCGACTTTTCGAGGCTGTCCTGAAGTTTTGGCAGGTCCGCCGGCTCGCCGCGTTCGACGAGCACAATGGAGAGGCCGGCGATGACGCCGTCGCTCGTCGCCTTGGCGTCGAGGTAAACAGCGCGGGCTTCGAGAAGCGTTTTCTTGTCGGCGACGGATTTGAGCAGATCGACGCAGCTCTGCGCTTTCGATTTCTCCTGCGCGAGCGCTTCGGTCGCCTCGGGCCAGCCGATCGTCTGCGCTTGCGCGGCGAGGGCCAGGCCAAGCAGGGCAACGAACGCCAGCACCCGGACAAGTATCCGTCTCATGCGCGCCTCCACAGTGGCAGAATGGCCTCAGAGCCTAATACATTCGGGTTTACGCGGACCTCGTCCTGAGGCGCCGCGTAGCGGCCTCGAAGGACGCTCCAGGAGACATGAACGCCGGGGCCGAGCGCCCTTCGCGTGCTCGTGACGGTCTCGCGGAAAACAGCCCGGCATCGGCCGTCGTTGCGGCTGGAGCGTCCTTCGAGGGCCCTGCGGGCCACCTCAGGACGAGGGCGGTGATTCCTCGCATGGGCGGGCGCCTCCGGTCCTCGCCTCACGGCCGAGCCACGGCGACGGGAAAGTCGGGAACAGGTTGCGGCCGGTTGGCGACAGGATGCTGACGCTTGTCCGTCAATTCCATCACGCGCGTGGTCAAATAACGGTCGAGGAGATCGGTCGTCAGTTCGCCATTGGCGTCGGCGCCCTTGCCCTCGCCGATCGCCTCGATCAGCGCCTCCGCGAAGTCGCCGTGGCTGTATTTCGAATTTTCGAACGCGATTTCCTGCGCTTGCGCTGCGGCATAGGCGACGATGCCGGTATCCGCCGCCGTGAAGGCGTTGACCATCTGGTCCATGTTCGGCCGCGTCGCGGTCGCGGGCGCCTTGGCGCC
>JBKQKS010000315.1:0-9271 GCA_052147395.1 Roseiarcus sp.
TCTTCGACGAAAACGTCGACGAGAACGTCGTCGAGAGCCATATCAGCAAGCTGCGCAAGAAGCTCAGGCACCGGCTCGGCTACGACCCGATCGATTCCAAGCGCTACCTCGGCTACAGCCTGAAGACGGGACCCGGCGACGAATGAGCGCGGCCCGACGGAAGGTTCGGTCGGCGAATGATCTCGACGAGGCCAATGCGGCCTGGCGGCGCGGCGAGCGCGACGCGGCGATCGAGAGGTTGCGGCGAAGCGCGCCGCATCATCCGCACGATGGCGCGATCGCGGCGGCGCTCGGCGGCATGCTGCTGGCGAGCGGCCATACGCTCGAATCCCTGCCATGGCTCACTCGCGCCTGTGAACTCGATCCAAATAACGCACGAGCCCAGGCCGACAGAGGCTTGGCCCTGACGCGCCTGGGGCGCCACGCCGAGGCCCTCGAAGCCTACGCCGTGGCGCTCGAATACGAGCGACTCCCCGCCACGCTCAACAACAGAGCGGCTTCTCTCCTGAATTTGCGCAGATTCGACGACATGGCCAAAGATGTCCTCGAAGCGCTGCAGCTCGCGCCCGGTCTCCCTGGCGCCTTCTTCAATCTCGGCTGCCTCTTCGAGGCCCTTCGTCTCCACGTCGATGCGGCGCAGGCCTATCAAAACGCGTTCAATTCTAAACCGGATTTTCTCGAGGCTTACCTCACGCGCGGGTTCGTGCTGTTGCGAATCGGCGAATTCAATGCGGCGCTCGCCAACTTCGACCGCGCGCTCGCGCTCGCCGCGCCGACGCTGGAGCAACAGGCGACGGTATCTCTCCCTCGCGCTGACGCCCTGATGCGATTGGGACGCGCGGATGAGGCGTTGGCAGCGACCGAGAAGGCCATTGCCGAGTGGCCGCACAACGTCGACGCCTGGCATGTGCACGGCCTCGCGCTACGCTATCTCGGGCGCCTGGAGGAGGCGCGCGCGGCTTTCAGCGAAGGGCTGCGACTCGATCCGAACTGCAGCGCTCTCCATCACGATCTCGCTCTGAGCAAACGCTTCGCGCCGGACGATCCGCAAATCGACCACATGCGGCGACTGGCCGAAGCCCCCGCAGCGTCTGCGGACGACGAATTGCACTTGCGCTTTGCCCTGGGCAAGGCCGCGGACGATCTCGGAGACCCCGATTCGGCCTTTGCGTCCTGGGCGCGCGCCAACGCATTGGAACGCCAAGCCAACGGCTACGACGAATCCGCCACGCTCGGAAGATTGACGCGCACACGCGACCAGTTCTCCCGAAGCTACATCGCCGAGCGGCGGGGAGGAGGGCTCCGCGGCGCAAGGCCGATCTTCGTGTTCGGACTGCCGCGATCGGGCACCACGCTCATCGAGCAAATCCTCGCCTCGCACTCCGAAACTTTCGGCGCCGGGGAGACCGACGATTTCGCGCGCGTCGTCTCCCACATCACGGTGGACGGCGTGGGAGGTTTTCCATTTCCCGACGTGGCCGCGCGCTTGTCCGCCCGCGACACCGCCGTGATCGGCGAAGCCTACATGCGCTTCGTCAGCGCCCGCGACTCCCGTGGACTGAGGCCGATCGACAAGACGACGAACAACTACCTCTTTGCCGGCCTCATCGCGCTGGCGGTGCCGGACGCGCGGTTCGTGCACACGCGCCGCAACGCAGCCGATTGCTGCCTCTCCTGCTTCTCCAAGAAATTCACCGGCGTTCACGGCTATACGAACGATCTGGCGGATCTCGGCCGCTATTACCGCGCCTATCACGCGTTGATGGCGCACTGGCGCGACGCGCTGCCCGATGGCGTGATGATCGACGTCGACTACGAATCGCTGGTGGCCGACCAGGAGGGGGAGACGCGCCGCCTGCTCGCGCATTGCGATTTGCCGTTCGACCCACGCTGCCTGGAGTTCTACAAGACCGAGCGTCAGGTTCAGACCGCGAGCGCTTCTCAGGTTCGCGAGCCGATCTATCGCCGCGCCATCGAGCGCTGGCGCCCTTACGAGCCCTACTTGGGGCCGCTCCTCGAAGAGCTCGGGCCGCTGGCCGAATCGCATTGACGCGAGATGGGGCTGGCGCTCGATCGGTTCTCTGAAATGTAGCCGGGGGCGTCGACCCCGGCAGCAGCGGCCGACATCCGCGGCTACCAGACAACAAAAACCCGCGCTCTTTCGAGCGCGGGTTTTCTCTTCGGTGACGCCCCGGAGGCTTCGCCGGGGCTTCGAGAGGCGATCACCCGTTGAACAGCTTGAGGATGAGCTGGCTGTTCTGGTTGGCGATCGAAAGCGACTGGATGCCCAGCTGCTCCTGGGTCTGCAGCGCCTGCAGACGGGTCGACGCGGTGTTCATGTCGGCGTCGACCAGCGCGCTCAGACCGTTGGCGTAGTCGGTGCTCAGCGCGGAGTTGAAAGTGCTGGCGGCCGTGAGGGTATCCTGCGTGGAGCCGATGGTCGAGGCGTAGGTCGTCACCGCCGAAAGCGCCTTTGCGACCGCGCTCGACATATCCTGGGCGTTTTGAGAGGTTACCAAGGTGCTCTTCGTAGCGCCTGTCGCGCCGCCGAGAGCGGTCAGATCATAGCTGCCGCCGAGAATTGTGGTGCCCGTCTGAATGAGCGCGCCGGTCGCGGTAGCGACGGTGCCCGCGCTAGAGGTCGAGGTGAGCTCCCAGACCGCAGCGCCACCCAGGTTGTTGCCCGAGTAGGATTGAATATTCGTGGCGGCAGTACCGCCTGCGGTGTCCGAGTACGCGGTATAGGTTGCGGTCGTTATCGAGCCGTCGAGCCCGGTTGTGACGACCTGCACCGTATTGGCGCCGGTCGCCGTAATAACCGATTGGCCGCCGGTGACGCCGGCGGCCGGGGTCGCGTTCGACCACTTTACGGTGTCCGCGGCGGGGGTGGCCGTTTCGAGCTCCGAAATGAGCGTGGAATCGGTAACCGTCACAGCGCTCGGCGCCGGAGGGGTGTAAGTCGCCGGGGCGCTGCCCACGAGCGCAGTCGTGGCCATCGCAGTCGTGGTGACCACGCCGCCCGCCGCCGCGGCGTTGTAGCCGGAGACGAAATTCATCGTAGCCTGGCTGCCGTTGAGCAGGTTGACGCCGTTGAATGTCGCATTGTTGATCGTGCTGACGAGTTGCGCCGAGAGCGAGGCCAACGTGGTGTTGATCGAGTCGAAACTCGCGCCGGGATTCTGCGCTTCGCCGATCGCGGATTCAATCGAGTCGATGGTGGTGATTACCGACTGGATAGCCGAGTTAGCGGTGTCGAGCATCGCCTGGCTCTGCTGGATCGCGGTGTTCGCAGCCGAAATAACGCCTGTGTCCGAAGTCAGCTGCTGGCCGATCGACCAGTAGGCGGCGTTGTCCGCCGCGGTCTGCACGGCCAGACCCGTCGACACCTGGTTCTGGGTGATCTGCAAGTCCTGCTGCGTCATGTTGAGCGATTGCAGCGCCGACAACGCCGCAGAGTTGGTGAGAATGGAATTCATGAGGGTGCTCCCGTCCGACTGATCACGATTTTCGAGGGTGACATTTCGGATTTGCACCGAGACGGCGACCTGGCTTGATGCCATAGGCTCCGCTTCTCGAGCCTATTCGCCGTGTGACGCTTCCCGGGAGCCGCAACGCGCCTCGAGCCGGAGGAAGATGGAGCGAACCTTGCCGGACAACAGTTAAAATCGGGTTACCAGGTCGATTACGATGTTTCGCAACGCTTCCCTCGCGTTCGCCGCACGATCCTGCGCATCAACGTCCGCGCAAGCTTGCGGCCCGAAGGTGAGCCGGCTGACGTCGGTCGTATGGGCATTTTCATGAACGCATTGGCGCAAGCCAAGCGATTGCTGGCCAACCTCCTCGCGCTCGGGATCCGGCGCCTCGCCGCGCTCGGCCTCGTCGGCGTCGCCGTGTTCGCGCTGACCGGATTTGCCGGCTATTGGCTCAGTCGGCCGACGATGGAGACCCTGTATTCGGGCCTGGATCGCGAGGACGTGATCGAAATCGGCTCCGCGCTGCGCGACGTCGGAGTCAACTTCGACGTTTCCGCGGACGGCGCCAATGTGCTCGTTCCAGTGGGACAAACGGAACAGGCGAGGATGACGCTCGCCGAAAAGGGGCTTCCCCACAGCGGCAGCGTCGGCGACGAGCTCTACGACAAGCTCGGATCGCTCGGCCTGACCTCGTTCATGCAGGAGGTCACGCGCGTGCGCGCAATGGAGGGCGAGCTCGCGCGCACCATTCAAATGATGCGCGGCGTCAAAGCGGCCCGCGTGCACATCGTGTTCGGCGACGAAGGATCGTTCCGCCGGGAGCGGCAGCCGCCTTCGGCCTCCGTCGTCATCCGCACCAATGGCGAGGACGAGCGGATGACCGGCCAGGCCATCCGCCATTTGGTCGCCGCGGCCGTACCGGGCATGAAGACGGACGAAGTCACGGTGCTCGACGTCGACGGCCAGTTGCTGGCGGCCGGATCGGATTCGGTCGAAAACGCGCCCGACAACCTGCTCGGCCTGGAAAAGAGCGTCGCGGCCTCGATCCGCCAGAACGTGATGATGACGCTCGCGCCCTATTTGAACCTGAGGAACTTCCAGGTCAGCGTCGCGGCGCGTCTCGACGCCGACAAGGTGCAGACCAGCGAGACGGTCTTCAATCCGGATCAGCGCGTCGAGCGCTCGGTGCGCACCGTCAAAGAGGCCACGAATTCGCAGAACAACGCCGGATCCCAGCCGGCCGGCGTGCAAACGAACCTGCCGAAGAACAATTCCTCCTCCTCGGACAACAAGCAGGCGTCCGACCAGACGGACAAGAAGGAAGAGCTGACGAACTACGAGATATCGTCGAAGCAGACGACCACGACCAGCGCGGGCTTCTCGATCAAGCGCCTTTCGGTGGCGCTGCTCATCAATCGCTCGGCGATCACGGCCAGTCTCGGCGATCACGCGACGCCGGACGCGCTCGACAGGCAGATCAAAGAGATCGAGCAGCTCGTGAGCTCCGCCGCGGGACTGCGCAAGGATCGCGGCGACGACATCGAAATCGCGGTCGTCGACTTCGTCGACGCCGGCAAGGATCTCGAGCCGGTGACCGGACCCTCTTATCTCGAAATTCTCGAACGCCAGACCGGAACCCTGGTTAGCGCCGGCGCCATCGTGCTCGTCGCGGCGATGCTGATCTGGTTCGGATTGCGGCCGCTCGGCAAGACTCTGCTGGCGCCGCCGCTTTCAGGGGCGCTGTCGGAGGCGGGCGCCGGGGCTTCGGGGGCTTCCGCGATCGCCGGACTGCCCGAGGGGTTCGCCGCGGCCCCGATGGGCGCGCTCGGCGAGGCGCCGAGGCTAATCGAGTCGGAAGAGGACAGCGAGGTTCTCGCCGCGCTCAGCGAGCGCCGCGACCGGGGGCCGCAACATCAACTGCAAAAGCTCGTCGATTTCGATGAAGAGCACGCGGCGACCATCCTCCGCCAATGGATTCGTGAAGGAGCCAGCGCATGACGCCCACCACGTTGACGCAATACCTGGATCAGAAGCGCGTCGTGCGGCCCGTCGACTGGGGCGCGGCGCGCAGCGAGGCAGCCTTGGCCCCGCGAGCGCGCGGCGTGCTCGCGGTCGCCGACCCGGCGGTCTCGGACGGCGGCGCCTTTCGACGTCAGGGCTCGAGCCAGAGGCCCGAAACGAGCGCTCATGCGGAGCCGGTCAATCAGGAGCCCCGGGATTACGCGGCCGAGGCACAGCTCAGCCGGCGCGGTTACGCCGTATTCCGCCAGCGCGAGGCGCCGCCGCCGCCGCCCCCGCCGCTGCAAAGCGACTTCGACAGCCTGCTCTCGGAGGCCTACCACCGAGGCGTGCAGGAGGGCCTGGACGCAGCGCGCAACGAGGCGGCGTCGCACCGCGCCCTGGAGCGCGCGGAATTGCAGAAGCGCGCCGTCGTCGACCGCCTCGACTTCCAGATGAACGAGTACGCGCGGCTCGGCGACGCGATCGCGCAGGGCCTCGCCGACATCGAGCTCAGCATCGCCGACGTCGCCGCGCGCATCCTGCAGCCGCTGCTGCCGGAGGCCTTCGCACGAAAGGCGGTCCAAGACCTCACGGACCGAATCGCCAAGCTGGCGACCGCCGGAGGCCCGCCGCTGATGAGGATCTCCGGCCCCGAGGCCCTGCTCGACAAGCTGAAAGCCCGCCTCGCGCCATTCGCCGTCGAGGTCGAGTACGTTGCGACGGCCGGCGTCGAGATCACCGTGGACGCCCAGCACACCACGATCAAGACGGAGCTGGATTCCTGGGCCAAACTGATCGCGACCCTCGGCGAGACGCGCTGAGCCATGAGCGAGCATCACGCCGAAATCGTCATTATCAAGCGCAAGGGCGGGCACGAAAGCGGCCATCACGGCGGCGCCTGGAAGATCGCCTTCGCGGACTTCATGACCGCGATGATGGCCTTCTTCCTCGTCCTGTGGATCATCAACGCCACCGACAAGGACACCAAGACGGTCATTGCCCGCTACTTCAATCCGGTGAAGCTGGAGAACCCTGCGCGCGCGCGCAAAGGCGTGCACGGAATGGACAGCAGCAAGGCGGCGAGCGACGACACCAAGGGCGACCAGGGGCCGTCGACCGAGCAGGGGCCGAAGACCCAGGCTGCAAAGGACGCCAAGGGCGCCGGGCCGGCCGCGCTGCCCTCGGTCGGGCCGCCGCCGAAGAAGGACGAAAAGCCGAAGACGCCGGCGGCGGAGCCGCATCCGGAACCTTCCGACGCCGTCGACGTGAAGCCGACGATGAGCGAGACGGCGCTGTTCAGCGATCCTTACAAGAGCCTCGACAAGATCGCCGCCGCGCGCGAGGCCGATACGCCGGGCGCAGCGCCGGATACGGGCGCCGCCGAACCGGTGCGCAAAGCCGGATCGGCGAGCCTCGATGCCTTCCGCGACCCATTCAAGCCGGTCGGGCCCGGGGCTCTGTCGGACACCGCGACGATGGAAACCGACGTGCTGCCGCCGCCCACCCGGGATCAAAGGCCAGACCTGGAGCCGCAGGGCGAGCCGACCCGGCCGGCCAGCGCCGACAACGCGGCGGCGACGAGGCCAGAGGCGTCTCGGGAACTGGCCGGCAAAGCCAACCCGACCTCAGCCGCGAACGCCGCCGAAAAGGCGGCGGCCGCACAGCTCGAGCTCGAGCTCGCGGCAAAGCTCGGCCCGCTCGCCAGGTCGGAGCCGGGCCCGGCTGTCGATGTTCGGGTTTCCGACGGCGGCTTGCTCATCAGCCTCACCGACAAGCTGAACTTCAGCATGTTCGCGATTGGATCGGCCGAGCCGCGGCCACAGCTGATCAGCGCCATGAACGCCATCGCCCGTCTGCTCGAGGGAAAGCCCGGCCAAATCGTGGTCGGCGGCCACACCGACGCTCGGCCCTACCGCAGTGCAACCTACGACAACTGGCGGCTGTCGTCGGCGCGCGCGCAGATGGCTTATTACATGCTCAGCCGCGCGGGCGTGCCCGAGGCGCGATTCGACCGCATCGAAGGCTACGGCGATCATCAGCTCAGCGATCCCAGGCATCCGCTCGCGGCCGAGAACCGACGCATCGAAATTCTGTTGCGCGAGCCGAAGTCATGAGCCTTTGCCGCCGCTCGGCAGTTCGCGCCGCCCTCCTTTGCTGCTGTTGCGCGCTCGCGCCCGGCCGCGCGCGCGCCGACGAGCTGCGCGGTCCGATCTCCGTGATGCTGACGGAACTGCAGCAATTGCAGTACCTGATGGCCACCGGCGACAAAACCGCCTACGTCAAACAGAACGCCGAGCTCAGCGCCATGGGCGAGGCGATCCGGTCGGCGAAACCGGACGTCTGGAAGATGAAGTCGGAGGTCAACGCCGCCGCGGCCTATCTGCTGAGCGGCGGCCAGCCCGATGCGATCCTGAAATTGATCGACAGCAAGGAGCTGCCGAAGGATGCGGCGCCGCTGCTCGAGGGCGCGCTCGCCTATGTCGCCGGCAGGGGCCGAGAGGCCGAGCAATTGCTCGGCGGCTTCGATCCGCTCGCGATGGATCTGCGGTTGGCCCCGCAGCTCGCCTTCGCGCAGTCGGTGCTGTTCACGACGCGCGATCCGCCGCACGCGGCCCGGTTGCTCGACGTCGCTCGGCTGCTGGCGCCGGGCACGCTCGTGGAAGAGGCGGCATTGCGGCGCGAGATCCTGCTCGAAGGCGACCGGCACGACGGCGACAAGATGATCTTCCTCGCGCGGCAATATGTCTCGCGCTTCCCGAAGTCGTTGTACGCGCAGGATTTCATTCGCGGCCTCGCCGCCGCCAGCGTGAGACGCCGCCTGATCGACGATATCGAAGACCTGCGCAAGTTCGAGGCGTTGCTCTCCCTCGTCGACCCCGAGCGGCGTCACGCGTTTCTGCTCACCATCGCCCGCGAACAGGTCCTCAACGGCGAGGTCGAGGTCGCCGGCTCCGCGGCGCACGACGTAATCGGCGAGCTCCGCCCCGGCTCGCCGGACGCGGCGCGCGCGCGGCTCTATCAGGACGCCGCGCGTTTCCTCGGCGACGACTACGAGAACAGTCTCGCCGATCTGAAAAGGATCGACGCGGCCAAGCTTTCGCGCCCGGATCAGGCCCTGTTGACGGCCGCATTGCACGTCGCCACGCATCTGCGCGACGAGCCCTCGGCCGCTGAATTCGCCCAAGCCGATCGGGAGAATCGCGTCGCGCGCGCACGCTCTCCGGATCCGGTCCCTCCCGACGCCGCCAGCGACCCCGGCGGCGCGCTCATCCAAACGGCGGAGACCGAATTGCGGCGAGCCGACGAACTGACGCACGGCGGCGAGAACCCGCCATGACCGCGTTAGCCGTGAGAGCGGGCCTCGCTTCCGTCCCGGCTCCGTCGCCGCCGGCGGCAACGCCGGCGACGCCAACCGCGATCGAATCCGCCTTCGGCGCTATTCTCACCGCGATCGACGGCCGCAGCGCCGGCGACGGCGCCGGCGCCGAAGCGCCAGGCTCGCTCTCCAACGAAACGGCGTCGGCATCGTCGGATCGCCGCTCGCGCGACTCGTCGAGCTCGGCGAGCGCCAACAGCGGTTTCGAAGCCTCCCTCGCGGCGCTCGGTTGCTCCCTGCTCGGCGCCGCGGGGACAACGGCGTTCGCGCCCGCGCAGACGCCCGAGAGCGCCGCCCGAGCCTCGGCGGCGGCCTCGGGCGCGACCGCCGCCGGCGAGAGCGCTGCGCCATCCGCGCCGGTCGCCACGCGCGTCGAGGCCCCTCTCTCGGCCCGCGCGGGGACAACGGCGTTCGCGCCCGC
>JBKQKS010000316.1:0-7695 GCA_052147395.1 Roseiarcus sp.
CGCCAGCCGAGCGTCTCGACGCAGGCTCGTACGTCCGCGCAGGCCCGGCGCAGCGCCTTCTCGTCCCTGACCACGCCCTTGACCAGGTTTTCCCGCCCGACCTCGAACTGCGGCTTGACGAGCCCGACATAGAAGGCCCGCGAAGCTGCGAGTCCGAGTGCGGTGGGCAGCACCAGGCGCTGCGAGATGAAGCTGACGTCGCAGACGATCGCGCCGGGCGCCTCGGCGAGCGCGGCGGCGTCGAGCTTGCGGGCGTCGAGCCCCTCGAGGCTCGTGACCCTCGGATCGCCGCGCAGCCGCTGACAAAGCTGCCCATGGCCGACGTCGAGGGCGACCACGTGACGGGCGCCGCGCTCGAGCAAAACGTCGGTGAAGCCGCCGGTCGAGGCGCCGACGTCGAGACAATAGAGCCCCGCGGGATCGAGCGCGAAGGCGTCGAGCGCCGCCGCGAGCTTCACACCGCCGCGCGAGGCCCAGGGATGCGCGGCGCGCGCTGTCACCTCAGCGTTCGCCGCCAGAGGCTGAGAAGCCTTGCGCACCAGCTCGCCGTCGGCGCTGACGAGCCCCGCCGCGATCGCTTCCTGGGCCTGGGCGCGGCTCTCAAACAGGCCGCGTTCGACGAGCCACAGGTCCGCGCGCGTCCCCATGCCCGCTCAGGCCGCCTTGCCGGCGATGATGAACAATCTCGGGATCAGGAACAGCACGCGCCCGTCGGGTTGGATCTCGTAGGCTTCCGCGAGCTCGGCGCGGTAGCGGGCGAGAAAGGCTTCGCGCTCCTCGGGACTCAGGGGCGCCAGGAACGGCAGCAGCGCCGTGCCGCGGAACCAATCGACCAGCGCATCGAGCCCGGCGAGCGGATGGATATAGGTGGTGCGCCACATCTCCAGCCGCGAGGCGAGCGGCCTCAGCCAGTTGTAATAATCGCTATGGCTGGAAATGACCGCGCGCGTCTTGGCGATCGGCGCCAGGCGGGGCGCCCAGGGCCCGTCGACGGCGAGCAGCCGCATCAGCACATGCGAGGGCTCAAGATGGTTGTCTGGCATCTCGACGGCGAGCGTCCCGCCAAGCGCCAGAACGCCCATCAGCCTGGGAAACAGCGCCTGGTGATCGGGCACCCATTGCAGCGCGCTGTCGGAAAAGATGAGATCCGCGGGTTCGGAAGGACGCCATTTGGAGATGTCGACGCGCTCGAAGGCGATGTCGGGATGCCGGCGGCGCGCCTCGGCGAGCATGCGTTGCGAAGTATCGATGCCGATGACGCGCGCGGCGGGATACTCCTCCACGACCAACCGCGTGCTGGCGCCCGGCCCTCAGCCGAGATCGTAGGCGAGGCGAGGCTCGCCATCGACGCGGGCGATGAGGTCGCGCGGCGGGCGCGCGCGCTCGGGCGCGAACCGCAGGAACAGCTCGGCGTCCCACTCCACGGAATCGTCGGCCTCCGGGATCGGGGATCTCGGGCGCCCCGCACGCGGTTTAGTCGACATTTCGCGACCATCCCCCCTTCGCACTATGAAGGGGTACAGACGGCCAGCGCCGCCGTCAACGCCTGGCGAGCGCGAGCCCGAGCGCCGCGCCGATCAACAGGGCGCCGGCGAGCCGGTTTGCGAGCCGGCCCCGCATCGCCGGAAAGGCGCGGAAGCGCGCCGCGAGCAAGGCCCAGCCGCTGTCGACGACGAGCGCGATCACGAGAAAAGTGACGGCGAGGACGGCGATCTGCGGAGCCGCCGGCGCCCGCGCGTCGACGAATTGCGGGAAGAAGGCGACATAGAACAGCAGTGTCTTGGGGTTGGTGAGGGAAACGACGAAGCCGCGCGCAAAAATCGCGCCGAGCGCGCCGGCCTCAGCCTGGGTCCCGGCGAGGTCCGCCGCCGGCCGGCGCCAGGACGCGGCGCCGAGCGCCACGAGATAGACGACGCCGAACCAGCGCAGCATTTCGAACAGCCGCGCCGCCCCGCCGATCAGCGCGCTCATGCTCAGAGCGGTGAGCGCGAGTTGCACGACCATCGCCGCGCTGGTCCCGGCGACCGTCGCCAGACCGCCGCGGGCGCCGTGGGCGAGCGAGTTCGCGACGATGAGCGCGACATTCGGCCCGGGAATCAGCATCAGCGTGGTCACGACGAGGACGAAGGCGGCGTAATGGCCGGCGATCATGGGACGGTTCCTCGCGAGCGGCAGCGGGTCGAGGCGAGGCTACATCGTTTGCGCGGCGCGCGCCCTTGTGGGCGAAGTCGCTGACCTCGCTGCCTCCGCTGGGAAGAGTCGTGTGAGAATGAGGCGCTTACTCGCCGACCGAGGTCGTCCTTCGACAAGCTCAGGATGAGGGCCCTCGAGAAAATCGGGGACATGATACGGATTGCAGAATTGCCGAGCGGACTGGAGCCCGCCGACAGCGCGGCGAAGGCGACGTTGACCCGCACCGGCAATTATGCGCCCAACGGCTTCGCCTCCTCGACCAACGCCAGCGGGATGACGGTCATCACCTACGCCTGAGCCGGGGCGGCAAGCTCATCCCGCCGGCGCCGGCGGGGGCCTGCGCTTGTCGGCGGTTTTGCGCCTGTGGCCGGCCGCGCCGAGGCCGGCTGCCTCCGCTCCGCCCGTCGCAGGGGATCAGTCAACGACGGCCGCAGGGCGCCGACGCGCGCGGCTTGGCGATGAAAGAGGCCGACGCCGCAGCGCGAGGGGGAGCAGCAATCTGTGCAGGCAAGTAATAGACATGATAACTCTAGGTAACTTTGGTAATTTTGGTTCACTGTGTTGTTAGGTCCTTGCGGCCACGACTTGTTTGGCGTGCAGGGGCCATGGTACTCCTGGCGCCGGGTCCGAAACAATTCGATGAATGAACAGCGGAAGCAGCGCGCGAGCACGCAAATTGCTAGGAATTGCGCGCGCCTCACTTAGAGCTGTTTTAACCTTGACGTCAACATCACGAGTAGAAGGCGGCGCCCTATGACGGCATATTCGTGGCTGGCGGCGACCAGCGGCGACTGGAACAGCGCGAGTTCCTGGTCGCCGACCAGCGGATCTCCCGACTCCGGCGACTCGGTCACCGTCGGCGTCGCCGGAAGCGCGTACACAATCACGGTCGATTCGGCGGATGCCGCCGGTTCCGTCACGCTGTCGAGCGCCGACGCGGTGCTGGCGGTCGACGGAACCGCGGGATCGCTGACGGTCGGCGGGACCTTTGGCATGAGCGCCGGGGTCCTCGACATCGCGACATCGAGCACAGCCTCCGGCGCGCTCACGGTCGACGGCGCCTTCACCAATTCGGGCGGGACGCTCGATGTCGACGATGGCGGAACGCTCACGCTCGGAGCAACGCTGGCCCAGACCGCGGGAACGCTGGATCTGAATTCGGGCGCAACGATCTCCGGCGGCGTCATCGATGTGACCGGCGGAAGCGTCGGTTGGGACGGCGGCGCGTTGAGCGGCGTGACCTACGACGGGCCGCTGAACCTGACCTCGTCATCGGTTCAGCAGTCGGTTCACCTCGCCAATGGGTCGAAGGTGGTTGGGTCCTCCGGCTCGGGCGCCGGGACGATCGACGTTACAGGGTATTATGCGTTCCTGTATTTCGACAATACCCAGACCGTCAGCAACGTGACGATCAATCTCGGGGGTTCAGGTGATTACGATTATCTCGAGTCCTACGACTCGACTGGCGCGGGCGACAAAGTCCTGACCCTGGCCTCCAGCGTAACGGTCGACGCCTCCGGATCCAACAATAACGACATCACGGCCGGCGGCGCCTCCGACGACGCCATCGTCAACCAGGGCGTGATCAACCAGACCGGCTCGAACTTTTTTGGCATTGGCGGCGATACGTTCACCAACGACGGAACGATCGACGCGGCTGGGTCTGGCGCCGAGGTCTACATCGAAACGACCAACTTCACCAACAACGACGCCCTGAACGTCTCCAATGGCGATACCGTCGACATCGACTCGGCGAACTTCTCGACGACGAGCGCCAGCGCCATCACGGTCGGCGCCAATTCCACGCTCGTGATCGATCCCGGCAGTGGCAGTTGGAGCAATCTCGGCAGGATTTTGGTTGCGAGCGGCGCCACGGCCGATCTTTACGGCGCGCTGTCGGCGGCGACCCTCGGGTCTTTCACCAACTCCGGCGGGACCGTCGATATCGCCGGCAACTACGCCAACACGGGTGAGACCCTGAACGGCGCCGCCTCATTCGGCCAACTGACCCTGGATGGCGGCACGATCACCGGCGGCGTGGCGACGGGCGCCGGAGTGGCGTTCAGCAGCGGCGGTGGGACTCTGAGCGGCGTGACCTACGACGGGCCGTTGAACCTGACCTCGACGTCGGTCTCGCAGGCCGTCGATCTCACCAGCGGAACGACCGTAGTCGGCTCGTCGGGCTCGGGCGCCGGGACGATCAACGTCACGGGGTATGATTCCATCCTGTATTTCGGCGGCGCCCAGACCGTCAGCAACGTCACGATCAATCTCGGGGGTTATGGCGCCGATAATCTCGAGTCGTATTACTCGAATCTGACCTTGGCCTCTAGCGTAACGGTCAATGCGTCGGTGGGCGCCGTCATCGCTGCATTGGGCAGCGCGATCGTCAACCAGGGCGTGATCCAGCAGACCGGCTCGAGCGCCCTTTACATCGAGGGTGATACGTTCACCAACGGCGGAACGATCGACGCGGCCGGGTCTGACTCTGCGGTCGAGATCTTTCCGACCAATTTCACCAACGATGGCGTCCTGAACGTCTCCAACGGCGACATCATCGACATCGCCGCGATGACATTCACCAACCTCGCCGCGAACACGCTGACCGGCGGAACCTACGACATCGGCGCGGGTTCGACGTTGGAGGTCGATGGCGAGGGAAAGATCACGACCCTCGACGCGAACGTGATCCTGAGCGGAACAGGCTCGCAATTCGACGACTATTACTCGGGTTCTACGGGAACCCCTGAGCTCGATACCTTGCTGACCACGATTGGCGGCGCGGGCGAGTTGCAATTGCTCGCCGGCCGCAATTGGACGACCGCCAATGCGGCGATAACCAATGAGGGCGTGATCGAGCTCGGGGGCGGCACGATCACGTCGACCGGGACGAGCGCGTCGCTCACCGACGCGACGGGCTCGAGGCTCGCCGGCTACGGCACGGTGACGGCGACGACCTTCTCCAACTCCGGAACCATCGAAGCCTCGGGCGGGATGCTGACGCTGACCGACGCGGTGAGAGGAACCGGCGCGCTGCAGATCGACGCCAACGCCGACCTCGTCGTCGGCGGCGCCATCGCCAGCGGCGCGACCGCGACGTTTTCCGGCGACGACGGCCTGCTCACGCTCGACGCGCCCGGGAGCTTCGGCGCGGCCGTCGGCGGCTTCTCGCTCATCGACACCATCGATCTCGTCGGCGTTACTGGCAATGCGGCCCGGATCGTCGGCAATCAGCTGGTCGTCAGCGACAACGGAACCACCGTCGACACGATCGACGTCAACGGCGCCTATGGCAACGTGTCGTTCGCCGCGGTCCCGGCGACCAGCGGGCCGGCGGGAACCGACATCATCGCCGTGCCGACCCCGGCGACGGTGGCCGACTACCTCGCCGCCGTTTCGGACTACGACCTCGTTTCCGGCGGGTTCTCGATCTCCGACACAGCGAGCGACATCCTGGCGGACCTCGGCTCGCTTGCGGTTTCCCACATCAATTCGATCACCGCGACGGACGTGACGCCGGAAGTCCGCGTCGCGACCTATACGACGTATCGCACGGCGCTCGACAAGCTCACCGGCCGCTTCGAGAGCGTCGATACCGCCGCTGACATTGCCGCGGCGCTCAACGGCTTGACCGACCCGAAGATCGCCTCGATCGTGGTTTCCGACAACGCGCCGATCGGCGTCGACATCAATCAAATCACTGGCGACAGCGCGATCCTCGCCAAGACCAGCGACGCCGATGGCTCGAGTTCTTCGCTCGCGGTGACCGACACCGCGGCCGACATTTCCGGCGACCTCGACAACCTCGACGGTTCGAACATCGCCTCGATCACCATCAGCGACAACAAGACGGTCGCGGTGAACGCGGGCCAGGTGACGAGCGACGCGGTCGCGATCGGCAAGCTCGTCGACGCCAGCGGCGCCGCGGCCGAGCTCGCGGTCCTCGATACGGCGGCGAACATTTCGAAGGCGCTCGACAACCTCGACGGTTCGAACATCTCCTCGATCACCATCAGCGACAACAAGACGATCGCCGTGCATGTGGCGCAGGTGACGAGCGACGCCGTCGCGACAAGCAAGCTCGTCGACGCCAACGGATCACCGGGCCAGATCGCGGTCACCGACAAGGCGGCCAACATTTCCGGGGCGCTGGACAGTCTCGACGGCGCCGACATCGTCTCGATAACCATCAGCGACAGCAACCCGGTCACGTTCTACGTGGCGCAGTTGACGAGCGACGCGGCGGCGATGATGAAGCTCGCCAACGCCAACGGCCAGCCCTATGAGATCGTGGTGCGTGACACGGCGACCAACATCGGCAACGGCCTGGCGGCGATCGAGGCCGATCTTTCGCACCTCGCATCGGTGACGTCGACCAGCGGCAAGGTGACGGTCAACGTGTATAATTTCTCGAAATACGAGTCCGTGCTCGACAAGGTGGTCGGCGGTTTCGCGGTCTCTGGCAGTCTGAGCAGCATCGTCGCCAATCTCGGCGTGCTCGACGCCGACGCGTCCGTGGCGGAACTCATCGGCTCGACCGGCGCGGCGACGCTGTCGAGCGGCGTCGTCGACGCCCCGACGTTCGAGCTGACAGGCTCGGGAACGGCGCTGACGGTCGCGGAAAATCTGACCTACGCCGGCGCGTTCTCGGTTCTCTCGGGCGCAGTCCTCTCGGTGTCCGCCGGCGATGCGCTCACCCTCAACGGGGCGGCGACGCTGGACAGCACGGTCAGCGGCGCCGGCGAGCTGGCGACGGACGGCGCGACGGCGACCATCGGCGCGGGCGCGTCGATCGGCGTGACGGAATGGACCTCCAGCGCCGAGACGATCAATCTCGGCGCCGCGGCGACCTATGCCGGGACCTTCGAGGCCGGCGCCGGCGACACGTTGAGCCTCTCGGGCGGAGCGCTGACGTTGAAGGGCGCGACGTCGCTGAGCGGCGCGGTGACAACCAGCGGCGCCCATGCGCTGACGCTCGACGGCGCGACCACCGTCACGGGCGCGCTGAACATCGGCGGCGTGGGCGGCGTCACCGTCGCGGCGGTGCTCACCGACAGCGGCGGGAACACGACGCTCGGCGACGCCGCCGGCCATGTGGCGAAGCTGACGATCACCAGCGTTGGGACCTTCGATATCGCCGACGACAGCAGCCTGCTTCTGGGCAAGTCGGCCTCTTCGTCGATCGCCAATGCGGGCCTGTTCGAGAAGACGGTCGGGACGGCGACGAGCGCGATCGCGCCGAATATTGCCAACACCGGGACGATCGAGGTCTCGGCGGTGGACGCGACGCTCGAGCTGCAAGGGGCGATCACTGGGACGGGTTCGGAGCTGATCTCGGGCGCGGCGACGCTGGAGTTTGGCGCCAACGCCAGCGTCGTCGGCAACCAGACGGTCTCGTTCTCCGGCGCGGGAGGCGCGCTCGAGCTTTTGAACCCGAAGGCGTTCGCGGCGAAGATTTCCGACTTCGACGCCGGCGGCGCTTCGGGCGACTCGCTGGTGATC
>JBKQKS010000317.1:0-19189 GCA_052147395.1 Roseiarcus sp.
GCGCAACTTCAGACATCCTGATCTCGACCGGGTCTGAGCGCGATTTTCCGGAAAGGTGACTGGCACATTTTTTCGAGTGGAGCGTCGCGAATCGCGGTAGATCGGGGGATCCCGGCTCGCGAGAAGAAGAGCGATGTACAAGCAATCACCTCTCCCCGGCTTTCCTGACGGGGCTCAGAGGATTGGCACATGGCTGAGCATTCTGAAAAAGGATGGCTTGGTCACGTATTTTTTGGGCGGCGACAGTTATTTCAGCCACCCGACGGGAGACAAGAAAAGTGAGCGGTTCGCACTGACCAGTCTGATGGAGAACGGACATGTGCGGGCGTGCGACCTGGAAAAGCCGCCCTCGAGCATTCCGCATCGCACGCTGATGCACTGGAAAGCGCAATACCGGAAAGACGGTCCGGCTTCATTTTTTCGTACGATCGAGGGGCCAAGGCCGCCGATCATGACGCCGGAGAAAAGCGCGGAATGCGCCAGGCTCCTTGCCGATGGCCATCGTCCGTCCGAGGTCGCCCGGCGGGCGGGAATTGGTGAATCGACCCTTCGCAAGGCGCTCAGGCGTCAAGGCATTCCGCGCTTGACGAAGAACGCCGACGACGACGAGCCAAAACAAATCGGCGCCTCGAAGAGCGAGCGCAGCCGCGCCGACGCCGCGGCGGCGGACGGCATGGGCACGGCCTGCACGCGCGCCGACGAACGGGTCGCCGCCGCGATGGGCTTGGTCGCATGCGCGACGGCGCGTTTCGAAGCCGGACACGACGTGCAGATGGCCGGCTTATTGGCCGGCCTGCCAGCGTTGTGCGCCAACGGGCTGCTCACGGGGCTGGGCAGGCATCTGCATTTGCCGAAGGGCTTTTATGGCGCCCTGCACATCCTCTTGACCCTGGGCTTCATGGCCTTGGGGCGCATTCGTCGGCCGGAAGGCTTGCGCCATGTCCCGCCCGGGGAACTCGGCAAGGTCATCGGGCTGGATCGTGTACCGGAGGTGCGCACGCTCAGGGAAAAGATCTCCCTCATGGCGGCCACCGGCAATCCGGGCGCCTGGATGAAAGAACTGGCCAAGAGCTGGATGGAGAATGACCCCGACGAGGCCGGCTATCTTTATGTCGATGGTCATGTCCGGGTCTACCACGGGACACAAGCGAACCTACCGCGCCGCTATGTCTCCCGGGAGCGGCTCTGTCTGCGCGGCACGACGGATTACTGGGTGAACGACGCCATCGGCCGTCCGTTTTTCGTGATTTCGAAGGCCGTCACCGAAGGTCTGGCCGATAGTCTGGTCAGAGACATCGTGCCGGATCTGCTGGCCAGCGTTCCCCGACAGCCGACGGCGGACGAACTGGACGAGGATCCCCTCCTGCATCGGTTCGTCATCGTCTTCGACCGCGAAGGCGCGACGCACAGCCTGCTCTCGGCGCTTTGGAAACACCGCATTGGCGCCATGACATACCGCAAAAGCGTCAAAGACGTCTGGCCGGAGAGCGAGTTTGTGGAGCAAGAGGTTCCTATACCGGGCGGCGGCAGCCAGCGCATGAGACTGGCCCTGCGCGAGACGCGGATCAGCGCGGCCCAAGACTCGATTCCGGTTACCGAGGTTCGCCGTCTGACCGCAAGCGGGCATCAGACGGCCATTGTCACGACGGCGCAGCGGCTGGGCGATGCCGCCATCGCCAGCCGCATGTTCGCGCGGTGGAGCCAGGAAAACTTCTTCGCCTATATGATGCAACACTATGATATCGATGGGCTTATCGAGTACGGGACAGAACGGCTTCCTGGCGCCGCGGTGGTCGTGAACGCGCAATGGCGCGATCGCGACAAGGCGGTCCGCAAAGCCCGCCAGACCGAGCGCAAACTCCAGGCCGACCTAGCCAAGCAAACCATGCGGGACGGCGGCGAAATCCACAAAAACGCCGAAGCCGTCGAAGCCATCCAGGCCGTGCAGGCGGACCTCGCCCGACTCCGCGCCGAACGCAAAGCGACCCCCAGGAAGGTGACGATCGACAGCTTGCCGGAAGATCGGCGGCCAACCCAGCTGCCGCCCCTGAACAAAATGCTGTCAGACACGGTCAAAATGATCGCCTACCGCGCCGAGACCGCTCTGGTCGCGCTCTTGAAGCCTCACCTGAACAAAGAAGAGGAGGCCCGCGCGCTCGTGCGCGAGCTCTTCGTCACGTCCGCCGACATCGAACCCAACGACCCCGCCAACACCCTGACCATCCGAATCCATCGCATGGCCGCGCCGGTTCACGACAACGCGATCGCGGCGCTCCTGGAAGAACTGACCAAGCTCGGATTCCGCCACCCCGAAACCGGAGCCAAAATCATCTACTCGCTCGTCTGAGGCGCCAAATCCCTTTCCTTCGAGATCCGGAGGTCTGACCTTGGCGACATCGTCGCCGCGCCGCGTCAGGTCCTTTTCGGCGGCGAGCAGGTCGCGCCGCGCCTCCAGCCACTTTCCGCGCGAGGCTGTCGTGTGTGTGGTCATTTTTCTCTCCCTTCGCTCACCGATGCGCCGGCGGCGTTGCTGCGCCGGCTTGCCGCGCGTCGATCGTGAGATAGTATAACCGCCGGCCATCGAACCGCCGTGAGTGACAACTGTGTCGGGATTCGCATGGACTCGCTGATTACGGCCGCGGCGCTGGCGCTGGCGTCGGGTGATGCGCTAGGCGCGCTGAACTACATCGCGTTACGCGACGATCCGCCGGCGCTGGCGCTTCGCGGCATCGCCATGGCGCAGCTCGACGATCTCGGCCGCGCCAAGACCTTGCTGCGGCGCGCGGCTCGCGGCTTCGGCCCGCGCGAGGCCGTTTTCCGCGCGCGCTGCGTGGTGGCTGAATCGGAGGTCGCTCTCGTTTCGCGCGACCTCGACTTGCCCGTAAAGCGGCTCGACTCGGCGGCGACGGTTCTCGAGCGGCACGGCGACCGCGCCAACGCTCAGCACGCCCGCTATCTCGCGATCCGACATCTGCTGCTGATCGGTCGCCTCGATCAGGCCGAGCGTCTGATTGAAAATTTCGATCCCGAGCCGCTGCCGACGGCCTCGCGCGCCGCCTACCTGCTGACGGTCGCCGGGGTCGCAATCCGGCGGCTACGGATCGAGGCGGCGCGCGCCGTGCTGACGCGGGCCGAAAGCGCGGCGCGCCAGTCCCGCATACCGTCTCTCGTCGCGGAAGTCGAAAGCGCGGTCCGTCACCTGGATCAGCCCGCGGCGCGGCTGATCGCGGGCGGGAAGGAACGACTTCTCAGGCTCGACGACGTCGAAACGTTGCTCGCGTCGCAAGCGCTCGTCGTCGACGCCTGCCGCCGCGCCATCTGCCATTCTGGCAAAGTCATTGCTCTGGAAACGCGCCCGGTCCTGTTCGCCCTTGCCCGCGCGCTGGCCGAAGCCTGGCCAGGCTCGGCGCCGCGAGCCGAGCTGCTCGCGCGCGCGTTCCGCGCCCGATATACCGATGAATCGCATCGCGCCCGTTTGCGCGTCGAGATTGGCCGCCTGCGCAAGGCGCTCGGCGCCGCCGCCGGCATCGACGCGACCAGGGCCGGCTTCGTGCTCGCGCCGCGCGGCGCCCGCGACGTCGCCGTCATCGCGCCGCCGACCGACGAAGCGCATGCGACCCTGCTTGCCCTGCTGGGGGATGGCGAAGCCTGGTCGAGTTCGGCGCTGGCGCTGGCGCTCGGCGTGAGTCAGCGAACAGCGCAACGCGCGCTCGACGACATTGCGACGGACGGCAAGGCGCGGGCGATCGGCCGCGGCCGGGCGCGCCGCTGGATGACTCCCTCGGCGCCCGGTTTCCCGACAACCTTGTTACTCCCCGCGACGCCGCTGGTCGGCTAGCATGACCTCATGAAACAATCGGCTAGGATGACCCCATGAAACGATCAGCAGCGACAATCATCCGCGAATATGGCCCGTTTCCGGATGTAACGCATGTGCACGGGGTCAGCTTCGATGGCGCCAATATCTGGATCGCGACCGGCGGCGCGCTGAACGCCATCGATCCAGCGAGCGGGAAAACGGTGCGAGTGCTCGATGTCGCCGCTCACGCGGGAACCGCCTTCGATGGCCGACACCTCTACCAGATCTCCGGGGAGCTGATTCAGAAGGTCGATCCGACCACTGGCCACGTGGTCGCGACCGTCCCGACGCCGGAGGGCGGCGCCTCCGGAATGGCGTGGGCGGAAGGGATGCTCTGGGTCGGGCAGCATCGCAGACGCAAGATCCATCAGGTCGATCCCGAGAGCGGCGCGATCCTGCGCACCATCGAGTCGAACCGCTTCGTCACCGGCGTCACCTGGGTCGACGGCGAACTCTGGCACGGGACCTGGGAAAACGACGAGAGCGACGTGAGGCGAGTCGACCCGGAAACGGGAGAGGTGCTGGAAACGCTGCAAATGCCTTCAGGCATAGGCGTATCTGGACTCGAGTCCGATGGCGGCGATCGGTTGTTCTGTGGCGGCGGCGACAGCGGCAAGGTCAGGGTCGTGCGCCGGCCGGAGCGAGGCTAGAGCGCGCCGAGGGCGCCATCGCGCCGAGCCGTCGCAAACCGCGTCAATGGGCCGTCGGAGGCGCGCGCTCGAGCATGGCGAGCGCCTGACGATAGTAGGCAGGTCTCGATATCGCGCAGACTCTCACGATAGGTCAGCTGAGCAAAAGCCATCGCTCGATACTGCTCGGCGCACGAGAGCGTTCGCACACGATGGTCGCCGCCATAGCGTGAGACGATCTTCGCGAACGTCGTCCACGGCACAAAATCCATGAGTTGGGCAAACAACGTCTTGCCGGCGTACATGACCGTCTCCACGGGAAAGCCCGGGAGAATGAACTCCGACTGAGTTCAAGTCGACACCGACCATTTTCGCTCGGAAACCCCAGAAATCCGGCCGTTTCCGAGAGTGGCCCCCTTCGTTAACCGGACATTGGTGAGGTGCAGCAATCATCCGCTGAGTGAATGAGTCGGGGGGAGAGCGGCCGTCCATAACGAACGTCCAAACGACCGCTCCCCGCCATTTCCTACTTACGCCCTTTCTTCTCGAGCGCGACTCGTCGCGCTCGAGGATTCCGAGCAACGGCGCGGGCGCGCTTCGGGCTTCGGTCGAGGCGTGATTGACGAGCGGGGGATAGCGGCGCTGGTAGTCCAGCTTCGCCCCGCAGCCGTGGATCGCCGCGGCTGCGGAAGCAATCTCGCCGAGCCGGCGCTCGATGAGATCGCGGATTCTCGGCTCGTAGGACCTCGCCGTGCCGCGCAGCAACACCTCGCCGGGGATGATGTCGGGGGCGCCGAAATCGCCGCCCCGCATATAGCCGACGCTGATGACCGCGCTCTCCAGCGCCGGCACGTTGCGGCTGACGATGGTCTGGATCGAGAGCACGAACTGCGCGGCGGCGAGCGTCGGGTCGGTCGCCAGATGCGCGCCGCCGCCGCCGTGGCCGCCGGTCCCCGTGAGGGTCGCGAGCCAGGAATCGCCGGCGGCGAGGAACGGCCCCTTGCGCAGCGCGAACTTGCCGACCGCGAGACCCGGCAGATTGCGCATGCCGTGGACCGCGTCGACGGGAAAGCGCTCGAACAGCCCCTCTTCGACCATTTTGCGCCCGCCGCCCAGGCCCTCCTCGGCGGGCTGGAAGATGAAGGCGACCGTGCCGGCAAAATCGCGATGCTCGGCAAGATAGCGCGCGGCGCCGAGCAGCATCGCGGTATGGCCGTCGTGGCCGCAGGCGTGCATCTTCCCCGGAATCGTCGACCGATGCGCGCGGCCGGGACTCTCCTCGATGTCGAGCGCGTCGAGGTCGGCGCGCAAGCCCACCGACCCGTTGCCCGCCCGCGCGCCGCTGAGCACGCCGACGACGCCGGTCTCGGCGAGGCCCTCGTGGACCTCGAGCCCCCAGGCGTGCAGCTTGTCGGGCGCCAGCTTCGCCGTGCGAACCTCCTCGAAGCCGGTCTCGGGATGGCGATGGATGCCGCGGCGGTATCGACGAGAACGGCGCGGGGCGCGGCGGTCACGTTGGTTCCCTCAGCCGCCGAGCTCTTCGTGCGCCAGGCTCACCGAGAAGGCGGCGCCAAGGGTGAGAATCGTGTCGTTGAAATCGTAGTCGGGCCGGTGCAGCGCGACGCACGAGCCGTCGGCGTCGACGCCGTTGCCGATGCCCATCAAGCCGCCGGGCCGCGCTTCCAGCATGTAGGCGAAATCCTCGCCGCCAGTCGAGGGCTGCATGTCGGTGATGACCGCGCGTTCGCCGACCAGCGCCCGCGCCGCGCGCACGGAAACCTCGGTTTGCTCGGCGTGGGTGACGAGCGCCGGCTCGCCGTGCTCGTAGTCGACGACGGCCGAGCAGCCGAAGGCCGTCGCCGAAGCCGCCGCCAGCTCGCCGAGCCTCCGCTCGATCAGATCGCGGATCGCCGGCTTGAACGACCGCGCCGTGCCGGGTACGACCACTCGAGCCGGCATGATGTTGAAGGCGTCGGGCGAGCCGCCGCCCACATGGCCGACGCTGACGACCGCCGTGTCGCCGGGCGGCACGCTGCGGCTGACGATGGTCTGCAGCGAGGTGATGAATTGCGCCATCGCCAGGGTGGCGTCGCTCGCCAGATGCGGGCTCTCGCCGCCGTGGCCGCCGCTGCCGCGAAATGTCGCGGTCCACTTGTCGGCGGCGGCGAGCATCGCCCCTTTGCGGGTCACGAACATGCCGACCGGCAAACCCGGCACATTGTGCATCCCGTAGACGGCGTCGACGGGAAACCGCTCGAACAGGCCCTCTTTCACCATGGCCGCGCCGCCGCCGAGGCCCTCCTCGGCCGGCTGGAAGATCAGATGAACTGTTCCCTTGAAATCGCGGTTCTCGCTCAAATATCGCGCCGCTCCTGGCAGCATCGCAGTATGCCCGTCGTGGCCGCAGGCGTGCATCTTGCCGCGAACGGTCGAACCATGTTCGCGCCCCGGCGTCTCTTCGATGTGGAGCGCGTCCATGTCGGCGCGCAGGCCGATCGCGCGCGGACCGGGCGTGGCGCCTTCGACCGTTCCCACGACCCCGGTCTTGGCGAGCCCCTCGACGACGTCTACGCCCCATTCCCGGAGTTTGCGGGCGACGAGCGCCGAGGCGCGCGTCTCCTCGAAGCCGATTTCGGGATGCCGATGGATGTCGCGCCGGATCTCGATCAGCTCCGGCTGGTAGCGCCCGATGCGTTCGAGAATTTCGGCGCCCATGTCCTTATCCCTCAGCTCGCCGCCCGCGCGCGGATGCCTTCCTCGACGGCGGCGAGCGCCGCATCGGCCTTGGCGCCCTCGGGACCGCCGGCTTGCGCCATGTCCGGGCGGCCGCCGCCGCCCTTGCCGCCGAGCGCCGCCGAGCCGAGCCGCGCCAGATCGACGGCATTGAATTTATGGATCAAATCGGGCGTCACGGCGACCACCAGGCTGGCCTTGCCGTCCTCGCTCGCAGCCACGATGGCGACGACCCCCGAGCCGACGCTCGGCTTGGCTTCGTCCGCGAGCGATTTCAGATCCTTCATGTCGACGCCGCTGACGGCGCGGGCGTAGAATTTGATCCCGGCGACATCCTTGATCGGCGGGTCGTGAGCGCCGCCCCCGCCCATCGCCAGCCTGCGCTTGGCCTCGGAAAGCTCACGCTCGAGCTTGCGCTTGTCCTCGATCAGCGCTTCGAGCCGGCTCGCCGCTTCGCTCGGCGGAGCGCGCAGCAGGTGGGTGAGCTCCGAGAGCGCGCGCGAATCCTCGCGCAGGCCTCTGCGCGCGAGGTCGCGGGTGCGCGCTTCGATGCGGCGCACGCCGGCGGCGACCGCGCCCTCGGAGGCGATGGCGATGAGGCCGATGTCGCCGGTATGGGCGACATGGGTGCCGCCGCAGAGCTCGATCGAATAGGGCGCGAGGCCGGCGCTCGCCTCGTCGGCGACGACGCCCATCGCGACGACGCGCACCTCGTCGCCGTATTTCTCGCCGAACAGCGCGCGCGCCCCCGACTCGCGCGCTTCCTCGATGCCCATCAGCCGGGTCACCACCGGCGCGTTCTCCAGCACCACCTCGTTGGCGATGTCCTCGGCCTTTGTGAGCTCTTCGGTGCTGATCGGCTTCGGATGGGCGAAATCGAAGCGCAGCCGATCGGCGGTGACGAGCGAACCCTTCTGCGCCACGTGATCGCCGAGCACCCGACGCAACGCCTCGTGCAGCAGATGGGTCGCGGAGTGGTTGGCGCGGATCGCGGTGCGGGTCGCATCGTCCACCTCGAGCTCGAGCGCGAGACCGACGGTGAGCTCGCCCTTCAGTACCTCGACCTCGTGGGCGAACACGTCGCCGAGCTTCTTCTTCACGTCGGTCACTCTGACGCTGACGCCGGGGCTCTCCATCACGCCGATGTCGCCGACCTGGCCGCCGGATTCGGCGTAGAACGGCGTCTGGTTGAGCACTACGAAACCCTTCTCGCCGACCTTCAGCGCGCCGACCTCGGCGCCGTCCTCGACGAGCGCGGTGACGATGCCCTCCGCCTCCTCGGTTTCGTAGCCTAAGAACTCGGTGGCGCCGACGCGCTCGCGCAGCGCGAACCACACCGTCTCGGTCGCCGCCTCCCCCGAACCCGCCCAGGCCTTGCGCGCCTCGGCGCGCTGGCGCTCCATCGCCGCCTGGAAACCGTCGATGTCGACGCCGAGCCCTCTCGCGCGCAGGGCGTCCTGGGTGAGATCGAGCGGGAAACCATAGGTGTCGTAGAGCTTGAAGGCGACCTCGCCCGCGAGCTTGGCGCCGGGCGCCAGCGCACGGGTCTCGTCCTCGAGGATCATCAGGCCGCGCGCGAGGGTGGCGCGGAACCGCGTCTCCTCGAGCTTCAGCGTCTCCGTGATGAGCGCTTCCGCGCGTACGAGCTCCGGGTACGCCTGGCCCATCTCGCGGATGAGCGCCGGCACGAGCTCGAACATCAGCGGCTCGCGGGCGCCGAGAATCTGCGCGTGGCGCATGGCGCGGCGCATGATGCGCCGGAGCACATAGCCGCGGCCCTCGTTCGAGGGCAGCACGCCGTCGGCGACGAGGAAGGCCGACGCGCGCAAGTGGTCGGCCATGACGCGGTGCGAAGCCTTGTGGGCGCCGTCGGGATCGACCCCGGTCGCCTCGGCGCTGGCGCGAATGAGAGCCCGCATCAGGTCGATGTCGTAATTGTCGTGCTTGCCCTGCAACACCGCGGCGATGCGCTCGAGGCCCATCCCGGTGTCGATCGAGGGCCGCGGCAGTTTTACCCGCTCGCCGCCGGGGAGCGTCTCGTACTGCATGAACACGAGGTTCCAGATTTCGATGAAGCGATCGCCGTCCCCGTCCGGCGATCCCGGCGGCCCCCCGGGGATCCCCTCCCCGTGGTCGTAAAAGATTTCCGAGCACGGTCCGCAGGGACCGATGTCGCCCATCGCCCAGAAATTGTCGGCGGTCGCAATGCGCACGATCTTGGAATCGGGAAGACTCGCGATGCGCTTCCACAGATCGAACGCCTCGTCGTCGTCGTGATAGACGGTGACCATCAGCCGATCCTTGTCGAGCGCGAACTCGCGAGTGAGGAGGTTCCAGGCGAGTTCGATGGCGAGGGGCTTGAAATAGTCGCCGAACGAGAAATTGCCGAGCATTTCGAAGAACGTGTGATGGCGCGCGGTGTAACCGACGTTGTCGAGGTCGTTATGCTTGCCGCCCGCGCGCACGCACTTCTGCGCGCTCGCCGCCCGATGATAGGGGCGGCGCTCGACGCCGGTGAACACATTCTTGAACTGCACCATGCCGGCGTTGGTGAACATCAACGTCGGATCGTTGCGCGGCACCAGCGACGACGAGGCCACGGTTTCATGCCCGTGGCGCTGAAAATACTGTAGGAAATGCGACCGTATCTCGTTGACGCCGCTCATGAAGCCAAAGCCCCGAGGTCGAGGCGCCCCCTCGGGACGCCAAAAATTACGCTGTCGGAAGGCGGCGCCCCCGCCTCCCCCGACGGGTTCTAAATGGGCGTCGAGAAAAGGGAAAGCGGGTTTTCGCGCCGGCTCGGCGGAGATCCCGCCCGCTGCGCGCCGCCACCGTGCGCTAGCGCGGCTGCGCGGCGTTTCCCGAGACCGCGTGTCCGCAGCGCCCGCCTCAGCGGCTTCGGCTCTGGCCTTCAGCCGCCGCCGACGCCGCCCGTCCTGGGAAAAACCCCGTTCCGGGGGTCGGCGCCCGGAACGGGGTCCTCTCGCGAAAGCGACGCGGCCGGTGAGGGGGGATCGGCGCAGCCGCGCGCTCGCTCACGTCGACGCTCTGGCCCTTCCATGGCGGGTGGGCGTGGGCGGCCCGTGGGAGGAGGCGACGGGCGGCCCGGGCTCGAGGCTCAAGCGTCGACGACCTCGGGATCGTTCGGCTCCATATGGCCGAGAATGCGCTCTGCGATGAGCCCGGAATTCTCGCGGATCGTCGCTTCGATCTTGGCGGCGACCTCGGGATTGGCTTTGAGGAAGGCCTTCGCGTTCTCGCGGCCCTGCCCCAGGCGCGTGCTGTCGTAAGAGAACCACGAGCCCGATTTCTCGACCACCCCGGCCTTGACGCCGAGATCGATCAACTCGCCGAGCTTCGAAATGCCTTCGCCATACATGATGTCGAATTCGACTTCCTTGAACGGCGGCGCGACCTTGTTCTTGACCACCTTCACCCGCGTCTCGTTGCCGACCACCTGGTCGCGATCCTTGATCGACCCGACGCGCCGGATATCGAGACGGACGGACGCATAGAACTTCAGCGCGTTGCCGCCCGACGTGGTTTCGGGCGAGCCATACATGACGCCGATCTTCATGCGGATCTGGTTGATGAAGATCACCATGGTGTTGGAGCGCGAGATCGACGCCGTCAGCTTGCGCAACGCCTGGCTCATCAACCGCGCCTGCAGACCCGGCAGGGAGTCGCCCATCTCCCCCTCGATTTCGGCACGCGGCACGAGGGCGGCCACCGAGTCGATGACCAGCACGTCGATCGCGCCCGAGCGCACCAGCGTGTCCGTGATTTCCAACGCCTGCTCGCCGGTGTCGGGCTGGGAGATGAGCAGGTCTTCCAGGTTGACGCCGAGCTTGCGGGCGTACATTGGATCGAGCGCGTGCTCGGCGTCGACGAACGCACACACCCCGCCGCGCTTCTGCGCCTCCGCGATCACGTGCAGCGCCAGCGTCGTCTTACCCGACGATTCCGGGCCATACACTTCGATCACCCGCCCGCGCGGCAGGCCGCCGACGCCGAGCGCGATGTCGAGGCTGAGCGAACCGGTGGAGATGGTCTCGATCTCGACCGCCTTCTGGTTCTTGCCCAGCCGCATGATCGAACCCTTGCCGAATGCGCGTTCGATCTGAGAAAGCGCCGCATCGAGCGCTTTGGTCTTATCCACGGACGTCCCCTCGACGAGGCGAAGATTGGGCTGACTCACAGCACGTCTCCTTCTCTCACGGCCGCCGCTCGACGTAAAGCCAACTCCACGGCGGCCCCCACTCCTGGCCGCAATGTACACTTTTTGTTCTCACGCGCAAGTTCTTTTTTTGTTCTTGACGCCGGCTCGCCTTTGCGCTTCGATCGGTCCGCGAGTTAGGGTTGACGAAGCGTAAAACCGATGGCGGCGCGAGGCGCATGTCGGTCCTGGGGGCCGGGAATCCGGCGATCGAAGCCAAGGGGGAAGCTGGTGAAGTCGCGCGCTGCGGTCGCCTGGGAGGCGTTGAAACCGCTCACCATCGAGACCATCGATGTCGACGGGCCGAAGCCCGGCGAAGCTCTGGTCGAAATCATGGCGACCGGCGTCTGCCACACCGACGCCTACACGCTCGCCGGCCTCGATTCGGAAGGCAAGTTCCCGGCCATTCTCGGCCACGAGGGGGCAGGAATCGTGCGCGAGATCGGCGCCGGCGTGACCTCGGTGAAGGTCGGGGATCACGTGATCCCGCTGTACACGCCGGAATGCCGGCAGTGCAAAACCTGCCTGTCGCGACGCTCCAATCTTTGCACGGCGATCCGCGCCACCCAGGGCCAGGGCGTCATGCCGGATGGCGCGTCGCGCTTCTCGTGCTCCGGCGGCGAAGTGTTCCACTACATGGGCTGTTCGACGTTCTCGAACTTCACCGTTCTGCCCGAGATCGCGCTCGCCAAGGTGCGTGAGGACGCGCCGTTCGACAAGATCTGCTACATCGGCTGCGGCGTCACCACCGGTATCGGCGCCGTCGTCTATACCGCCAAAGTCTGGCCGGGCGCCAATGTCGCGGTGTTCGGCCTCGGCGGCATCGGCCTCAACGTGATCCAGGGCGCGCGCATGGTCGGCGCCGACAGGATCGTCGGCGTCGATCTCAACCCCGCCAAAGCGGGAATCGCGAACAAGTTCGGCATGACGCATTTCGTCAATCCCGACGAGATCGGCCGCGACAAAGTGGTGCAGGCGGTGGTCGACCTCACCGGCGGCGGCGCGGACTTCTCGTTCGAGTGCATCGGCAACGTGCAAACGATGCGTCAGGCGCTCGAATGCTGCCATCGCGGCTGGGGCGAATCGATCATCATCGGCGTCGCCCCGTCGGGGACCGAGATTTCCACCCGACCGTTCCAGTTGGTGACCGGGCGGGTGTGGAAGGGGTCGGCATTCGGCGGAGCGCGCGGCCGCACCGACGTGCCCAGGATCGTCGACTGGTACATGGAGGGCAAGATCGCCATCGACGATCTCATCACCCACACGATGCCGCTGGCAAGGATCAACGACGCTTTCGACCTCATGCACGAGGGCAAGTCGATCCGCAGCGTGGTGAAGTACTGAGCGGGCGCGACGTTGCGCGGCGATAAGTCGCGCTTACGACCCAGCCCTGCACCAAGAGCCGGGAGGCGGCGATGCGGCGTTCGGCCATGGCGGCGTTGGCGGCGTTCGTTGCGCTCACGGCGGCGGCCAGGGCGCATTGCATCGACGTCAGCACGGCGAAAACGCCGGAGTTTTCCGGCCCGCCGGCGTTCCGCAGCTTCCCGGGAGCGCTGGGCTTCACCGACGTTCGCCAGGGCGATGCGCCCGAGCCGACCTGCATCCTCGACAGCGACGCGGCGATTTCTATCACCGGCGATCCCGACTTCGCCGATCCGCAGCGCCAGTTCCGCGACATCCAGCTCCTCTCGCGCGATTCGACGGCGGCGGCGATGCGCGCGCTGATCGGCCAGAAAGCGGTCTTGAGGGTGTCGGAGCCGATGTCGGCGATGATCGGGCGCGGTAACGCGCCGCAGGTCGCCCGGGTCGATTCGATCGCCGAGGCCTGTGACGCGACAGCCGGTTACGGCACGGCCGCGAGCGCCGTACGCGGCTTACATCTCGCGCTCGCAGCCGGCTCGTGCGATCCGGCCGCCCCGTTCATCCTGCCCGAGCTGAGCGACGGCAATTTCGCCCCGGCGGCGGTGTCGGCGTTCTACCGGGCGCCGAGCAAGCCGCCGCCACGCGTGTCGCTCGACGCCAAAGGCCCGAACACGTTCCTGGTCCGTTACGCGTTGCGCGGCGGCGCCGGCCGCTGCGACGGGAGCGCCCCTATCACAGCCATCCCTGCGCTCGACCGCTGCCGAGGGCGAGGGCGAGGCGCCCTACCCGCTTGACTCGGGCGCCGGCGCGAGGCGAATGCGCGTAAAACTCTCTCGTTCGAGGATGCCATGAATTCCGGACCGCTCGCCCTCGCCTTCGCCGCCGCGCTCGCCGGCGCAGGGCTCTACATCAACTGGGTGGAGCAACATGCGCGCCTCGAGCTCGACGATGCGGCGCTGCTCAGCGAATGGGGGCCGAGCGACCAGCGCGGCGTGGCGCTGATCGCCGCGCTGTCGCTGATTTCGGCCGCGCTCGGGCTCTACGCCTGGCAGTCGAGCGGCGATGCGTACTGGGCGATCGGTGCGGCCTTCGTCATTCTCACCTGGCCTTATGCGTTCTTCATCATGGCGCCGCTCAACAATCAGATCCTGACGCTGCAGCCGCGCGATGTCGGCGCGGCGCGCGCCCTGGTGCGGCAATGGGGCCTGCTCGAATGGGGACAGACCGCAATTGGCGTGGTGGCTACCGGCATCTACCTTTGGGCGCTCTAGCTCAGGCTTCGGCGCGGCTGAAGGCCGACGTCGCCGCGAATCTCGCATTCTTCACCCGGCTGCCGATCCCCGACGCCGGCGCCGCGCCGGATTTTCGGCGCATCGCCTGGGCGGCGCCGCTGGCCGGCGCGCTTGTCGGCGCGCTCGGGGCGGCGATCCTCGCCGCGGGCGCCTGGCTCGGGCTCCCTCGCCTGGTGACCGCGGCGTTGGCGACGGCCGCGGCCGTCGCCGTGTCCGGTGCCCTGCACGAGGACGCGCTCGCTGACGTCGCCGACGGCTTTGGCGGCGGCGCGACCCGCGAGGCCAAACTCGAGATCATGCGCGACAGCCGGCTCGGATCCTACGGGGCGGCGGCGCTCGCGCTGGCGTTGACGCTGCGCGTCGCCGCGCTCGCCGGCGCGCTCCACCAGGGACTCGGCTTTTCCGTCTCGGCGATCGTGCTCGGCGCGGCTTCAGCCCGCGTTTCAGCCCTCGCGCCGCTCGCGATTCTGCCGCCGGCCCGCCGCGACGGCGCCGGTGCGAGCGCCGCCCGAGGCGTGGAGCCGCGCCATTTCGCGCAGAGTTTCGTCGTCGCCTTCGCCCTTGCCGTCGGCCTCGGCGCGCTTACGTTAGGAGTGACGCGAGCGATCTTCTCGCTGCTCGCCGGCGCCGCCGCCGCTTACGGCGTCGGCGCCTTGGCGCGGCGACAGATCGGCGGCCAAACCGGCGATGTCGCCGGCGCGGCCGCCGAAATCGCCGAAATCGCAACTCTGGTCGCGTTGTTGATGCGGTTGTAACCCGCCCGAGGTCCGTCCGATGAGCTCTGTCGATCCCCGCCCGTCGAGCCCTTGCGTGAAGATTTGCGTCGTCGATCCGCTGAGCGGCCTGTGTATCGGCTGCGGTCGCAACGTCGAGGAAATCGCGTCGTGGAGCGAGCTCGGCGAACGTGAGCGTCTCGCGGTGATGGCCACGCTCGCTCAGCGGCTCGCGGAAGCGCGCCAGCGGTCACAACGCTCGGGCAGGGTCGGCCGCGGAGCCCCACGCCCATGGGCCTGATCGTGGCGCTTTTGCTCCTCGTCGGCGCCGCTCTGGCGCTGTTCGCGATTCCCGCGGCGGCGCCGATCCTGGGCCTCAGCCATGGCGCCTTCGCCGGGTTGGCGTTCGGGCTCGCGCTCGTCGCCGGCGGCCTGGGCCTCGGCTGGCTCAGGCCCAACGCCGCGAGCCTGGCGCGCGCCGTCGCGTCGGCTGCGATCTGGGCTTTCCTCATCGTCGGGCTCGCCGAGGTCTACGCCAATCGTTTCGAATTCGCGGACATCGGCTCGCGCATGCTCGAGGACCTGCTGCCCGCGGAGACGACCGTCGGCAACGGCGGCGAGGTGATCATCAAGGGCCGTTTCGGCGGCGGCTATATCGTGCCGGCCAAGGTCGACGGCCGCAGGGTCGATTTCGTGTTCGACACCGGCTCGTCCAGCGTCGTGCTCACCGCGGAGGATGCCCGGCGCGTCGGCCTCGACCTCGCCGCGCTCGATTTCGACGCGCCGGTCGCGACCGCCAACGGCTCGTCCTACGCCGCGCCGGTGCGTCTCGACAAAGTCTCGGTCGGCCCGATCGTGGCGCTGAACGTGTCCGCCCTGGTGGCGCGCCCGGGCGCGATGCGCGAGAGCCTGCTCGGCATGACGTTTCTCGAACGGCTCGAGCGTTACGGCGTCGAGCGCGGGCGGCTGGTGCTGAAGGCGCGCTAAACGCCGCCACGGGACGGAAGGCCGGAGCGGCGCCGACATCTACGGGCCGCCCCTCCGGGGAGGGACGGCCCGCGCGATACTGCAGATTGGCCCGGGGGCGAAACTTCACAGCCGAGGATCGGCCGGCGGCGGTTCGGCTCGCGACTCCGGCGCGGACGGGCGCTCGCGGCGCTCGGCCATGAACTCATCGAACTCGGCGCGGTCCTTGGCGAAGCGCAGCCGCGCCAAAAAGTCCTCGAACTCGCGCTGCTCGTCCTGGAGCCGCTTCAGCGTCTCGGCGCGATAATCGTCGAAGGCGACGTTGCCGCTCGACCGCGATCCGAACCGGTCGCTGCGGCTCGCGAAGCGATCCATCTTGGCGCGCGCGCGCTCCATCTTGTCCTGCATGCGCGCCATGTTGCGTTCCCAGCGATCGGTACAGGGGTTGCGCTCGAGCATCGGTCCCTCCGCTACATAGATCGGTCGCCGCCAACAGCCGAACGTCCCGCGTGCGATCAGGAAGCCGAGGATGAGAAGCCCCAGCGGCCACCACCATATGAAGCCCAAGATCATCAGAATGAGAGCCATAGCGCGTCCTCACGTGTGAATGTAATAAACATTTACATAATTCGACGCCCCTGTCAATAGGCCTTCGAAGGGTTTCGTGCCGTTTGCAGAGCAACGGTATGCCATTCGCGCGAAATTCATCTTTCAAATCAAAGAGTTTCGCGCGACATGGTTCCGCGATCACGCTGCCGCCGGCGAAGCGTGCGGCCTCGGCTAAGTTGAGGCCGGCGACGTCCTTCCTGGCGAAGAACTCCGGCACCGCGCGGATCAGCGCCGCGCGTAAGTTTCCGTGGTGACGGCCGCGCGGCTCGTGGGGCCCGCCGGGCTCGTTCCCGCTGCAACTTATGTAAAGTGTCTTTACATCAGACCGACCGAGGGGTCGATGCGGTCGCGCGAGGTTCGACGCCCTCGGCGCCAACCAAAGCTCCACGGGCTGAAATCCCGCTCGGATGTCCCCCCGCCGACGCTTCGCCTCGAGTTCGGGGCCGGGGCGGATCGCTACGCCTTCATCTTATACCCGATCTAGCTGAGCGCGACCCGTCGCGCTTCGATGACGGCGATGATCGGTTCCTTTTCATCGAGTCTCGGTATTTACGGACTTTCACCGATTGCCCTTCGCCGGCCTCCCCGCACAGGCGCTACCATGAACTTCAGCAATAACCGTTCGCGGATGAGGAATTCGTGAACTCTCGCGGGGACGCTTTCGGCGCCGATCAGATCATTTGTGAAATACCTGCGACACGAATAATCGCCGCACTCCTCAGCTCGACTTTCCGCAATTCATGCCGCGAGGCACAGAGTCTCCACGAATCGGTTTAGGAGCCGGAGGGGAATTTCGACGGTTTCGTCCTTGGACCGGGAGACGGAAAAATCCTGTGGCGTCCAAAGGACGCGGCGAACCGCGGCGATCGCGTCGCTGAACGTGGGCAGGCACTTGTCGTACCAAGCGGCAGCATGAGGGTGGACCGCGGCGCTAGGGGCCGTCGCCAATCCATGCGCCCAGACCGTTATCAGCGAGTATAATCCAAGCAACGCTGGCGTCGTGCGCAGTATCGCCAAGTCTGACCATTGGCGTTGAGTTTCGACGCCGAGGTGCTCGCGGACCTCTTGGAACGTGGTCTCGATCCGCCAGCGGAACACGAAGAGGCCGAGGATGGCCTCGGGTTGGCGATCGATGTCCGTACAAAGAAACGCTTGTGGCTCGCGCTCGCCGCCGGGATCGCGCACCAGGATCCAACGGATCTTGGCTGGCGGCAGACCGCTGGCGTACCAGAGCGCGACGCCGGAGACGTAGTCCAGCACGCGGCTCTGTCCGCCGTACCATTCGGCCATGGTCACTCGGGTCCAGACGGTTTTGGGATCGGCCAGCACGGCGGTGAGTTTGGGCAGGGGTTTGCCCTTCAACCGAGGCCGGCCGCGCTGGCTCACCCGGCGCTCGGGGGCCGGCTCGAACAGGCTGGCGTCCAGACGCAGGCGGCTGATCAGACAAACATGGTCACGCACGGCGGCGATCAACTCCAACTCCGCGAAACTGCTGTCGGCCACGACGACGACCGAGCGATCGGCCAACCAGCGTTTGGCCTGCAAGATCGCTTGGCGGGCGCGCTCGGTCAGGGTCTTGTGTCGCTTGCCCTGCGCCTCGCTCCAGCGGGCCGACGGCGCCAACACGGTCAGAAACGGCAACGCCCAGCGCTTGCCCGCGAAGGGAATCGGCAGCATCACGGCCAACGACAACCAGCGCAGACCGCTGGTTTTGACGAGCATTCCCCGGGATGACCGCACCGGGTCGCGATAGATTCCCCTGGCCTTGATCTTGGCGCCCCATCGCCGCTCGATGGTGTCATCGATCGCGATGACGACCTCGCCGTCCGGCGAGAGCACGGCGAGCAGATGCCTCAGCAGCCTGCGCGCCACCTCGCGCGAATCCCAGCGCGCTCGGTTGATCGCCTCGTGATAGCGGCCAAAACCGGGCAGGTCCGCAAAGCCCATCACGCGCAACGCCTGGGTGACGGTGCGCTTGCCCGGCGAGAGGATCGCGCCCGCGACCAACACCAGGATGTGGCCCCAGACCGGCGCGGTGAAGCACGGACGAAACACAGCCAACCAACTGACGAGAATCGCAGGAACCTCGGGGACGGCGGACGGGATTGAAGCGACGATCAAGCTCATCGCGGCCGTAGAATCGAGTCGGCCCCGACGCGCAAGAGTCTCCCGAAGGCCGGCCGATCAAAGCCGAGGACCGATACCGCGTTCCCTGGTCCGATCCGCCATTCCCCGACAAATCACCGGGTCAATCCGGCGCTTCAATACCGAAAATGCGGAAAGTCGAGCTTAGGACTCTCCGAGTATTTTCTGATATCGACACTATGTATCGGACACGCGGTTCGCATCGCGGCGGCGACGCGCTACTTTCATCCTTGGTTCGCGCTGAGGCGCCCGAGGAAAGGCGTCTGCTCTATTGGCGCGAGGATCAGTCGATGACTCCGCTCACGGTCCGTCACCGCACCCAGTACCGGTATCGTGGGCCGGTGAGCCTTGGGCCTCATCGGCTGATGCTGCGCCCACGCGAGAGCCGTGACTTGCGGCTGATTTCAAGCGCCGTGACGGTTGCGCCGGCGGCGCAGGTCACATGGGCGCACGACGTCTTCGGCAATTCCGTCGCAACCGCCATGTTTCGAGGAGTGACCGACAGCCTGGTCATCGACAGCGTCGTGGAACTCGAGCTCTACGGATCGGCATGGCCGATCTTCGACATCGCGGCCTCGGCGATCGTCTATCCGTTTCGCTATTCGGGCGATGAATGGACCGACCTCGGCGCGCTGACGATCCAGCAATATCCGGATCCGGCCGGA
>JBKQKS010000318.1:0-5922 GCA_052147395.1 Roseiarcus sp.
ACCTCGTGGAGGGTTGCGACAGCCTCCTTCTTTTCCGCTCTATCCACGCTTCTGCTCCGGTTGGCGGGCTTCCCCGCCTCCTGCACATGCCGCAACTCCCCGGGAAAGAGAGCCGCAGCGCCTTGCGCCTGTCCCCGGAGTCTGGGAAAACCCAGCGCCGGACAGAAGGTTCGAACCGCAGACGGCCCGCCCTGGGCGCGGGCCCCGAGCAGGCGAAATCCGGTCTTCCCCGTCTATGCAGGCCCCCGAAAGTCCCTGCCGAAGCAGGAGGGAATTAAGTTGGCCCCGAAAGGCTCAACGCCGGCAGTCTCGGACAGGACATGGCCGGATCAGACACGAGGTCACCCCCGGGTCCTCCGGCCTATCCACCGCTCCCTTACGCAAGAGCCCCTTCGAGGCGCCTCGCTTCGAGGCGGAAGCCATGTATGATCATCAGGGGTCGCATCGCGCCGCCAACCCCAGCCGCGCTATTTAGCCGTTCGCGAGGGCGTTGCCAAGGGGGCAAAACGACAAAAAGGCGAGCCGCCCTGACAGCAACGCAACGCAGCTTCCGCGCGTCGCTCTCCCGATCGCGTGAGAAGTCCGGCTCGGACGCCGCGCGCGCCGCTACCATAAATCTCGCCGTTCACGCTGAATTCATGCGCGTCGCGATAGCGTCGGGTTTCGCCTCTCAGTCGAGACGCGCTCACGAGGGTCTGGTCATGAAGCGGAAAATGGTCTTGGCGCTGGCGCTCACCGCCAGCATCGGCGCACTGGCGGCTTCGCCGGCGCGCGCGATAATGATCGCAAACGTCGCCAACCCCGAGGCGGGCGCCGCGCCGTTCGTCGAGCAAGCGCAGATCGTCATCCGGGTTCCGGGCCTTTCGGTGGGCGTCGGCGCGCCGTTCTTCTTCGGCGGCCGCGATTACTGCTGGTACGACGACGCCTGGAACGGGCCGGGCTGGTACTGGTGCGGCTACGGCTATCGCTCCGGCTACGGATGGGGCGGTCCCGAGGGGTTCAACGGCTGGCGCGGGCATCGCTACGAGCGCGATTGGCACGCCCACGGCGGCCCGGGCCCCGGGCCTTACCGCGGCGGCCCGGGCCCCGGGATGCATCCCCACCCCGGCGGGCCGTATCCCCACCCGGGCGCAACGCCGACTACGGGCGAGCATCACTCCTGATCCCGACGGGCGTCGCCGAGCCTCCTCGCCGACGCTCGCTGAGCCCGCGGCTCGCCGCTTGCGAGCGACGTCCGCGGGCTCAACGTATTTTGCTCTTATTGCATTTCGTGTTGTCAGGCCGCTCCGGCGCCATTGTAGCCGGCCGCGCCGAGGCCGGCCCTCGCCGCGCTTGTCAGCTGGGCCGGCCGGCCTCGACGCGGCGCAGACGGCCCGGTGACTGCTGAAGCGCCGTATCGCGCACCTCGAGGCGGTTCTCCGCTGATGTGCCTCGCGCTCGCGTTTTTCAGTTACAACGCGTTTCGTTCCTCCCACAATTCCCGTGCGCCGTCCGCTCGCCGCCGTTCTGTAGCCGAGGGCCCTCATCCTGAGCTTGTCGAAGGACGACCTCGGTCGGCGCGCAAGCGCCTCATTCTCACACGACTCCTCCAAGCGGAAGGAGCGAGGTCAACGACCTCGCTTACAATGGCGCCCGGGAGTTTGCCCCGATTACTTATCGGAGCGCAACGGCGAGAGACGCGAGTTCAGCGCCTTCGGCCGGCGGCTCGAGCCGTTCCTCTTTTCGCAAACGCGGACTCTTACGGGCACCGTTTAAAGGCGAACTGCAGGCCGATTTACCGCGCGGCAAGTTCGTCACGCTACACAAGCTCCGTCCCTCTCGCGCGGCGCCCCATGACCCTCGCCCTCCCCTCCACCCGGCCTGCCCGTATCGCGGTCTCCCCCGCCACGCTCGCCGTCGCCGCCTTTACGGCCTGCGGGCTCGCGATCCGGCTCGCCATTTCCGGCGGGCCGCTCGGCGTCGACGAGGTCTGGTCGCTCGACAATTTGCGGTCGTTGACCAACGTCGGCGGCGTGCTGTGGGGCATTTCCCACGACAACAACCATTTCTTGAATTCGCTCTGGCTCTATTTCGTTTGGCCATTGAGCCACGACCCGCGGCTCGCGCGCGCGCTCTCGATCCTCGCCGGCGCGGCGCTGATCCCGGTCATGGCGGCGCTCGGCGCTCGGCGCGGAACGTTCGCCGCGCTGGCGGCGGCGGCGCTCGGCGCCTTCTCTTTCTTCGAGGTCACTTACAGCGTCGAGGCGCGCGGCTACGAGACGGCGACGCTCGGCCTCGCCTTGGCCTTTCTCGCCCTCGAGCGCGCGCTCGACGAGCCCCGCTCGAAAGCGCGTTTCGCTTTCGCCGCCGCGGCGGGCTTTGCCGTATTCAGCCATCTCGCCAGCGGCCCGGCGATCGCGCTCATGCTCGCCGCCGGCTTCGCCGAGATTTTCCGCCGACGCGGAATCCGTAGCGCGTTGACGGAAACCTTCGCGCTCGCATGGACCGCCGCGCTGGCGATCGCGCCGACGGCGGCGTTTCTCGTCGCCGGCTACATCGTGACAGGCGGCTTTGCCGTCGGCTTCCACCGCGACTTCGCCGTCACGCACGTGATCGCGGCGGTCGTCAATCTGGAAATGACGACTTTTGGCCTCGACCCGGCGTCGCGCGTGCAAGCCATGTTCGCGATGTTCGTCCTGCCGACGGCGCTGATCGCGGCGATTCTGCTGGTCGCCAGGCCGGAGCGGCGGTTCTCCTACGCGCTCCTGCTGTTCGCGACGCCGATCCTGGTCCTCGCGCTCAGCATCCCCAACACCCATGCGCCGCGCTACTATTTCGCCGCCGCGCCGTTCCTGCTGCTGCTGTTTTCAGAGGTCGCCGACGCCGCGTGGCGGCGCGGCGCCGTTGCCGGCGGGCTCGGCGCGCTGGCGCTCGTCGCCTCGCTCGCCGGCGACGACGCCGCGCTTGCGAACCTCGGCGCCGGGCTCGGGGCGCCGTGGACGGAGGCGCTGCAAATCGTCGCCGCCTCGCCCGATCCGCGGCTCGCCAGCAGCTACGATTTCAACGTCGCGCGCAGCATCGGCCATTTCGACCGCTATGGCTCGTCGCCCGTCGAACTCGTCGCCCGAGCAAAACTCTGCGAGGCGCGGCCGCTCTGGTATGTGGTCGAACTCGCTGGCGACGCCGCCGAGACGCCGGAGCTCGCGCTCGGCTACGGAACCTGCACCCTGCACTACCGCCTCGAGCGCACGTTCAACCGCGACGTCCCGTGGCAAGCGGGCTGGGCGCTCTATCGCCGCGACGACAACGGGCGGTGACACAGTGCGGAAACCGCCAAAGGGCGACGGCGCGGTCGGCGCGGCGGCGCCGTAAGCCTTTGAATTGCGAGGAAATCGGCTCGCGGAATTGTAATGACGTCGTCATTACGACGTGATATGCTCATTGCAGAAATGGAGAATTCGTCATGGCGACGCCCGTGGCCAAGCGCGACACCCTGAATATCCGCATAAAGCCCGCCGAGCGCGACTTGATCGACCAGGCTGCCCGAAGCCTGGGTAAGACGCGCACCGATTTCGTGATCGACGCGGCCCGGCGGGCCGCCGCGGAAGCGCTGCTCGATCGCACGACGCTGACCGTGACGCCGGAGGCCTTCAGGCAATTCCTTGCGCGGCTCGATGCCCCGCCGCAACCGAACGAAGAGCTCCGCCGCACGATGCAGACCCCTGCCCCGTGGGATGGCCCGTGAGGCTTTCCGCCCCGGAACTCCTGAACGCCAATCATCGGCTCGAGAATTTCGATTGCGGCGTTCCCGATCTCGACGAATGGCTCAAAAAGCGCGCCCTTGCGAACAACAAGGAAGGCGCATCGCGCACTTACGTCGTGACCGACGGGCAAAGCGTGGTCGGATACTACGCGTTGGCTGCGAGCGCAATTGCCGTGGCCGAGGCGCCGGGGCGATTTCGGCACAATATGCCCAATCCAATCCCGGTCGCTCTTCTCGCACGTCTCGCCGTCGATCGTTCGCATCACGGACGAGGCCTCGGTCGGGCGTTGTTTCGCGACGGGGCGAAGCGCATCCTCAACGCCGCCGACACCTTGGGAATCCGTGGTCTCATCGTCCACGCGATCTCCGACGAGGCGCGCGGGTTTTATCTCGCCCTCGGCCTTCAACCGTCGCCCCTCGAACCGATGACGCTCATGGTCACCCTCGCCGATTTGCAAGCCGCGCTCTGAGTCTGGGCCGTAAAGGCTCGTTCGGAATCAAATGCTCCCAACGGTCAGCCGTCATTGTGACCCCGAGCGCGTCGAGGGGGAAGCAATCCACGCTGAAGCCGCCACGCTTTTTCCTGTTTAACAACAAAGGCCTGCGGCAGCCGAAACATGGATTGCTTCCCCCTCGACGCGCTCGGGGTCGCAATGACGGTTGCAGATGGATCGAGTTGATTTGGGTTAATTACGTGCGGCGCCTTGTCTTGCACTCCGCGCAATCAACTCATTCACTTGTTCAACCGCGACGTCCCCTGGCAAGCCGCCTGGGCGCTCTATCGCCGCGACGACGCCGGGCGCTAGCCAAAAATCCGGCGCAGCCGCCGAAACGCTGCGCTTGTGAGCTATCGAGCGCTCGAGGACATTCCCCGGCAGCCAAGCCCGAGGGGAATCGATGAACACCAGAGCCGCCGTGTGCCGCGCCTTCGGGGCGCCGCTCATCATCGAACAGATCGAGCTCGCCGATCCCGGACCCGGCGAGGTGCGGGTGACGATGAAGGCCTGCGCGATCTGCCACAGCGACATCCATTATATCGATGGCGCCTGGGGGGGCGATCTGCCGGCGGTATTCGGCCACGAGGCGGCCGGCGTGATCGAATCGGTCGGCCCCGGCGTGACCCGGGTGAAGGCCGGCGATCCCGTGATCGCGACCCTCATCCGCTCCTGCGGTTTCTGCCCCTCCTGCGCCGGCGGCGCGCCGGTGTTCTGCGAAGAAGTTTTTCCGCTCGACCGCAATAGCCCGATCCGCGGCAGGGGTGGGGAAAACATCGGACAAGGCCTGCGCACCGGCGCCTTCGCCGAGCACGTGGTCGTCGACCAGAGCCAGGTCGCCAAGATTCCCGCCGGCATGAAGTTCGACAGCGCTGCGCTAATCGCCTGCGGCGCACTCACCGGAATAGGCGCCGTGTTCAATACCGCCACCGTGCCTCCGGGCGCCAGCGTCGTCGTGATGGGCTGCGGCGGCGTCGGCTTGAACAGCGTGCAAGGAGCGCGCATCGCCGGCGCCGCGCCGATCATCGCCGTCGACATCGTCGGTTGCAAGCTCGAGGCGGCGCGCAAATTCGGCGCGACCCACACCATCAATGCCCGAACGGAAAACGTCGTCGAGCGGGTGAAACACGTCACCAACGGCCGCAAGGCGGATTACGTATTCGTCACCGTCGGCGTCCGCGGCGCGGCGGAACAGGCGATCGCGCTGTTGAAGCGCAGCGGCGCGGCGGTGCTGGTCGGCATGCCGCCCTCCGGCGTCAACGCCACCTTCGACCCCGGCTCGCTCGCCGCCGAGGGCAAACGCATCCTCGGCTCCAAGATGGGCGCCGCGCGGCTACCGATCGATGCGCCAAAAATCGTCGAATTTTACCGCGAGGGCCGGCTGTTGCTCGACGAGCTCATTTCCGGGCGCTATAGGCTAGAACAAATCAACGAAGCGATCGCCTCGTCACGCTCCGGCGCCGTGCTCAGAAACGTCATCGTGTTCTGAGCGGCGCCGCCCGCGGCGGGGATCGCGATGGGGGGAGCGAATCGATGAGCCACGACGAGCCGGGTTTTTCCACCCTCGCCATCCACGCCGGCACGCGGCCCGATCCGACGACCGGCGCGCGCATCACGCCGATCTACCAGACGACAGCCTTCGTGTTCGACAGCGTCGAGCACGCCGCCTCGCTGTTCGGGCTGGAG
>JBKQKS010000319.1:0-6186 GCA_052147395.1 Roseiarcus sp.
GGCGCGCCAACGACTCCGCCTCACTCGCTCTTGGCGAATAATTCGCGCCCAATCAGCATGCGCCGGATCTCGCTGGTGCCGGCGCCGATCTCATAGAGCTTGGCGTCGCGCAACAGGCGGCCCGTCGGAGTGTCGTTGACGTAGCCGGCGCCGCCGAGCAGTTGCATCGCGTCGAGCGCGACCTGGGTGGCGCGCTCGGCGGCGTAGAGGATGGCGCCGGCCGCGTCCTCGCGCGTCGTCTCGCCGCGATCGCAGGCCTTGGCGACGGCGTAGACATAGGCGCGCGAGGCGTTCATCGCGACATACATGTCGGCGATCTTGGCCTGGATGAGCTGGAACGTCCCGATGGGCTGGCCGAACTGCTTTCGCTCGTGCGCATAGGGCATGACCACGTCGAGCGCGGCCTGCATGATCCCGAGCGGCCCGGCCGCGAGCACGGCGCGTTCGTAGTCGAGGCCGCTCATCAGCACGTTGACGCCCTTGCCGACTTGACCCAACACGTTCTCCTCGGGAACTTCGCAGTCGGCGAAGACGAGTTCGGAGGTGTCCGAGCCGCGCATGCCGAGCTTGTCGAGCTTCGGCCCCTGCGTAAAACCGTTCATGCCGCGCTCGACGATGAACGCGGTGATGCCGCGCGCGCCGGCAGCCGGATCGGTCTTGGCGTAGACGACCAGGGTCTCGGCGACGGGGCCGTTGGTGGTCCACATCTTTGAGCCATTGAGCACATAACGGTCGCCCTTGCGCGTAGCGCGAGTCGTCATCGACACGACGTCGGAGCCGGCGTTCGGCTCCGACATCGCGAGCCCCCCGACGTGCTCTCCGGAAATGAGCTTCGGCAGGTAGCGCGCCTTTTGCTCGCGCGTCCCGTTGCGAACCAACTGGTTGACGCACAGGTTCGAATGCGCGCCATACGAAAGTCCGATGGAGGCAGAAGCGCGCGACACTTCCTCGATGGCCACGCAATGCTCGAGGTAGCCGAGCCCCAGCCCGCCATATTCCTCCGGCGCCGTGATCCCATGCAGGCCGAGCGCGCCCATCTTGGGCCACAGGTCGCGCGCGAACAGGTTCTCCCGATCGATGTCCGCTGCGCGCGGAAGAATCTCCTCGTCGGCGAACCGGCGCGTCGATTCGCGGATCATGTCGGCGCTCTCGCCGAGCGCGAAATTGAAGGGGAGCTGACTGTTACGGAGCATGGCTGAAATTCCCCGACGCAGACTGAGCGCTCAATGTAGGCCCCCTGCGGCCCGTCGCGCCAGCGGGGACCCGCTTTTCACCCTCTCCCCCTTCGACTATGTCGGGACCCGTCATGCACTTCTTTCAATCCGCCGGCGCACGGCTCGCCTATTATCATTACGCTCCCGTCGGCGCCGACCGCGGCGAGCCGATCCTGCTCGTCCACGGCTTCGCCTCCAGCGCCAAGGTCAACTGGGTCGACCCGCGCTGGGTCGATGCGCTGACCAGGGCCGGGCGGCGGGTGATCGCGCTCGACAATCGCGGCCATGGCCACAGCGACAAGCTCTACCAGCCCGAGGCCTATCGCACGGAAAAGATGGCCGGCGATGTCGAAGGACTGATCGAGTATCTCGATCTCGGGCGCATCGACCTGATGGGCTATTCGATGGGCGCGCGCATCGTGAGCTTCGTCGGGTTAAGGCGCCCGGACCTCACGCGCTCGCTGATTCTCGGCGGCTTGGGGGCGCATCTCATCGAAGGCGTCGGGCTGCCGATCGGCATCGCCGAAGCGATGGAGGCCGCGTCGCCGGACGAGTTGAGCGATCCGATGCAGCGCGCGTTCCGCATCTTCGCCGATGCGGCCGGCGGCGATCGAAGGGCGCTCGCCGCCTGCATCCGCGGCTCGCGGCAGACCTTGCGGGAAGATGAGGTTCGCTCGATTCGCGCGCCGACTCTAGTCGCGGTCGGAACCAACGACCCTGTCGCGGGCGACCCGCGCGCGCTCGCAACCCTGTTCCCCGGGGGTCGAGCGCTCGACATTCCCGGGCGCGATCACAATCTCGCCGTCGGCGACAGAGTATTCAAGGCCGGCGTACTCGCGTTTCTCGGCGAGCGCCCTTGATGTTCCCGTCAGCCGCCGTACCAGGCGAGCGGCGCGCGCTGCAGCGCGGCGTCGCAGGTGCAGAGGCACGAGATCACGAGCTCGAGGGAGTTGTTCGCGGCGCCGTCGACTTCGACAACCGGAATCGGTTCGACCTCCGGCTCGGCGCCAAGGTCAGGTTCGCGGCCGACGATCGCGAGCCCGAGCATCCCGGGAAAGATCGTCATCAATTCCCGGCCGACGCTGCCGCCGCGCCAGCGATCGACGACGAAGGCGCTCTCGACGCCCAGCCGCTCGAGCACTTCGAGCGCGAGGTCGGCATAGGCCTCGATCGTGCAGGCCGTGAAGGAATCGTAGGGCTCGCCCGAGCGCCCGTGACCGGGCAGATCGAATGCGATGAGGTGACGGCCGGCTGCGAAGTCCGAAGCGAACAGATGTTCGAATATCTCCTTGGATTCGCCGTCGCCGTGGATCAGCAACACCGACGCCTCGGCGCCTGGGCGCTCACGAACCGCGATGTCGGCTCTCGAAGTCGGCAATGTCAATGTCCCCCCGCCCCGGATCCCCGCGAGTGAGAATTTCGACGACGTCTCGAACGCCCGAGTTGACATATCGGTCCGCTCCCTGCCTGCCGTTAGTCGCAGCCATGTTGACCGATATTCACTTTAGGCCATTAAATCGAACGTCTAAAGTTTTAGCTAACGCTGGGAAATTCTGCTGCTGACGTTGCGTCGCATCGCGGACGGCTCGTACCGTTTCCGAACGATCGCTGCGAATGAGGCGTAGCCGCGGCGCCCTTCTCCCTTATAGGCGCTAGGTTAGCGACGGCTCGAGCCGTTGTCAAGAGCGCGCGAAGCGCGGCAATCCACGGGCCCCAGGCTGTATCTTTGCCGCTGTTCTATGTGTATACCCGAACTTACCAGGAAAGGACTGTGCCCGCTGCCCTGGATTGCCGCGCTTCGCTCGCTTTTGACGGCGCGGGCCTCTACGCAAAGCCTTATCCTCGCGCCCATGGGATGAGTTTTCATCCGCTTCGCGCAGCTCGATGCATGAAAGACCGCCACTTGTAGCCGCGCGCGGTGAGCGCGGCTGCCGGGGTCAGCGATCCCGGCTACACGGGGCAGAGCGCCTTCGAGGAGAGGGGTGGCGCCCAAAGGGCTCTGTCCCTGAGCGAACCCCTCATTAGGCCTTCGACCACCCCCAGCGACCGCTGTGCGTTCGTGGAGTCCCGCAAGGGGAGAACGGGCTACCCTCACGAGCGAGCGCCCGATGCGAGCTCTTCGCCGGGAAACCGTATCACAGCGCTATCTGCTCCCATGCGCTGACGGCGAGCCGTTTCGCCCGCCGCATCGCCAGCGTCGAACGCGAAACGTCGCAAACGCCGGCCGCCTTTTCAGAAGCCGAAGCCGATAGCGCCTAACCGCGCGGGCGCTGGAGCGCTTCCCGATCGAACCGACACCCCGTCATTGCGAGGAGCGCAGCGCGCTCGCTTTTGACGGCGGCGATTCACATGGATCGGAAACCGCTCTAACGCGTCTCGAAAACCCGGCCGAATGGAGATCGGCGATCGGCGCTACGAACGCCGCAACCGCCAAATACCTGTTCGCGCTCCTCCGGCGTCGAACATAAGAACGGATACCGGATGTGGGCGCGTGGCAGCACCAAGCTCAGATCGAATGTCATCAGACCGATCGGCTTGGCCAGCATCGGATAGGGCCGCGTCGGAAACTCCGTCGGCTTGCCAAACAAGCGTTTGTAAAACGATCGGTGCTCGTCTCTCACCGTAGCTAGACAAAAGTCGGTCTCGAAATACTCGCAAGCCATCAGAGCCAGTCTCACGGTGGCGTAAGGAATCTTCGGGAACAGCCGCACGCGCGCGACATCGACGACGAAGCGCGTGGGATCGAGGATGATCCTGCCCACGTCGACCAGCGGTTGCAATTCGCTCGCGAACACTTGCATCGCCGGAGCATCGGGATGGTTCGGACCGAGGATGTGGAAGCGCATCGAACTTGCCAGCGCGCCGTCGACATAGACCCCATACGTCACGCCATTGGCCGCATCGTCGTATCTGTCCTTGAATATCTCCGGCGCGCCCGGCGGCAATGCGCCTTCCTTGGCATATGCGGAGTAACGCATGCGATAGATGCTCTGTCGCTCGAAATCGCGCAGCGCGGCGCGATATTCGACCCTCTCTAGAAAATCGTTGATATCGTCCGCGAAAGCCGAGTCGTTCGTCGGCGCCTTCGCAATCGCCACATTCGTCATAGACACGTCGCTGCCCCCCGCGATTGTCAACAAAATTGGCTCGCCCCTCCCGAACTCGCCCTCTTCGGAGTTGCAACTCAGTCAATAAATCGTACTCGCCCGGAACCCTTTGCGCCGCCCAAAAGTCGTTGCCGAGCCCGCGGCTTGTCGCCGCACCGCGAACACGAAAAAGTCATGCGGCGGAGCGCCGGGCTTTCGCGAACAGTTCGGTGATATCGGCGCCGGGGATCGGCCGCGAAAAATAGAAGCCCTGGATTTCGTCGACCAGCTTGGTGCTGGTGACCAGATTGAGCTGATCCTCCGTCTCCACGCCCTCCATGAGGATGGCGAGGCCGAGATCCTTGCTCAGCCGTGCGACGCCGGTCAACAGCCTGCGCGCGCGTGGGTCGCGTTCGAGGCCGTTGAGGAACGAGCGGTCGATCTTGATCTTGTTCAGCGGCAACGAATGCAGGTAGCTGAGGCTGGAATAGCCGGTGCCGAAGTCGTCGAGCGAGATGCGCACCCCGATCCGGCGCAATTCGTTGAGGATGGCGCGCGTGAGCTGCATGTTCTGCAAGAACGCGGATTCGGTGAGCTCGACTTCGAGCCGCTGCGGCGACAGCCCGGACTCGGCGAGCGCCGACGAGATCATCGAGATGATCTCGGTCCTCTGGAAGTGAACCGCGGAGAAGTTGACGGCGACTTTGATATCGTCGGGCCATTGCATCGCCGCACGGCACGCCCGACGCAGAATCCATTCGTCGAGCTTGCAGACGAGGCCGATCTCTTCCGCGATCGGGATGAACACTGCCGGCGAGATCGGCCCTCGCGTCGGATGACGCCAGCGCAGCAGCGCCTCGCAGCCCAGATATTCGTGCTGCGTGACATTGAAAATAGGCTGGAAGGCGACGTCGAGCTGGTCGGTCTCCAACGCGAGACGCAGATCGAATTCGAGATCGCGACGCGCCTGGGCCTTCTGCTCCATGCTGGGCTCGAAAAAGCGCCAGACGCCGCGTCCGTCGGCCTTGGCCTGATAGAGGGCGAGGTCGGCGCTCTTCAACAGCGTGTCGAGGTCGGTTCCCACGTCGAGCGCGCGCGCGATGCCGATGCTCGCGCCAACGCGCAAGTGGTTGCCCGCGATCTCGAAAGGCGCTGCGAGATTGGCGATGATCGCGCGCGCGATGGTCTCGATTTCCGCGATCGAGCGGATCGGGTCGACGAACACCACGAATTCGTCGCCGCCGAGCCGCGCCACGGCGTCGTGCGGGCGCGCCGCGCGCTCGAGGCGCTCGGCGACGGCGCAGAGCAGCAGATCGCCGACGGACTGGCCGAGGGTGTCGTTGACCTGCTTGAACTGGTCGAGATCGACGAACAGAATCGCCGCATCGGCTTCGTCCTGCTTGCCGGCGAGCAACGCCGCCGCGCGCTCGCGGAACTCGGTGCGGTTCGGCAATCCGGTGAGCGGGTCGAAACGCGCGAGTTCGTTGATGCGCGCCTGCGCCAGATTGCGCTCGGTGACGTCCTCGAACATCACGACAGCGCCGCCGTTGGCCATCGGTTGCGCGGCGAGGTTGAGGATGCGGCCGCCGTTCAACTCGAGCTGCAGCTCGCCGGCGGCGCTGTCGCGTATGCGCGCTTCGAGCCCGGCGGCGGCCGCCTCGGCGCGCGTCGCCTCGACGACGCCGCTGGCCGCGCAACCGGCGAACAGATCGCGAACGCTACGGAATGCGGCGGCGTCCGCGCCCGCCGGCAACTTCAGCAAATCGCGAAGCTTGCGGTTGGTGACGACGATGCGTCCGCTCGAGTCGAGCATCGCCAGACCCGAGGGCATGTTGTTGAGCGCGGAATCGAACCGGCCGGCGAGCGTGCTGAGATCGCGCGCACGC
>JBKQKS010000320.1:0-3432 GCA_052147395.1 Roseiarcus sp.
GCGTAACGCGCCGGATCGATGCCTTCGGCGAGCCGCAGTCCCATGAGCAGGAACTCGTCCGCTATTTCCTCGCGCGTCAGCACGTCATCGGCGATGACGCCATGGCCGTTCATTTCGACGCGGGCGAGCCACGCTTCCGGACGTTTTTCGGTGGCGACGGCATGGCGGGCGCCGTCGATATCGAGCCGGCCGATGTTGAGCCGACCGTGGGCGCCCGGTCCGACGCCGGCATATTCCTGAGCGCGCCAGTAGATGAGATTGTGCCGGCTTTCGCCGCCGGGCCGCGCGTGGTTGGAAATCTCATAGGCCGGCAGCCCGTGCGCCGCGCAAATCTCCTGCGTCGTGTCATAGAGGGCGCGCGCGGTGTCCTCGTCGGGAATTTTGAGTTTGCCCGCCGCATGCAGCGCCGCGAACGGGGTGTCGGCTTCGACGGTCAGCTGATAGAGCGACAAATGCTCGCCAGCCTCGGCGAGCGCGTGCTTAAGCTCGCTCGCCCAGTCCCGCGGCGTCTGCTGCGGCCGCGCATAGATCAGATCGAACGAGTAGCGGTCGAAAACGCTACGCGCGACGGCAACGGCGTCGAGCGCCTCGCGCGCCGAATGCCGGCGCCCGAGCTCGGCGAGCGCACCATCGTCCAGCGCCTGCACGCCGAGCGACACGCGGTTGACGCCGGCCAAACGGTAGCTGCGGAAGCGCTCGGCTTCGACGCTGGTCGGATTGGCTTCGAGCGTGATCTCGGCGCCCGGCGCGACGCTCCAGCTCTCGGCGATCGCGTCGATCACCGCCTGCACCGTCTGCGGGCGCATCAGCGACGGGGTGCCGCCGCCAAAGAAGATCGAGCGCACCTGCCGGCCCGGCGCGATTCCGGCGCGATGCCTGATCTCGGCGCGGAACGCCGCGACATAGCGCGCCTCGTCGATCGCCGCACTGCGCACATGGCTGTTGAAGTCGCAATAGGGGCATTTGGCGAGGCAGAACGGCCAATGCACGTAGACCGCGAATCCGGGGTCGGCGTCGGCGGCGCCATCCTCGGCGGCAACCGGCTGCGAGGCGCGAATCGCGGCAAGAGTCATGCGGTCCTTATGCCAGTTTGGGCGGGCGCGCGCTAGAATGTTTGGGGCTGGTCAGGGAGTGCGAAGGAATCTCACGATCGCGCGCAACGAAGCGTTGACCTCACGGGCCTTCCCCATTCGCCTCCATTCTTTCATTCTCTCGGGCAAGCGCTGGTGTTTGAAACCACACGCCCAGAAGGCAGTCAGCATCAAGCACTTGGTTGCGGACATTGTCCCACTGGTCATGAACTTCTTTTGGGGAGCGTGGCTTATTTGCTCCTGATGGGGTTTGTTGGCTCTCGGGATTCACATACCCGGGCAGCTCTATTGGCGGTCGCGCAAATCGGCGATTTCTTGAATCGGCGCGTCGGCTCGGCGCAAATGAGTACATGCCATCAATTGGCTCATTCAATGTCGCCCCGCGATACAATGTGAAGCTGTCATCGGCGGCAGACGATTGCGGTCCGCACAATGACTCGATTACGCAAAAGCGGAATGCGTCATCTGTCGCCGGCGGCTTTCTTCGCGTGTACGGGCAGGAGTCCTTCACTACGAAGACCGTATCGATAACGAATTGACCGCTCTTACCCGAGCCGAAGAGAATAACCGAACCCGGCGTGAGCCGTTGCAAGGCTGGCTGTGACTGTTGCTTGCAGTTGCTGTAGCGGAAATAATCCCCGAACACCCACGGGTCGCTATTCTGCCGCCTGTCCGGGGCCGAAAGTTGCCATATTGGCGCTTGAAGAAAGCGCGGCAGTGAGCCACTCTCCGGCCACGTCTCGACTATGTCGGACGGCGCCTCCCACTCCCCCAAAACGTGAGCATTCCTTCACTAACCACGCCATCTCCACTTACGAAGCGCCCCGGATTGCGCATAAATTTTCGCTTGTGGCCGTCAGTATTCCACCTCATGCGTGGCGCGTTTCCCGGATTGTGCTCGGGACCAGGATGGGGAAATTGGACGAATCGAATGGTCATGCGAGACAGTCCTCAAGAAGAATATCGGTCGCTGCCGCTCGCCGCTATCCCCGCTGAAATGCAGTTCGGGGCGTTGCTGGCGCTGGAGAGACACAAACCCAATCCTACCCCCGCGCCCCGCCTCGCAGCCACTCCCGCAGCGCGGCGTTGATGCGCGACTGCCAGCCGCGCCCTTGCGCGCGAAAGGCTTCGATGACGTCGGGGTCGAGGCGAATGGTCGTCGACACCTTGGGCGCGCCGATGGGCGGGCGACCGCGCCGAACCGGCGCCGCCGCGAACTTCTTGCGCCACTCGGGCGTCGAGAGATCAGGGGCGTCGTCGCGAGAATCTTGGGCCGTAGAGGGCTTGTTCGCGGGCATTGGCTTTCCTCAAGCTGACAATACGAAATGCGCCGGCGCGCGGCGTCCAGACGACGACCACCATCCTGTCGTCGAGGAACCCGATGGTTAAGTTGCGCGGCTCGCCGTAATCGCGCCGGTCGTCCGCCGCGGTCAGCGTCTCGCCGGAGAAGATTTCGTTCGCACGGGCCATGTCGAGGCCGCGGCCTCTCAGGGTCCAGTCTCTCTTGGCGGGATCGAATTCGATCTTCACGCAATTGTTGTTACTACAATAATTTGGCCTCGTCCAGGGATTGTCGAATCGCGCCCCGCCGCGCAAAAGGGTCGTCGCAGAAGCGGCGTTTGGCGAACGGCCTATTTCTCCTCGAGCGTCTGCACGGGCTCCCAATCGGCCTGCGGCGGATCGCGCGACAGCTTCTCCGCCCGCGCCAGGAACAGCGCGGACGGCGGATCGCTGCCGGCGCCGAGGGCGAAGCGCTGCGCCGCGCCGGAAAAGTGGCGCTTTCGCCACAGCGCCAGCCCCTCGCCGTAGGCCGCCGCGCGCCTGAGCCGCTCGGCGTCCGGCCCGCCGGCCTCGCCGAGCGGCTCGAAGACGCGCACCGGCTGGCTGCGGCCCTTGACGCGGATCGCGTCGATTTCGCGCCAGGCGAACGCCGCGCCGGTCAGCGCCATCGTCGATTCGGAGGCGAGGATCGCGGTGCCGAAATATTTGTTGGCGCCTTCGAGCCGCGAGGCGAGATTCACCGAATCCCCCATCACGGTGTAGTTGAATCGCCGGCGCGAGCCGATGTTGCCGACCAGCGCCTGCCCGGAATTCAGCCCGATGCGCTGAACGAGGATCGGGCCGCTGGTGACCTCGTTCAGCTTGTTCAGCTCCGCGAGGCAGGCGAGGGCGGCGCGCACCGCCTGCGTCGCGTCGTCGGCTCCTTCGACCGGCGCGCCGAACGCCGCCACGATCGCGTCGCCGATATATTTGTCGACGAAGCCGCCATGCGCCTCGATGACGTCGGTCATCGCCGAGAGGTAGCGGTTCATCAGCGAGACCAGTTCGGCGGGCTTCATCG
>JBKQKS010000321.1:0-9052 GCA_052147395.1 Roseiarcus sp.
GCGTCGACGCCAGGCAGCGCAAGATCGTCTGGGCCGACGGGAAACGGCTATCGATCGAGCAATCGGCGCAGCGCATCCACGCAGGGCATCCGGGCGTGGCTCGCGACCTGATCGAGACTCACGTGCTAGGTTGGCTGGAAAGCTGTGCGCCGGAATCCTGCTCCGAGCGCCAGCTCGAGGAACTCGACCGGCTCATCGAACCATGGCTCGCCGACTATGAGCGCCCGTCACGAACTGGCAAAAAGTAGCCGAGAACTCGGCACTCTCGAGCTGGTCAATGCGACGGAGAAAATCTTTGTCAGCGCCGATGGCCATCCGAACCATCGCGCCAAGACAGTGGAGCGCTTCGTGGCCGAACAGCAGGGCAGGCTCGCGCTGTTCATCCTGCCGCCGTATTCGCCGGAACTGAATCCGGACGAATATGTTTGGAACCATCTCAAGAACCACGGCCCGGGCCGGAAGATGATCACCTCGCTGTCTCAGATGCGCTGCGCCGTCCTCTCACATCTTCGCCAACCCCAGAAGATACCCGATGTCGCGCGGAGTTTCTTCCGTTCACGGACCAACTCCTACGCCGCCATTTGATGGCAACTATTATAGGATGGTTAATACGTCGCGCAAAAACGCCTGAAGCTCCCCGGCGCCTGGTGGCGCGTCGAGCACGCCGAGCACATGCTCACGCTGCGCATCAACCACCTGAACGGCGACTGGGAGGATTACTGGGCCGCCCTCGCCGCCAACCCTCCCGCTCCCGCAAATCGTAACCGCCCAAACGTATCACGAAACCTCGCCGCTTGATTGCACAGCTTTGGTTCGCACCCCCGTCACGCCCTCCGGTCACGTTCTCCGGTTGCCACGGCTGGGCGGCGCGCCTAATATCTAAATTGCGGCTGGGGGACGCGCGATGGAGCGCTGCGTTGTTTGGGTCGAGGGCGTCGATTTCGACGAGACGGTGTTCGACACGCAGAAACTGTCGGTCATCCGTGGCGCCTCGCGCGCGCTCGAGGAAATGCCTTTCGTCGCCCACACGCATTTCAACCGCGCCTTTGGCGAGAGCCGAGTTCACCGGATCACTGCCGGCGCCTCGCAAGCCGGCTTCATCGTCGACGCCGACGCGCCAACCGCGCAGGCGAAGCTCGACGACCTGATGAAGCGGCTGCGCACGCAAGGCGAGGAGCCCGAACATGTCGAGCCGGTCGCGCGCGATCGCGCCGCGTTGTTAGAAAACTGCGCGCCCTTCGCCCACCTCAAGTTCCAGGGCGTCGTCGAGCCGATCCGCCCGGGGGAGGTCGATGTTGACCCGGCGCTTCAGCGCGCCCGAGCCCGCGCCCGCGTCGATCAACTGCGCGATCCCGGCGTGCGCACGATCTTCTTGCCGCGCGCGGGCGTGAAGGACGGACCCTGCGAATACGATCGCGTGCGCCCGGCGGAGGTCGAACTCTACGGCGCGCCTAAGGCAAACGGCCAGGATTCATCGCTTTACTACGTCTCGCGCGCGAGCGCCGCGCGTTGGCACTTCGGCCGCGCCTTGCGCCAGCGCCTTTATGATGCGCTCACGGGGGCCGCCCTGCTCGACGAATACGCTTTCGCCGACGACTTCCACGAATTGACCGCGACAGAGCGCCCGAAATCGCGCGGAGAAAAGCTGCCGATCGCAGTCGCGCGCAAGATCGCGGTCTTCGCCGCCGATGGCGACAGCTTCACCAAGTTGCGCAATGATCTCAACGCCGCGCTCGGCCATGAAGTCGGGCTAACGGCGCTGACCATCGCGCTCGAAGACCGAATGCGCGCGTTGCTTGCGCATCTCGTCCGCAAACTGTTGGCCATGGAAGACGCCCCCGGCGCCGAAGATGCCGCCGCCGCGCGATTCTTCTCCGGCGACGACCCCGCCCGCTCGACACGCCAGCAACGTGAGCTCAGAATCACGAAGCTGCTACGCTTCGAAACTTTGCTGCTAGGAGGCGACGACATCACTTTTGTCGCGCCGGCATGGCTCGGCTGGTGGCTGGCGCTGGAGTTCTTCGAGTTCACTTCGGGTTGGGCCGTCGGGCCGAAAGATGTCTTGAAGGCGTTCGCGCATTGCGGGAAAACGCCGCCGCCGCAGCTCGACGACCTCGGCATCCCCATGCCCATGTACTTCTCCGCCGGGCTGGTGTTCTGCAAGCGCAAGACGCCGATCCGCGCCGCCAAGAAACTGGCGGAGGACCTGTGCCACGCCGCCAAGAACCTGAAGAAGGTGCCCGGCGTCAAACCGGAATTCGCCGGCGGCCTCGAAATCGAAGTGTTGGAAAGCGTCGAGCCGCCGTTCGATGGGCTCGGCGGTTTGCGCGACCGGCTGCTGGGCAAGAATTGGCGCGAGGGCGAGGCCGACGGCGCGCCCAGCCGCCTGACGCTGCCACGCGGTTCGATTAGAGAGACCTACCAGAAACTGCGCGAACTCTGGATCAGCGACAAGAATCCGTTTCCCGCTTCGCAAGCCTTTCGCGCCCTTCGCGCCGCCGTCGACGCTCGCGAGCCGGGCTTCGGCGGCGCGTGCGAACTGTCGAGCAAGGAGGCCGACGCCGCCGCGGATGGCGCGCTCGGCGAATATTTCAGTGGCGCCGGAGGCGCTTTCCGCCCGTCCCCGTTCAAGTTGCTGCCGCGCGCCGCAGGATGCGACAAGACCGCTCTCAACCTCTATTTCGCGCTGCAAATGCGCGACTACGTCAAGGCGGCGGGAACCTGGACCGATAAGGCGGCCGGCCTATGACCATGGAGCGCCATGTCTTCCGGCTCGAGGTCGTCGTCGAGAGCCCGTTCATCTTCCCCGGCGCGGAGATGCGCGCGGTCGGCGTCGACGCGCCGGCGCTGCGCGACGAAGACGGCCATGCGATCCTGCCCGCGGACCATCTCAAGGGGTTGCTGCTCGAGGCGGCGCGCGCGCTCGGGCAACGCACGCTGTTGATCGACGACGACACGCGCGACCGGTGGTTCGGCAAGCAGAAAGGCAACGACAACAATCCTCTGGTCTGGGATCCTGATCGGGGGCGCCTGCTGTTTGCCGATCTCGAGGCGGAGAAGGACCCGAGGTGGGACGGGCAGCCGCTCAGCAAACGCCTGCATACGCGCATCCAGATCGACGACGCCCGCGGCGCCGTCGAGGAAGGTATGTTGCAAATGATCGAACTCGTGGCGCCTTTCGCCAAGCCGGTGGCCTTCTCCGGCGAGATGGTGTTTCACGGCGACGAGGCGGAGGCGCGCCAAGTGGAGGCGGTTCTGTCGAAAGCGCTGCGCCTCGTTCCGTTTTTCGGCGGCCTGCGCTCGATCGGCTTCGGCCGTCATTGCGCCGAGCAGTCTTCGATCGCGCTGTCGCGTTCCGAGCCGCGGCTCGAGCCTTCCGCACGCCTGACGCCGGCGCGCCGCATGGTCTTCGACGCGACATTCGACCGGCCGTTCCTGGTCGCCAGCAAGGCGCTGGCGGACAATATCTTCGTCGGCGGCTTGGCGATGCCCGGCGGCGCGATCAAGGGCGCCATCGCCGACATGCTGGCGCGCGCCGGACTGGAGCCCGATCCGCGCAAAGTCGGTTCGATTTCGGAGCTGTCGCAGGTGCTGGCGCGCCTGCGCGTCTCGCACGCGTTCCCGGTCAAGCACGACGTCCGGCTCGATCGCGCGCTGCCGCTCTCGTTCAAGGCGAGCGGTGACGAATTCTGCGACGCCTGCGCCGATGCCGACGACTCCCGCGGTCTTGTTGGCGGCAAGTGCGCCGATTTTCAGCAGGATTGGAAGGACAAGGATTTCGCGGCATGCGGCGAAAAGTCCGGACGAGGGGTCGCTGGTGGCAGCGTCGCCCATCGGCCGCGCACCCACACCGTGATCGAACGTGAGACGGGAACCGCCATGGACGAGAACCTGTTTGTCGAAGTGGCGCGCAGCCCGCGGCTCGACAATGAAGCGCTGAAGCTCCGCTTTTCGGTCGAATTCGCCGAAGGCGACGAGCGGACGGAGGCGGCCACGGATATCGCCGCGGTCCTCGCAGGGCCGATCGACGCTATCGGCAAGACGCACGCCGTCATGAGGCTCACACCCGTCAAAGAAACGCCCGTGGTTTTCCCTCCCGGCCCAGGCCCGTGGCGGGTCGTGCTGGAGACTGCGGCGGCGATCCTCGACCTCGACTCGCCGCTCGCGCCGAGGGACGGTGATCGTCCGAAGAGCGCGCGCGCGCAGCTCGAAATCTACGTCAGGCAAGTCGTCAAAGGCGCCGAGCTCGTTGATTGTTTCCTGCGGCTGCATCGCGCCGGCGGATATCACGCGCGTCGCCTGCGGAAGCCTTACCGGCCGACGGTGATTTTCGAGCCCGGCTCGACGCTGCTCCTGAAACGCGCCGCCGGCGCGACCGACGATCCGGCGCAAGCGCTGGCGACCTATCTGAAGATCGGCCTGCCGGCGATGCGCTGGACTTCGGCGACGACGCTTGCCGAAGAAACCGACTGGAAGACCTGCGCATATTTGCCGCAAAACGGCTACGGCCAGATCAGCGTCGACGACGAGATCTTCGCCAGGCTTCGCAAAGGGGCCGCGTCATGAGCGCCTCGCCGTTCGCCGAACGGATCGCGATCACGGCGACACTACGCGTCCAGACGCCGCTGCATGTCGGCACGGGCCGCCAATTCCGCGATCAAGACATTCCCAAGATCGAGGGCGCCACGCCCGGGGAGGAGCATCCCCTGTGCGCCGAGATCGCCGCCGACGGCGACGGAAGACCCTATCTGCCCGGTTCCGGCCTCAAGGGCGCACTGCGGGCGCTGCTGGAATCAGCGCTTGTCGGCGACGCCCATCGCGCCGATCCGCTGTTCGGCGAGATCAAGGACGAAGGGAGCGGCCGCATGAGCCCGCTGATCGTCTACGGCGCGAAATTCGTCAACGAGGGGGCGGGTTCGGATCGGCCGCTCGCCGCGAAGAAGAAACATGGCAAGGCCGTCTCCGCCCGCACTGCGATCGACCGCAAGCGCGGCGCGGCCGACCGGCACAAGTTGTTTCACGCCGAGGAAGTGACGAGAGGCGCGACGTTCCGCTTCGAGGCGCTGTTTCTGCCGGGTTACGCCGAAGACGCGGCGGCGGCTCGCCAGCAATTGGAGATGCTGCTGGTTCTTCTGAAAGAGCGCGGGTTGGCGGCGGGGCGCGCGACGCGCGCCGGGCATGGGCGATTGGCGATCGATGGCGATTTCAATGCGACGGGCCTCAGTTTGAAGGAAGACGGCGATCTGCGCTCGACGCCCGCCAAGGGACTCGACGGCGTGACGCTACGCGCCAACCACGCCAACGCCCTTGGAAAAGCGGCTCTGGGTGTGCGCAAGAGCTACGCGCTCACGCTGTCCGGCGAGGGACCGTTCTTCGTCAACGATTGGTCATGGCAGCCCGACAAATCGAAAGACAAGCAAGCCAAGAGCGCGCCGCAACGCGAGGCGTTGCGCGAAAGCCGGCATGAACCGATCCTGCCGGGCCCCAGCGTTCTCGGCGCGATGCGCGCGCGGGCGCGGTGGCTCGCGGCGTTGGCGCGGCTGCGCAAGGACGCCGCAGATCCGTTCTATGCGGAGCGCGAACCGGGCGCCGACGAAGACGTCCCGGTCGTCGCCGAGCTTTTCGGAACCACCGAACGGCGCGGCCTGCTCGGCGTCGACGCGCTCGAGGTCGAGGGCATCGTCGAACGAGGGCGAATGACCTCCGTGCGGCTCGATCGCTTCTCCGGCGCGCCGATGGACTCGGCGCTGTTCGCCGTCGAAAGCTTCATCGCGCCGGTTTTCAAGCTGACGTTGCAGCTCCACAAGCCGGCCGCCGAAAGCCAAGAGCGAGCCGTCGCGACGCTGTTCGACGACCTCCGGCGCAATGGTCTCAGGCTCGGCCACGCCGGCAATCGCGGCTTCGGCTGGTTCGTCGTTGCGTACCAGGAAGCTTGACCATGGCGCTGTCATACCAGGAGGAATTGCGGAGGCTCGAAGCGCTGAGCCGCGCGCAAGGGTGGAGCCGGCAACGCTACGAGAGCGAGAAGAAGGCTATCGAGGAGCGCCACCGGCGCCCGACGCCCACCCCCGCGCCCGGCCTCGGCGAGGCGACGGGCGCAAGTCAGGAAATCGATCGTCGACTGCGCGTCGCGCCATATCGTTTCGTCGAGATCGACGATGCCGTAGTCGAACCGCCCGAAGTTGTGAAAGCGGCCGTCAACGATGAGACCAACGGCTGCCACAACGCGCCTTTTCCCGACGGCTATTGCGGGGAGATCGCAGTCGAATGGGCGGCGGAGACGCCGTTGTTGATCGGCGGCGCCGGTTACGAAGATGGCGAGGGTGAAGTCGCCGAGCCGCTTCGGCTCGGCCAGCGCGGCGACTTTTGGATTCCCGGCGCGAGCTTTCGCGGCATGATCCGTTCGGCCGCCGAGATCATCGGCTACGCGCGGCTAGAGCAGGTCAATCGCGACCATGTCTTCGCGTTGCGCGATTTCGAACATCCCTATTACAACAACCCGGACAAGGCCGAAGGACCGAGGCTCGGCAGCGCCGCCGAGGTCCGCATCGGCTGGCTGCGTGGGAAGGACGACGACTGGACCATCGAGGAAAGCCGCCTCGCGTATGTCGGCATCGACGCGTTGCTCGACAGCGGCCTCGTCGGCAAAGGAATCGACGAGGCCGGTTGGCGGCGCATGGCGCTCGAGGACAAGTACGCCGCCGCCGGTATGCTGGCAAAGAAGAAGGAACCCATCGATTTCGCGAAGACCTTCGAGTTCGGCCCGGCGCTACCCGACGCGCAGCGGCGTCCGCGCGTCGTTCCGACCAACGGCGGCGGCCTGAGGGGTGCGTTGGTCTTTTCCGGACCGACGCCAAAGCCGGGGATGACTCAAGCCCCAGCGGAGATCGAGCGGCTAGCCAAGAAGGTCGAATACGTCGCGCTGGACCCGGCGGGAACGCGCGCGCCGGTCGCCCTGAGGAAAGAAAGCTGGCGGCGCTTCTGGCTCGTCCACACCAAGCAGGGCGCGAACGAGCGCAAGCCCGACGGCTCGTGGGAAATCCTGCAGCGGACGGCCGACGGCCATCCGATCCCGGTCTTCTTCACCGGCGACCTGCGCGTTCAGGGCGCAGATTTCGCGTTCGGCCTGACGCGGCTGTTTCGCTTGCCGCATCGCTTCACCGTCGGCGCCGTATTGCGTCGGCAAGCCGCGCACGATATGGAGGATTCGCTCGACCCCTATGAGCCCGACTTCGTCTCCGCGCTATTCGGCTATGTGCACGAGGCGGCCGACGTCGGACGCCGCGAGAACGGCGACAAAACCGATCTGGCGCTGAAGGGGCGCGTCGCATTCTCTGGCGCGGCGATCGAAGCGAACGACCATCAGAAGCCGATCGTCGACGACGGGCCGATCGAGACCGTGACGATGGCGCCGCGCGCGTCGTTCGCGCCGTTCTATCTCGAGGGCGCGGTCAAGGACTGGAGCGACGAACAGGCGCGGATCGCCGGACGCAAGCGCTATCTGCCGCGCTTTCCCCAGGCGAAGCCCGACGCGGCGCTGGCCGAAATCCGCATGCACTTGCAGAAGCAAGTGGCGCGGCTGTCGCCGGAGGCGCGCGCCAAACCGGATAACAAATCGAAGTTGCGGCTGCTGCAAGAGGCCGAGGGCCGCGAGCTGCGCTTTTCCAGCCGCATCCGGTTGCACAACGTCACGGCGGAGGAGATCGGCCTCGTTCTTTTCGCACTCACGCACGGCGGCGATTCCAAGAAGCCCTATCGCCACCAGATCGGCCGCGCCAAGCCCTACGGCGCAGGGCAGTTGCGCGTCGTCTCCGCCCGTTTGACGCTGGAGGCCAACGGACCGGAGGGAAACGCGCTACTGAAGGCGCCGACGGACGAGGAGAAACCCGGCCCAGGCCGCGAAGGCTTCTGCCCCGGCGCGAGCGAGCTGACCGGATTCGTGCGCGCCAACGCGAGCCATCGGCCGTTTCTCGAGGCGCTGAAGGAGCATATGCACGAGCCAGCCAACTCCCGCGGCGCCGACAAACACGTCTTGGCGCAGTTTCCCGAGACGCGGGCCGTGCAGCAGCTTCTCGTCGCCAGCGATCCCAGGGAGGGGGCGAAGATGGCGACGCAGGTCGAAGACCGCGGCCTCTACCTCAAGATCGCCGACCACCGCCGCCTGAAGCAGCAGACGATGATGCTGCGCAACGGCCACGCGAGGGCCGAACGGCCGGAAATCGTGCTGCCGGCCGTGCCGAAGAGCGCCCAGTAGCGGCGATCACGCGGCGCCGGCGTAGGCGTGTTACGCGCCGTTGTCGTGCTCGTCTTCGCTGGAGTCCGTCGAACTGGGCGCGTCGGTCCGCTGGCCGGTCCAAGCCATGCTCCAGCGCAGAACGTCGTCGGGCGTCGCGCCGCTAGGCAGCCATCGTTGTGGTCGCGCTCCGAAGGACATCGGCCTCGCCAAAACCCCCAACCTCGGGTTTCCCTCCGCTCACGAATGCGGAGTCGTCGCGATCCTCAACGCTGCGGCCCACCCCGATCTTGCCTTGCACGCGCTGGTTTCCGTCCACTCACAAATGCGGGGTGGTCGCGATCAAGCGCGTCCTCAACTTCCCTATCACCGTCCAGTTTCCGCCCGCTCACAAATGCGGAGTGGTCGCGATCAAACCCTGGCCCGAGTGACGGCGTCGGCGCTCCCGTTTCCGTCCGCCCACGAATGCGGAGTGGTCGCGATCCGAGCGGCGGGCCCTACGCCACGTTCGTTTTGCTTCCGTCCGCTCACGATTGCGGCGTGGTCGTGATCACAGATGGTCCAGCTCTACATCAAGGAAAGTGTTTCTGTCCGCTCACGAATGCAGAGTGGTCGCGATCCCGGGTGATCGTCATGCCGGTTCGGGGGCTCGTTTCCGTCCGCTCACGAATGCGGAGTGGTCACGATCTTCGAAGCACTTGGCCGAAACAGCCTGGCTCAGTTTCCGTCCGCTCACGAATGCGGAGTGGTCGCGATCTTTTCGACCGTCGTGGTTCCGTTTCACCACACATCGGTTTCCGTCCGCTCACGAATGCGGAG
>JBKQKS010000322.1:0-4809 GCA_052147395.1 Roseiarcus sp.
TATCTCGAGACGTCGGCGTGGACGCCGACGCTCCTATCGACAGCGCATACAACGCCCGTTCCCCGCCCATTCGTAACCCACCAACTTCATCTCGACGGCGCGAGCTCGACGCCCTCGTAGATGTCGCCGAGCGCCAGCGAAACGCCGCAAGGGGAGGGACAGGGCGCGTAATCTCGGGTCTCGAGCGGCCGAGGGGCGCCGCTCGACCCTTGCTTTCCGCGCGCACGTGGCGAACAAAGGGCGGCTCTCCGGGGGGATGACGCCTTTGACCGTCTGGATCGTGTTGTTTCTCGGCGCGCTGTGGGCCGGCGCGCAGAATGCGCTGGCCGGCGGCGGCTCGTTCATCACCCTGCCGGCGCTGATGCTCACCGGCATGGACGCGCGGGCGGCCAACATCACCTCGACCATCGCGCTGTTTCCGGCACAGGTGGTGATGGGGCTCACCGGGCGCCGCGACGCCCATGCGCCCAAGGGCCTCTCGGTGATGGCGCTGATCGCTATCAGCCTCGTCGGCGGCGCCCTGGGGGCGCTGATCCTGCTCGCGACGCCGGCCTCGTTCTTCGCCAAGCTGGTCCCGTGGCTGGTGCTGTTCGCAACCGCGGTGTTCGCCTGGGGCAGTTTCTTCCGCAAACCCGCCGTCGACGGCGAGGGGCACCTGCCGCCCGGGGGCGCAGCGCTCACCCAATTCGGCATCGCGATCTATGGCGGCTATTTCGGCGGCGGCATCGGGTTTCTCATGCTCGCCGCGCTGACGCTCGCCGGCCTGGCGGTGCGTAACGCCGGCGCGGCCAAGAATGTGCTCGCCGGAGCGATGAACGCTTCCGCCGTTGCGATCTTCGTGTTCTCTCCCGCTGTCCACTGGCCGCAGGTCGTCGTCACCGGCGTCGCCGCCGCCATCGGCGGCTGGGGCGGCGCGATGATGCTGAAGACGGTCAACGAGAAGGCGCTGCGCGTGGTGGTGGTGCTGATCGGCGTCGCGCTGACGATCGGGCTGTTCTGGAACAGCTGAGGCGCCTCGAGCCTCGCCCATAGCTCCGGGGGGAAAGCCGGGAAATCCCTCCGCAGCCGGCGCCGTTTCCGCGGGCGCGCAAATGCTTTATCGGTCCTGTGTGCTCGGGAGGAGGAGAGGCAGATTGGTCGACCGGCGGACGATCGCCTTCGTCGCGGCGAGCGCGCTGACGGCCGCGGCGGCCGCGATCGTGGCGGGGGGCGGGCGATGACCGTCGCGTTCAAATCCCTCGCTCCGCTGGCGCGCCCCGATTTCTGGCCCTATGCGGGGCGCACCGCGGCGGCGGCGCGCATGGCGGCGTGCTGCATGCTGACGGCGGTCGCCTGCATGGCGCTCGAGGTCCCCGAGGCGGCGGTCGCTTGCTATCTCATTTTCTTCGCCACGCGCGACGATGCGGCGGCCTCGATCGTGACAGCGCTGCAGCTCATCGTCGGCGCGGGGGTCGGCATCGCCTTCGGCCTCGTGATCATGCTGCTGTCGGCGGATGCGCCGATGCTGAGGCTGTCGCTGATGATCGGCTCGACATTCATCGGCGTGTTTTTCGCCCGCGCTTCGACGCTCGCGCCGGTCGCGAGCCCTGTCGTCTTCGTGCTGGCGTTGGTGATGACGTTCCACGACCACGCGCCGATCCCGGAGCTGCCGCTGCGCGGCATGTTTCCTCTCTGGGGGGTGGTAGCGGTCCCGATGGTCATGCTGATCGTCGTCAGCGCCGTCGCCGCGCCTCGCGCCGCGCGAATTTTGCGAGCGGAAATCGTCGCCCGCATCGGGGCGGCGGCCGGGCTGTGGGCCGGCGCGCAGGGCGCCGAAGCGCAGGCGTTGAGACTGCTCGGGCCCGACGCGGCGAAGCTGCGCGAGCGGCTCGGGACGGCGTTCCTGTTGTTTTCCGGCGGCAAGCGGGAACGCGCGCGGCTCGCGACGCTGATCGACGCGAGCTACGAATTGCTGGCGCTCGCCTATGCCGAGCCGAGCCGCCGCGGCGACGCCGGGCGCCTAAGGGCGCTCGCCGGCGCGATCGCGGCGAACCGCGAATTCGCCGCCCGGCCCCACACGGTCGCCATCATCGCGCGGCTCGAACGGGCGGCGTCGGCGGAATTCTCGGGGTCGGCGCCGCCGCCGCGCGATGAGCCGTTGCTGGCCGCCGACGCGCTGAGCAATCCGCAATATGCGCGCTTCGCGCTGAAGACGACGCTCGCCGCGTTCTCGTGCTATTTGCTCTTTACCGAGTTCGACGGGTTCGGCATCCGCGCAGCGATGGCGACCTGCTATTTCGTCGCGCTGTCGAGCCTCGGCGAGACCCTGCACAAGCTCACGCTGCGTCTGGTCGGCTCACTCATCGGCGCGGCGCTCGGCGCTTGCGCGATCCTGGTTCTGACGCATCACATGACGGACTTCGGGAAGCTCTCGCTCGCGGTCGGCGGCGTGAGCTTCTTCGCCGCCTGGGTCTCGCTCGGCAGCGATCGGGTGTCCTTCATGGGCTGGCAGATTGGGCTGGCGTTCTTTCTCTGCACGCTCGATTCCTCCGGGCCGAGCTTCGATCTCACGGCGGTCGGGGACCGCATCCTGGGCATCGTGATCGGCAATGTCGTGATGACGATCGTGTTCAGCTACCTGTGGCCCGTCAGCGTCGCGGCCGGCGTCGGCCATGCGGCCGGCCGCGCCGCGGGCGCGCTCGCGGGCGTGCTGCGCCGGCGTCGCGCCGGCGTCGCCGAGCTCGAGCGCTTCCACATCGCGCTCGCCGACGCACGCCACAGATCGAGGCTCAGGCTGTTCGAAGCGGGCGCGCCCAGGTTCGACGGGGCGGCGCTGGCGCGGGCGGCCTCGACCGCGCGGGGGCTCGAGCGTCTGTCGGCGCCGGTCGTCGCGCTCGCCGTGGACGGCGGAATCGTGGCGCTCGACGACTATCTCGCCCCCGATGCGCGCGACGCGGCGCGCGCCTTCGAAACGGCCGTCGCCGAATGGCTGGAAGGGCTCGCCGCGCATTTCCTCGCCGCCGCCGCCCCGCCGCGCCCGCTCGCCGCGGCGCCTGGCGCGTGGCTGGAGGCGGCGCCGTTTGCGGCGGCGCCGCTGTCGGCGATCATCGCCGCCGGCCGTCGGCTGGAGCGCTATCGCGCCGTCGCCGACGATTGCGCCGTGCTGGCGGCCGGCCTCGAGTAGAGCGGCGCCGCCGGACGCGCGCACGCCCTATGTCGACCCCGACGCGCCGCCGCTTTTTCGGCAGACGACCGCTCGGATCGTAGACGCGCACGCGATGCGGTCAAAGACGAAACTCAGGCAAAGCCGCCGACGGCGATCGAGTCGAGGTAGTCGCGCGGCGCTTCGGCGTGGCCCGATTTGACGAGCGACTCTGCCGTGCGTCCGCCGAAGGCCGCGATCGGCTGCGACCGGGCCCACGCCTCCGCCGCCTCGATCCCCCCGGCCCAACGGGCGACCCTGCGGATGATCTCGCTGAGCTCCTCGTCCTTCGTCAACGGCGCTTTCCTCGGCGACGCAGGTGACAATAGCGTCGTTCTCATGGTTTTCCAGGCTTCGGTATTGTCCCAGGTTGAATTTCGGGTATGGGCGGAGCGCATTCGTTACGATTGGGGATTCGATAGGCGCCCCCTCAATCCCGGGCGGGCGGTCATTTCTGTCCACGAGTTCCGCGATCTCAAAGCGTTAGCTGGTCGTTTTTGTCACCCCCCGTCAGGCCGCGTCAGAGGTTGCGTCTCCGTCATTGATATCCATTTCGTCTATCAACATACATCTAACTGACCGCCGCAGGCGTGAAAGGAGCGAGTATTTCGAAGCAATGCCTCCACCCGAGCGCCCGCTTGGGGCGGATTCCTGAGGTTCGTCGTGGCTTTCCTTCTCCCATAGGGAGAAGGTGGCGCGGAGCCCCGGGTGAGGCGATCAAGGGCCGAAGCTGCGGGAAAAGGGATTTGGTCTCCTGTCACCGTAACGCGCACCGTAACGCGTTGGAAAAGGCCCGCTATTGATCGTAGGTAGGCGGCTCGTAAACGCCGAGGGCGCGAACAAGTTTGTCAAAATCCGCCTGCTCGCGTTCGAGGTTCCGTTGAAACCGGCAATACTTCGTCTCGCCGTCTATCTTAAACCCCGTAAGGGCAATGCTCTTACCCTGCGCAAATTCTTCCGCATAATCCGTGAGTAGTCCTGGGTAAAATACGCCAGACTTCTTCACACCGCGCAATGTACTATTATAGGAATGTGTTCCGCACAACTTGTCATCGGCAGATATAAAGCCGAGAAGACTCGCCGCCTTTTCGCGGGTCATGACTGCATTTTTTATATCGTCGCTATCTGGGGCTCGTCGATGCTCTCGGCAATACGTGTCTTTGCCTTCCTTCGCCAACGTTCCTTTGGCCAGTTCCTTTCCCTCGACGATATCTGGCTTCTTTGCCATGAAGTCGCCTGAACGAGCGCCTTTGCTCAACAATTCGGCCAGATCATGGACGCTCTCTGTTGTCCCGCATGCAGCGTCCATAACAATCATATAGCCAAAAAACCGAGCCTCGCTCGTCGTGAGAACTTCGGCTTGCGCGGCGGTAGCGGCGAAAAGAGCAGTTCCAAGAACGATCGCCTTCATAACTTTTTCCACTTCGTCGATTAAGGGCAACCGCGTTGTCGCGTCCAGCGGTGTCAGACCGTCCTTTTTGTTGGTTTTTCGGTGGCCGGAAATTGTTGCGGTCTTTTTTGAACGGCGGGCGTTATTCCGGCGCAGCCCGACAACAGCGCCATTTTCGCGCCTCACCTGGACACGGGCCTGCCCGTCACGGTGCCCGCGGCGCGCGCTGAGCGCGCGC
>JBKQKS010000323.1:0-2654 GCA_052147395.1 Roseiarcus sp.
AGGGAAAATCCTCGAGTTTGTCGAGTTTCTCCAAAGATTCCTATTGTTTTCGCCAAACTTTTTGTTTGGATTCTTTTGCCGTTTCGGGGAATTACAAGGGCTTGGGGGTCATTTTAGGTAACTGGGGTAACTGCCAAGCTGGGGCCGTTGGCGCTGATTTGCGGTGGCGCGCCCGTGGACCGCACCCCTTAACTGAGACACGCTAAAACGGTGACACGGCCTTCCGAGGAGGCGTTGTGTCGCGTCGAGTTCAGCGTTCCTAATCTACGGAATTCAAGGCGGGCGTAGTTCAGCGGATCGAAGCTGGAGAAAGGCTCGCGGCGCCGATATATACACCGGCGCCCCGCGCGCGTGGGAAGCAGGGGATTCCCACGAAAGGGTTCGCCGGACCCCACGTACCGCCGGGGTTTCGACGAGGAGCGCCGGAGAGCGCGGCGTTGTCGCCCCATTGCGAAAACATCGATGCGGTGGCCTTTCCCCTCGGCGCCTCATGCTTCGCCGCCGCGCCCTGAAGTCCGAGATCCCAGGACTTGGCCGGGGGATACTTACCCGGGCGCCTGAACAATTAAGCTTGCTGCGCGTTTGTAACGCTGTTAAACTTGTTTGTACCTGGACGGTCCGAGAAGCGAAGCGCCGTCCTGCGGGCATAAATGGCGCAATGACGACGCTTGGGGGGCTTTGATGTTCCGCTTGCTTTTCGGGGCTTCGATCGTCGGCGTTTTCGCCGCAACGTCAGCAGCGGCGACCGTCAGTGTTACTGTCACTCCGACGTCCGTCAGCCTCGCCGCCAATGCTACGCAACAGTTTTCGGCGCAGGTGAATGGATCGAGCAACCAGACCGTGCGCTGGCTCGTCAACGGCATCCCGGGTGGGGCGCCGTCGATCGGCGTCATTTCCGACAGCGGCCTCTACACGGCTCCGCCCGATGCGGCCAATACTCTCGACGTGACCATCGAGGCCGAGCCTCGAGCGGCGCCGTCCTCCCCCGGGTCCGCCACCGCGGCCGTCGCCCCGGGGAAGGCCCCAGGCATGACTTACTATGTGTCGACGGCGGGCAACGATTCCAACCCGGGCACGCAGGCCGAGCCGTGGCGCACTATCCAGCATGGAGTGAGCACGGCGCCCGCAGGTTCGCAAGTTCTCGTCATGAGCGGCGTCTACAACGAGCTCGTCACCATTACGCGCTCGGGTTCCGCGAGCGCGGGCTTCCTCGCGCTGGCCGCGGCGCCAGGAGCGCAACCGATCATCGACGGGACGGGTCTTTCCATTCCCAACGGCCAGAACGGTCTGATCACCATCTCCAACGCGAGCTGGGTGCGAGTGAGCGGTTTCGAAGTGCGCAACTACGTCAGCCATAGCGCACAGAATGTGCCGATCGGCATCTATGTCGTCGGCGCCGGGCGCCATATCGAGATCCTCGACAACTGGGTGCACGCCATCACCACGACGGTGAAAACGTCGGCGGGGGATGCGCTCGGCGTCGCCGTCTACGGCTCCGCCGCTCCCGCGTCGATCAACTGGCTCACCATCGATGGCAATACGCTCGACGATCTGACGCTCGGCTTCAGCGAGTCGCTGTCTCTCAGCGGCAACGTCGAAGAATGGCAGGTGGCCAACAACGTCATCCACGACAACAACAACATCGGCATCAATATCGAGGGCTTCTTCGGGACAGCGCCGAACCCGGCCTATGATCAGGCACGGCGTGGCGTGGTCGCCGGCAATACCGTGTACAACATTACGTCACGACACAACCCAGCCTATAGCGACACTTACGGCGCCGACGGCATCTATGTCGATGGCGGAGCCCTGGTAACCGTGCAGGATAACCTCGTGTACGACGCCGACCTCGGCATCGAAATGGCGAGCGAGGTCAAGGGCAAGGCGACCACTTACGTGTGGACGCACGACAATATCGTCCACAACAGCTATGTCACCGGCATATCGCTCGGCGGCGCCAATTCCAGCCAGAATGGCGGCTCGACAAACTGCGTCGTCGCCAACAATACGCTTTATAAGAACGATTCGACACGGTCCGGTTCGGGCGAGATTCAGATCCAGTTCAACGCCTCGAACAACCTCATCATCGACAACATCCTCTACGCCAATGCCCAGGCGCTGATGATCAACGCCTTCGCCAAGGGCGCAGCGCCGGCGAGCCTCGATCACAACCTCTACTTCAGCCCCGACGGCGCGACCGGCAGCCAGTGGATCTGGCTCGGCAAAAGCTATTCGACCTTCGCCGCCTACCAGACCGCCTCGAAGGACGACGCCCATAGTCAGTTCGCCGATCCACAGTTCGCCAACGCGAGCAGCGGCGATTTCTCCATCCCCTCGTCTTCGCCGGCCGTCGCGCTCGGCGAATATCTCGGCTTGTCGACGAACGGCCTCACCGACTACTCCGGCGCGGCGCGCACCTTCGACGGCACGATCGACGCCGGCGCGCTGCAGCACTAGAGCGGTTCCCGATCAGTGTGAATCGGCGCCGTCAAAAGCGAGCGGAGAGTCCTAAGTTAAGATAGAATTGACCATTTTCGTGGCAAGCCCTTGGCAGGGATAAGAATAGGGGCCTGCCATGAGCGAAGTTTGCTGCAAGCGCTGCGGCGCCGCGGACTACACGAAAAACGGCATCGTGCGTGACGTTCAGCGCTACC
>JBKQKS010000324.1:0-4237 GCA_052147395.1 Roseiarcus sp.
GAACGTCGGCGTGGACGCCGACGCTCCTCGGTCGCGCTTGTCGAATCCGGACGGCGCAGCTTGGGAGGGCGGTGATGCCGAGCGGAGGATTTGTGAACAGCGGCAATGGGGACACGATACCGAATACACGTATATCGGCGACAATGGTTGAACAATCTGTGCAATCGGCATCTAATTGAAAGAGTGGTGCATTTTTCGCGGTGGGCGAGCGAATGAGATGCTGCCTCCGTAATTCACCGTAATTCCGGGGGCGTTGACCCCGGCAGCCGCGGTCGACGCCCGCGGCTACAATTGGCGCTCTTTCATGCCTCGAGGCGCCCGAAGCGCATGACAACTCCTCCAGCTGTGCGCCGCGTTCTCCTCGAGGGAGAAAGGAGGCCTATCGAATAGGGGATTTAGTAAAGCGTCACCATAATCCCCGCCCGAAGGCTTCAGGCCGCAGCGTCGTCGATCAGCGAGCCACCCAAGGATTCCCATGCGGACCATGGGCTGGCGTGCCGATTTTCCTGCCAAATGTGCCAGAGCGCATTGTCGGTCCCGCGCGCGAACACCTCGAGTCTGCCATCGGCGTTGTCGATCACCGCCGGAGCGCTGGTGATGACGCCGCCGAGCGAGGCCCAACCGGACCACGGACCGGCGTGCGCGGCTTCCTGCCAAATGTGCCAGAGCGCATTGTCCGTCCCGCGTGCGAACACCTCGAGTCTGCCGTCAGAGTTCACGAACACTTCAGGGTCGCTCGTGATGACGCCGCCGAGCGATTCCCAACTGGACCACGGGCCGGCGTGCGGAGCTTGCTGCCAAATGTGCCAGAGCGCATTGTCCGTCCCGCGCGCGAACACCTCGAGTCGGCCGTCGGCATTCCGGGATACGACGGGGTCGCTCGTGATGACGCCGCCGAGCGATTCCCAACCGGACCACGGGGCGGCATGCGGTTTTTCCTGCCAAATGTGCCAGAGCGCATTGTCGGTCCCGCGTGCGAACACTTCGAGTCTGCCGTCGGAATTGCAAGCGGCGGCCGGATCGCTCGTGATGACGCCGCCGAGCGATTCCCAACTGGACCACGGGCCGGTATGCGGAGCTTCCTGCCAAATGTGCCAGAGCGCACCGTCCGTCCCGCGCGCGAACGCCTCGAGCCTGCCATCCGAATTGTCAGCTAGGGCCGGATCGCTCGTGATGACGCCGCCCAGCGAGGCCCAACCGGACCACGGACCGGAGTGCGGCGCTTGCTGCCAAATGTGCCAGAGCGCATTGTCAGTGCCGCGAGCGAACGCCTCCAAGCGCCCGTCGCGGTTGTCGATCCCCGCCGGGTCGCTAGTCAGAACGCCCGCAAGCGACGCCCACCCGGACCATGGTGGGGAGCTCGGTTTGGTCTGCCAGATGTGCCAGAGCGCGCGGTCCGTTCCCACGCCGAATACCTCCAAGCGGCCGTCAGAATTCAGGGTCGCCGATACAATCGGGTTGAGCAAAACTTCCGCCATGTTCCACTCCATCGATCTGGAACGGGAACGTCGGCCCAAGCCACCAGTGTCGACGCGGATAACCGATAGGCCATCAGCTGCCGCTTGTGCCAAAACGAGCTTGGACTGTACTAAATGGATCGCGCCTACGTCTCGTTCAGCTTTGAAAAAACTACCTCCGATCCAGGAAGCGCCTAATTCATTACACGCCCCAGCGTTTTTGACAAGAGAGATTTTGTTGGAGACGTATGACCGGTGTTTTACAATTGGTGTCAGCAGCTATTTGAATTGAAGAATGTTTCAATCTGAGCGACACCGTTGCGACGCCAATAGCCAATTTCGTTTCAATACGATCGATGCCAGTCCGCATCCCAGCCCCGGCGGTTGATTCGTGATCCCGCCGCCCCTTGGTTTACGGTGACCCCCTCGCCAATTCCTAATTTCTCGAAGCCCGGGCGTATCATCGTGATGATCCGTGATACGCCGTGATAAAGCCGCCTGCCGCCAGAGGGGCACGGAGTGCGTGCGGCTCGCATTCGCAGCCGCGGCGCCACGACGACTATCTCGCCGGGCGGTAGCGCCCGCCAAATTCCTCCCCCGTTTTCTTCGAGGATGCGTCCCGGCAGGTCGACGGCTTGGCCTCCTCGACATAAATTGGGTCCAACGGGCCTTCGCGGAGGCCGAAGGAGAGCGTCGCATGCCGCCCATGATCTCGTGCACCGGCGTCACGAAGCGCTACGCCACCGGATTCTTGGCGCTCGACGCCGTCGATCTGTCGATAGAAAAAGGGGAAATTTTCGCCCTCCTCGGCCCCAACGGCGCCGGCAAGACGACCCTCATCGGCGTGATCTGCGGGATCGTGACGATGACTTCGGGCAAGGTCCTGGTCGCCGGCCATGACGTGCAGCGCGACTACCGCGCCGCCCGAGAGACCATCGGCCTGGTGCCTCAGGAGATTGCGCTCGACATTTTTTCGACCGTTTTCGCCACGGTGTCGTTCAGCCGGCGGCTGTTCGGGCGGCGGTCCGACCCGGCCTATGTCGAGCGTCTGCTCAGGGATCTGACGCTGTGGGACAAGCGCAACGCGCGCATCGTCGAATTATCGGGCGGGATGAAGCGGCGGGTGATGATCGCCAAAGCGCTGAGCCACCAGCCGGACGTGTTGTTCCTCGACGAGCCGAGCGCCGGCGTCGACGTCAACCTGCGCCGCGACATGTGGGCGCTGGTGCGCCGGCTGCGCGACGAGGGCGTCACCGTGATCCTGACCACGCATTACATCGAGGAGGCCGAGGCGATGGCCGACCGTGTCGGCGTGATCGACAAGGGCCGCATCCTGCTCGTCGAGGAAAAGGCGGCGCTGATGCGCAAGCTCGGCAAGCGGCGCCTCACGCTGCGTCTTCGCAGACCGCTGACCGCCGTGCCCGAGGCGCTCGCCGGCTGGCCGATCGCACTCGAGGACGAGGGCCTTCGGCTCGCCTACTCGTTCGACGCCGCGGCGGAAGACACCGGCGTCCCATCCCTGCTGAGACGCCTCGCCGAGGCGGGAGTCGAGTTCGCGGACATCGAAACGACCGCGACCAGCCTGGAAGACATTTTTGTCGGACTCATCGGAGGCGCCGCATGACAGGGCTCAATCCCGGGGGCGTCTGGGCGATCTACCGCGCCGAGCTCTACCGCAGCGTGCGGACGATCTTTCAGAGCGTGGCGACGCCCGTCCTGACCACGGCGCTCTACTTCGTCGTGTTCGGCGGCGCGATCGGCTCGCGCATTCGCGAGGTCGACGGCGTCGCTTATGGAGCGTTCATCGTGCCCGGGCTGATGATGCTTTCGATTCTGACCCAAAGCATCTCCAACGCTTCGATCGGCATCTATTTCCCCAAGTTCACCGGGACCATTTTCGAGATCCTATCCGCGCCGCTGTCGTCGACGGAGGCGGTATTCGCCTATGTCGGCGCCGCGGCGACCAAGTCGGTGGTCATCGCGCTCATCATCCTGGCGACCGCGACCCTGTTTGTCCAAGTGCGCATCGACCATCCGTTGTGGATGGCCGCCTTTCTCGTCCTCGTGTCGGTCGCTTTCAGCCTGTTCGGCTTCATCATCGGCATCTGGGCAAAGAATTTCGAGCAGCTCGCCATCATCCCGGCGCTGGTCGTGACGCCGCTGACCTTCCTCGGCGGCTCGTTCTATTCGATCGCAATGTTGCCGCCGTTTTGGCAGGCGGTGAGCTTGTTCAATCCCGTCGTCTACCTCATCAGCGGCTTCCGCTGGAGCTTTTATGGCCAGGGCGACGTGAGCGTTGCGGCGAGCCTCGGCTTCACGCTGTTGTTCATCTTCGCCTGCTTTGCTGTGATTGCTTGGATTTTCAGGGTCGGGTGGAGGCTGAGGCCGTGAGCGTGAGCCGGATCCGAGCTCCGGCCCCTCGAGCGACTTTGGAGGTCTGGCAGATCGATCCCTCGACGGTGAGATTCGCGCCGGCTCGCGGCAATGGGGCTGGGCGGCCGTGTCGACGCTGTGACGTGATACGGTTTCCGGGCGATCACTTCGCCGTAGACGGTCGTTCGGCTGCTCCCTCCCCCTCGATGGGGGAGGGCTGGGGTGGGGGTGAAAACCCCCGAGCTATCCCGATGCGGCTGCCCCCCACCCTGGCCCTCCCCCACGAGGGGGGAGGGGATTCGCCCGGGCGGCAGAGAGCAATCAACCTCATTTCGGTCGCCTCAGACGCGGGTTGGAGAGGATGGCGAGGATGTCGGCGAGCATGTTGAGCAGGATGAAGGTCGCCG
>JBKQKS010000325.1:0-3275 GCA_052147395.1 Roseiarcus sp.
GTTCTCTCGCCGCGCGGTGCTCGCGGCGCTCGCCGCGGCGCCGGCGAGCACAGCTTTCGCGGCGCAATGCGGCGACGGAGCCGACGGCTTCGACGCCTGGCTCGCCGAGTTCCGCCGGCGCGCCGCCGACGCGGGGTTTTCGCCGCAATTGCTGGAGACCGCCTTCGACGGCGTCGCCTACGACCCCGAAGTGATCGCTCAGGACCTTCGGATGCGCGGGTTCGGCCGGGATTTTCGGAGTTTCGCCGCCAAACGCGTCACCCCGGCCCGGCTGCGGAGGGGGCGACAAAAGCTCTTGGCCTATGCCGAGCCGCTCCAAGACATCGAGGCGCGGTTCGGCGTCCCCGGCCCGGTGCTGGTCGCGATCTGGGGGCTCGAGAGCGAGTTCGGCGCCGGAACCGGCAACGCGCCGACCTTCGCCGTGCTGGCAAACCTCGCCTATGATTGCCGACGTTCGGAGAAATTCCTCCCCGAGCTCGTCGCCGCGCTGCGACTCTTGCAGCGCGGCGCGCTTCGGATCGAGGACATGAGAGGCGCCTGGGCGGGCGAGATCGGGCAGACGCAGTTCCTGCCCTCGAACTACCTGAAATACGCGGTGGGTTTCGATGGCCGAAGCCGGCCCGATTTGATCCATCAGCCGGAGGACGCGCTCGCTTCGACAGCCAACTACCTCGCCGGCCACGGCTGGCAGCGCGGCCAACGCTGGGACGAGGGCGAACCCAACTTTCCCGCGTTGATCGCCTGGAACGATGCGCCGGTCTACGCCAAGACCATCGCGCTGTTCGCCGACGAACTCGAGGGGTCATAGCCGCGGGCGGCGGGCCTCAAGTCCTCGACGCCGGAGCGGCGGTCGGCCGCGCGGCTTGCGGGGTCGGGCCCTTGGAGTCCCAGCCGCCAGCCGGGACCGGCGGCTCGTTTGCGGCCGCAGCGGGCGTCCCGAGCTTGAAATCGGCGAGCGTCTTGGCGGCGGCAGCGAGCGCCTTGGCGTCCATTTTGGCTGCGATCTCGTCACGCTTCTTGCCGGCGTCGGCATCGCCCTGCCGGGCGGCGAGCGAGAACCACAGCCACGATTGGCCGAAATCCTGCGGCACGCCCAGCCCGCGCCCGTAGAGCACGCCGAGATTGTATTGACTGTCGCGGACGCCGAACTCGGCGGCGTCGCGGAAGCCGTCGGCGGCGAGCGCGTAATTGGGTTTGCCGTCGCCTGCATCCTCGGCCTCGAGCACCGCGAGATTGTGCATGGCTCGGGCGTTGCCGGCGGCGGCCGCCTTTTGATACCAGGCGCGGGCCAACGTCACGTCCCTGGCGACGCCGACCCCCTTCTCGTAGAGCGAGCCGAGCCGATATTGCGCATAAGGCAGGCCCTGATTGGCGGCGAGCTCGAACCATCGCGCGGCGACCTTCGGGTCACGCGGCACAGTGCGTCCTTCGAGATAGCGCAGCCCCATCTCGGTTTCGCCGCCGACATCGCCGGCGAGCGCCGCCGCGCGCAGCGCCTGCGGCTGCCCCTGGGGAATGGCGGCGACGAGATCGCCGGGAATTCGCGCGTCGATCGACTTGACCGCCGGAGCGGGAGTGGGTTTCGCGGCGGATTCGGTCGCGGGAATGACGACCGGCGCGCGCGCGATCGCGCCCGTCGGCGCGAAGTCGACGCCATTGGCGTCCGCTTTCGGCTCCGCCCTCGCGATGGGCGACGCCGGAGCGGCCGGAACGGCTTCCGACTTCTGGATGAACGGCAAATGTCCGCCGCGCATCTCGTACACGCCCACGGTGGCGGCCGCGATCGCCACCGCCGCGGCGACGAGGAACGGCGTCCGGTGGGAGCCGATCGCTTTGCGGGCGCGGTCGAAGACGGCCAGGCCGGAATGCGGGGACTCAGAGCCGCCGGCGTGGTCGGAACGCTCGCGCCTGGGGCTCGGGTCCTGGATCGAGGCCGCCGCGCTGCGTTCGCGCTTGGCGCTCATCTCGACCATCGCGGCGCGCCGCGCCGCGGCGATATGGGCTTGCAGCACGTCGGCGCCGTTGGCCGCTGCGGCCTCGAGCGGCTCCACGGCCCGGCGCGAGCGCGGCTTCGAGGCATCGGGGTGGAGCAGGAAGCCATCGTCGGCGAATTCCGCCGCGGGCGCGATCGTCACTTTTGGCTGAGGCTTCGGCTGAGCCGCGACCGGCCGATCGGGAATCTCGGCGACGTCGACCTTGGCGACGCCCACGGGCGCGCTGCGCGCCTGTGGCGGCGACGGCGCGGGAAGCGGCTTCGCCAGCGTGGAGTCGCGGTCCTGTTCGAGCTGGCCCAGGCGGTCGGCGAGCTGCTCGAGGATTTCCTGCACACGGTTGAGCCGCGCTGCCATGCGTCGGTCGGCGTTGGCCTGGTCGCTGCGCAGTTCCGCGAGGTCCTCGGCGAGCGCGCCTCTGTCGGCGGTCGCCGGCGCCGCCGCGGCGAGCGATTTGAGGTGATCGCGCGTCGTCTCGAATTCGTGCACGAGCTCGACGACGATCTTCTCCAGCGCCGCATTGGATTCCGAGATGTCGCCGAGCGCCGCGATGCGGCTCTGGATGTCGCCGATCTGCGCGACCAGCGTCTCGATGGCCAGATCGGAGTGCGCCTGCGGCGCCAGCCGCTCGGCGATCAGTTTCGCCGCCTCTTCGATATGTCGCGCGTCGAGCTCCGAAGGGATGCGCGAGAGACGTTCCTCGAGACTGCGGATCGCGTGCTCGACCGGGCGCGTGTCGGCGGCCTGCAGCCCCACGTCGAGCCGGTGCATCCATTCGGCGAGCACGGTCGAGTCCAGTTGCGAACCGGCCTCGAGCTTTTGGCCCAATTCGGCGAGCATCGACTCTATGGGACCCGAGTCGATTGCGGCCGGGCGAGACGCAATGTCCCGCATCAGCGCCTCGAGCGCGCCGAGATCCGCCGGCGCCGGCTGCTGACGTTCGATCTTGTCGGCAAGCTCCTGGATCACGCCGATCAGCGCTTTCGCGTCGGGAGCGCCGATCTGGGCGTGCTCCAAGCCGGCGCTCACGTCTTGTAGCCGCCGCTCCAGCCTGTCCATCCACTCCCCGAGCGCGCCTTCGTCGAGGCGCGCGCCGGCCGCGATCCGCTCGCCGAGTTCGGCGAGCATCGTCTGCACCGGCCCGGCGTCGAATTCGGCTGGGCGGGCGGCGATGTCCCTGAGCACGCTATCCAGCGCACGCAGGTCCGGCTGCTGAGCCTGCTGACGAGCGACCTTATCGGCGAGCGCGTGGATCGCGCCGATGATCGCCTCGACTTCGGGCGC
>JBKQKS010000326.1:0-14433 GCA_052147395.1 Roseiarcus sp.
CGGAACGCTCGGTTTGGGGCCTTATCAACAGACTTCGTAATAAGAGCGAAAGAATTTGATGAGGTCATTATCTTCGAAGGGTCGCGCACCGGTCGGCTGCTTCGTGATAACGCGACCGCGCGCGATATTGAACAAGCGCGACTCGCCCTTCGCGTGGGGGTAACACGCGCTCGCGCGCGCACAACGATTCTTACGCCGAGCTGGGCCAGCAGCGCACTTCTGTGCTGAGTTCCCGTAGGCTGGGGTGATCATCAAGCACCAAGTCTACGTTTAATAGACCGGCAAGCCCATTTCTCGAAGGTTGCCGTCGGTCGAATCTAACTGCATAGACTCCTGGGCCCGAACAATCTTGGGGCCAAGCCCCTGGTAAGCGTGCCGCCGAGCGGCGCGAAAAAAGCAGCGAGACGCTAAACGTCTCGAAAACGGGGCCAGCGGCCCCAAAACAGAAATCCGGTTAGCTATGCTTCGTCGTGAGCGTCGGCAGGGTCCGACGCGGGATGCTTCTTTTGCGCTGTTCGTCGCGCAGGCGGCTTTGGACCTGGCCCTCAGCTTTAGGCGGCCCGATTCTGGCAGTTTGTGCTACCGTCGTACCGGACTTATTGGGAGAATCGAATGACGGTGAGTTCAGCCGCAGAACAGGTCACCGCATCTCCAGAACCGGGGGATTTCGTCTTCGCGCGCGGGAAATCCTGGATTGTCGAGCGAGCGGAAGAGGCCGGGTCGGTGCAGACACTGCATCTCGTTTCCTGCGAGGATGATTCGCAGGGCGAGACTGTTCAGCTCGCGTTCGCAACCGAACTACAAACGCAAGTCCTTGACCCCGATGACTGGTCGCCCCTGCTGACCAAGAGCTTCGAAGGACCTCAGCGGCTTGGCGCCTATCTGCGCTCGACCGAGTGGCGCACCGCCACGGCGGCGGACCGCAAGCTGTTTCAAGCGCCGTTTCGGGCGGGCATCCGGCTGGACTCCTATCAGCTTCTGCCGCTGGCCAAGGCGCTAGACCTGCCTCGCGTAAATCTGCTGATCGCCGACGACGTCGGCCTCGGCAAGACGATCGAAGCCGGCCTCATTGTTCGCGAGCTGCTCCTGAGGCGTCGCTTGGAAATGATCGTCGTCGCAGCGCCGGCCTCGATGCTGCTGCAATGGCAGGACGAACTGGCGCAGAAATTCGGCCTGGACTTCACCATCGTCGACCGTGAACACCTGCTGGAAACGCGAAAGACGCGCGGGTTCTCCGCCAATCCGTGGAGCGTGGGCTCGCGCTTTCTCGTATCACACAGCGTCTTGTCCGACGAAACTTATATGGGCGGCCTTCGGGATCTGCTCTCGCCGTTCCGACCTGGCTCGATGCTTATTTTAGACGAGGCGCACCACGCCGCGCCGTCCTCGGGAACGGCTTGGGCCCTGGAAAGCCAGTTGACGCGCTCGGTGCGCGAAATGGCGGTGCTTTTTGAGCACCGGCTGTTCCTGTCCGCCACGCCGCACAACGGTCATTCCAATTCCTTCGCGACGCTGCTCGAAATCCTCGATCCGCAGCGTTTCACGCGAGGCATAGACGTCGAGGCTAAGGAACTGGAGCCGGTCATGGTGCGGCGGCTCAAGGAAGATCTGCGCCGCCTCGGACATCCGTTCCCCGAGCGCGTCATCGAGCCGATCCGGATAAGCGGATTGCCGCCGGACGCCAGGGAATTACGACTGGCCGCGATGCTCGATGAGTATCGGCAGTCCGCCGCTGGCGGCGCCCGGGCGCGCTTCCTCTTCGCCAACCTTCAGCAGCGCCTCTTCTCGTCGATCGCGGCTTTCCACCGAACCCTGACGACCCACCGAAAAACGTTGCTCAAGAAACGGCGGGAGGGCGACCCCGACGAGGGCGAAGCCGAGACGGAACTGCTGGAGGACAACGACCTCATCGAAGTCGCGACCCACCAGGCGAAGCCGGAACTTGGCGATCTCGACGCCGCGATCGCCCATGTCGACCGAATGCTGTCCCTAAGCCGCGCCGCGCGCGATTTGCCGGACGCGCGCATCGACGCGATCCTGGACTGGGTCGCGGCCCACATGCTGGGTGTGTCCCATGCTTGGCAGGATCGACGGCTCATTCTGTTCACGGAATGGGACGACACGCGACGCTGGCTCGTCGAGCGATTGAAGGAGGGACTCCTTCAGCGCAGCCACGGTCGGATCGATCTGGACGGGCGGATCCTGGTTTTCACGGGTCAAACGAGCCTCACGGAGCGCGACCGGATCAAGATTGCTTTCAATGCGCCTTTCGATCGGGAGCCTGTGCGCATTCTCGTCTGCACCGATGCGGCGCGCGAGGGCCTGAATCTTCAGGCCCGCTGCCACGATCTCATTCATGTGGACCTGCCTTGGAACCCGTCGCGCCTCGAACAGCGCAATGGCCGCGTCGATCGCAAGTTGCAGCCGGCCAAGGTCGTGAGCTGTCGCTACTTCTTCTACGACCAACGGGAGGAAGATCGCGTGCTCGACGCGCTGGTTCGAAAGACCGAGGTGATCAGGCGACAGCTTGGGGCGTCCGGCGAAGTGCTCCGGATGCGAATGGAGAAAACACTGGCCCGTGACGGCATTCAGCGTGGCCAGGTGGCCAAGCTGGCGGCGAGCATCGACGAAGCGACGTCCGAGCAGGTGAAAGTTGCCGAACGTGAACTTGGCGACGAGGCCGACCGACGCATCGCCCGTCTGAAGGAAGAGCAGGAGCGTCTGCAACGGTCCTTGGAGCAGGCGAAAAAACGCGTCGGCGTCGACGGGGCCGATATTCGCCGCGTCGTCGAAATCGCCTTGAAGGATGATGGGGCCGCGCTTCAACCCGGCCGGTTCAGCGTGCCCGAGGCCGTCCTGCTCGATCCGGAAACGCCGAGCTTCGCCAAGGACCCGAGCTGGGCTTCGCTGTTTGACGAACTTCGACCGGGCCGTCCGGCGAGCCCGAAGGAGCGCGCGAAGTGGCGGCGCGAGACGCCTGTGCGCGGCCTCGTGTTCGAACCGCCGAGGGTTGGCGAGGGAGAGCCGGAGCCGCAGGATGTCGTGCAACTCCATCTGGAGCACCGCCTGATCAAGCGATTGATTTCGCGCTTCGTAAGCCAAGGTTTCCGAGCCACCGTCGGCCGCGTTGCAGCGGTCGTAGGTCCAAACACATCGCCGCGCGTTGTTCTGATGGGGCGGCTGTCGCTGTTCGGCCCCGCCGGGCGGCGCCTCCACGAGGAGATCATCCCGATCACCTCGGCATGGCGGGACATCCGGCGCGATGAAAGCCCGTTGACGCCATTCGCCGAAGCCGGCGAGGCGACTGCCTTGAGGCAACTGGACGACGCACTGCGAAGCGGCGTGTCGCCGGGGTCGGGCGTCCTGGATCGGCTCGGGAAAACCGTCGAGCGCGACATTGCCGATCTTCGCCCATATCTCGAAGCGCGCGCGGCGGAGTCCGAAAAAGCGGCGAAAGCTGAGCTCGCGGAAAACGGGCGCCGCGAAGCGGAGGCAATGGCGTCGTTGTTGCAGCGGCAGATCGATAAGGTGCGGGAGGCTATGCGCAGCAAGCGGATGCCCGCGGCCCCAGAGCAGATGGACCTCTTCGGGCCTTCGGAGGACGAGATCCGAAAGCAGGCGGAACGCGAGCTGCGTCAGTTCGAGGCTGACCGGAGGTCGTGGGACGGCAAGTTGCTGCGGCTCCAAAGTGAATTGGAAAACGAGCCCGAGAAGGTGCGCCGAGGCTACGAAGTGCAGGCGCGCCGACTCGAGCCTGTCGGCCTTGTCTATCTCTGGCCCGCGACGAACTGAGGAAGAGCCATGACCTATCACGCGCGTCAGGACGAAACGGCGGAATGGCTCAACTATCTTCAGCCCGAAGGGCTCGTCGTCGGCGCGAACGTCCTGCGCGAAAAGGGCCTGTCGCCCATCCGTCAGACGCCGGTCGACACGGATGAGGCCGCAGAAGCGCTGGGTCTCGACCCGGAGGCCAAGCGCGAGGACGATCGACTTTTCGAACTTCACGACGCTTGGCGCTTTTTCGAAAGCGCGCTGGGTTGGCCGGCCAAGCTTGTCGCCGGCAGCCCGGCGGGACCCGAAGTCGACACCGGCCTGATTGCAACAGTGCCTGAGCACGAAACGTTGCTTGCGCCCGACATGGCGGTGCTGTGGAACGGCGCCGCGCCTGACGGCCTGCCCGTCCAGGCGCTCATCATGTTGCATCCGACGCTCGATGCGGACGATCGCAACCAGTTCGTATCGGGGGAATGGGAGGCGAGTCCGCATCAGCGGTTGGAGCGACTGTTGCGGGAAATGAACGTCGGCGTCGGCGTGCTCGTCGCGCGCAACACGTTGCGGCTTATCTACGCGCCGCGTGGCGAAACGGCGGGCTGGCTCTCATGGCCGTTGGCGGCGCTCGGCCGCGTTGAAGGCCGCCCCATGCTGGCCGGGCTGAAACTTTGCCTCGGGCGCAACGCCTTCTTCACTGGCGCGCCGGAGACGCGACTGCGCGCTCTGCTGGAAGCGTCGCGCGAGGCGCAGAACGCAGTATCGGAAAAACTCTCCGGCCAGGTCCTCGGCGCGCTTTATGAGTTGCTGCGCGGCCTTCATCGCGCGGCGCCCGAAGCGATCGAGACGCTCGCCGAGCGCGACGCGCACCATCTCTACGAGGGCCTGCTGACCTGCCTGATGCGCCTCGTCTTCCTGCTCTACGCCGAGGATCGCGACCTGCTTCCCTCATCCAATGACCCTAGCCTGAAGCAGCTCTGGGAGAACGGATATTCGATCAAGACGCTCTATCAACGTCTTCTGGTCGACGAAGCGTTGAACCCCGACACGATGGACGAGCGGCGCGGCGGCTGGGGCCAGCTCCTCGCCGTCTTCCGGCTGATCCATGGGGGTCACTCCAATTGGGTTACGGGGCGCGGCGGCAAACTATTCGATCCCGAGGGCTTCCCGTTCCTGGAGGGGCGCGAGCGAGGGACGAGCCGCGCCGCCGCGCAGGTGCTGCCCGTCTCCGACGGGACGATCCTGCGTATTCTGCACGGGCTGATGACGATCGAGGGTCGCAGTCTTTCCGGAGAGAAAATTCGCGAACGCCTCTCTTATCGATCGCTCGACGTCGAATCCATCGGCTCCGTCTATGAGACCGTGATGGGGTTTACGGCGAGCCGGGCGACGGAGCGCATGATCGCGTTGCGCGACGAGAAGAAGCTGCCGAACTTCGTTGGCCTCGACACGCTCTTCGCGCAGAAGTCGAACGACCGGCAGAAATGGCTGAAGGACCGCTCGATTAAGCTTTCCTCCAAACAGGCCAAGGGAGTGAAGGAGGCGGGTGACGTCGCCGCGCTGATCGAGGCATTCGGCTCGCTCGTCGACGAGCGCGCCTCGCCCAAGGCGACGCCGCTCGGACCCGGCACGCCCTATCTGCGACCGACCGAGGAACGCCGGCGCTCCGGCTCGCATTACACGCCGCGCTCGCTGACCGAGCCGATCGTACGCCACGCGCTGGAGCCGGCCCTCGCGCGCGTGGGCGACAAGGCCTCGCCGGAGGCGGTTCTGTCGCTGAAGGTGCTCGACCCCGCCTGCGGCTCCGGCGCCTTTCTCGTTGAGGCCTGCCGCCAGCTCGGTGCCCGTTTGGAGCAGGCCTGGAACATTTACGGCGCGGAGAAGCCAAAGCTCCCGCCCGACGAGGACGAGGCCCTGCACGCGCGCCGCCTCGTCGCGCAGAAATGCCTCTATGGCGTCGACCGCAACCCGATGGCAGTCGATCTCGCGCGGCTGTCGTTATGGCTCGCGACGCTCGCGCGCGACCATGAGTTCACCTTTCTCGATCACGCGCTGAAATCAGGCGATTCGCTGGTCGGACTGACGCGCGCCGAGATCGCCGCCGCCCATTGGGACGCCAAGAAAGAGGGCCTGCCGCTGTTCCGCGACATGATCGCACAAGCCGTCGAGCGCGCGCGCGAGGGCCGCGAGGCGATCCGCAACGCTGGTGATGATGTGCTGATGGAAGCGCAAGCGGCGCGCTATAGCCGCGTGCAAGACGAGAGCGAGCCGGCGCGAATAGTCGGCGATGCCGTCATCGCCGCCTTCTTCGCCGCCGACAAGCCAAAGGCGAGGGAGGAGGAGCGGCAGAAAGTCGAGAATTGGATCGCAGGCGGCCTGACGCCGGATTGGGACAAGCTGCGCGCGAAGGGGGCGGCGTTCCGGTCGGACGTCGGATGGAGGCCGTTGCATTGGGAGATCGAGTTTCCAGAGGTGTTTACGCGCGAGAACCCGGGCTTCGACTCGGTCGTTGGAAATCCGCCGTTTCTTGGGGGCAAAATAATTTCGACAAACAACGGTGATAATTATAGCTGGTGGCTCGAAATCCGGCATCCGGGCGGAACTCGAAGCGCAGATATTGCGGCGCATTTCTTTCGAGAGGCGTTTCAGTTATTGCGGAAACACGGGATGTTTGGACTTGTGGCAACGAAAACTATTGGACAAGGCGACACTCGTGACACCGGTCTTGCAACCATCCTCGAAAACGGTGGGGAGATATCTCGGGCCCTCACGCGATTTGCATGGCCCGGAGCGGCGGCAGTAGTTGTGAGTGTCGTTCATGTTGCGAAATCGCTTGATGTCACACCTATTCTTAATAGAAAGCCAGTTGATCGAATTTCAGCTTATCTAATTCAAGGATATCTTGATCGCTCACCTTATCGACTATCGGCGAATCTGAAAAAGGCGTTTGTTGGTTCTTTTGTGCTCGGTGTTGGCTTCACGTTTGATGATCGGGCTGCAAGCGAAGGTACAGCAGAGTCGCTCGAAACGATGCGGCAGTTTATTTCAAAATATCGGCGAAATGCCGATGTGATCAAGCCGTTCCTTGGAGGAGACGAGGTCAACAATTCGCCGAACCACGCACACCACCGCTTTGTCATCGATTTTTTTGATCGGCCGCTTCGGCGAGACGCAAAGTTGATCTCTTGGATAAAAATGACCGACAAAGAACAAGCAGGTTGCGCAACCAGTGGAATCGTTCCGACTGACTACCCTTACGAGGTTGCAGAGAACTGGCCAGATTTAGTTGAAATACTGCGCCGCCGGGTAAAGCCCGAGCGGGATGTCCAAAAGCGTGATGCTTTGCGGAATCGTTGGTGGCAATTTGCCGACAAGCGACCGGGCCTATACTCGCAAATCGGAAATAATAGCTTCGTTCTTGCTCACAACGCTGCGGCAACAGCCCATCACGCGTTCGCGCGATTGTCTACAGGAACAGTTTTTTCCCACAAATTGATTATTCTCGTATTTGAGCGGATGTCGGCTTTTTGCATCCTTCAATCGAGAATTCATGAAATTTGGAACCGCTTCGTCGGCGCCACATATGGAAAAGGACTGACTTACAATCCATCGGACGTTTTCGAAACCTTCCCTTTCCCGCCCGGCTACGAAACCAACGCCGCGCTGGAGGCCATCGGCCAAGCCTATCACGCCCACCGTGCCGCGCTGATGGTCGCGGCCAACGAAGGCATGACCAAGACCTACAACCACTTCCACAAATCCGACGCGCGCGCCGAGCCGATCCGCCGCCTTCGTGAGCTTCACGACGAAATGGACCGCGCCGTGCTGCGCGCCTACGGTTGGCACGACCTCGCCAGCGAACTGCGCCCCGAATTTCTCACCGAGCAAACAGAAGACGATCACACCTATCAGGGCCGCTATTTCTGGCCTGCCGAAGCCCGCGACCGCGTGCTCGCGCGTCTGCTCGCACTCAATGCCGAGCGCCACGCCGAAGAAGTCGCTGCCGGGCTCGCGCCAACCTCGCGGGCGCGGGCTTCCGATGAGGATGAAGAGGAAGCGCAACCGGGCCTCGATCTCGAATAACGCATTCCTTCAAACGCCTGTGAAAGTTGATTGTTTCTGGCTTGGCCAGTGGTAGACTTTAACCCGCGTTGGGGGTGGGAAAATGAGCGATACCGCGATGGCGCCAGCGGCGCCCGCTGCTATACCGACGGACAGGCTCGCAGGACTGCCCAAGCCCGCCTCACCCGTCGCCGTGCGCGAGCGGCTTATCGATTTGCTGCGCCGCGACCTTGTCGGCCCGCATCCCGATCTCGATCCCGATCTTGCGCGTGAAGTGCTCTCGGGTTCCAGCCCCTCGAACTGGTATCTCACCGGCTATCTCGGCCCGCGGCGAAAGACCGGCGCTGCGCGCCGCCTCGCCGCGATCGCCGGCTCCGAAGCCGCCAAGGAGGAAGTCGCCGAGGATTTGCTCGAAGCCCAGCGTGGCAGCGAGGGCATGGAGGAAGGCGCTACAGGAAAGGGCGCCGCCCCCGACGACGGGTCGGCGGAGCGCCCGCCCGTCCGCTCGTTCGAACCCTCCTCGCTCGGCCTCACCGTGCTGCTGCCGCGCGATGCGCGCGAACTGAAAGCGCGCGTGACCTGGGGCGACTACGTGACCGAACCTCGCCTCGACGACGCCGTTTTCCTGCCGGAGGCGCGCGAGGCGGCCGAGGCGCGCGGCGAGAAGCCGAAGGAGCCTCAGCGAAACACGGTCGACTGGCGTCGCATTCCGCGCGAGGAAGCGGTCCCGATCCCGCTGCGCCCCGGAGACGAACCGCAGCGCATCGTGGTTCCCGACAGCGCCGCCCCGATGGCCCCCGGCGGCGGGCTTGAACTCGTCGTCTCCGCGCGAGAGACAGTCACGGCTGGCATAGACGGGGTCAAACGTGAGCTGCTGGCGGTCTCGGTGTTCCTCGTAAATGCGCGCTCGGAAGCGCTACGCCGCTTCGGCGACCTCGCCTTCTGTTTCCAAGCGCGCCTGCAACTCGACTTTGCCAACGGGTTCGAGCGCCGCGACGACCGGGCATCCTACGAGGCGACGGATTTCGACGAACGTCTTGCGGATCTGCACTACCGCGACGTCTGCTCCTTCGCCGTCGGTCACAACACGTCCGGCGACTGGGCCGCGCCCGATGCGGAAGGGCGCGTCACCACGGTGTTCACCAATCCGCTGCCGGCGCAGGACGTCGAGAAGCTCGGCGCGGACATTGATCGTTACAGCGTCGAGCGCGGCATGGACGCGCTCGCCAAGGCTGCCGCCGATATCGCGACGCTCGACGCCGCCCTCAACGGCCTTCCGCTCGCCTACGGCACATGGGCGCAGGCGCAGGCCCGTAGTGCGGCCGGACTGGGGGGCGTGCGGCGACGCGATATTGTGCAGAAATGCCTCAAGGGCATCGAGACCGCGCGTCAGCGTATCGAATCCGGCATCGCCCGGCTCAAGGCCGATGCGACCAGCCGCGAAGCCTTCGCAATCATGAACCGCGTGATGGCCCGTTCCAACCGCCAGCGCGGCTCGACGCTGAACCGCAAGCCTCCCGACCAGCAGGATGTCCCTACCTGGCGTCTGTTTCAGCTTGCCTTCGTGTTGCTCAATCTCGACGGTCTCGTTGACCCCGCGCATCCAGACCGGCCCATCGTCGACCTGCTGTTCTTCCCGACGGGCGGCGGCAAAACCGAAGCCTATCTCGGCCTCGCCGCTTTCGCGATCGCGCGCCGTCGGCTCGACAATCCTGGTCTGGAAGGCGCGGGCCTCTCGGTCGTCATGCGCTACACGTTGCGGCTTCTGACGCTCGATCAGCTTCAACGCGCCGCGGGTCTCGTCTGCGCCCTCGAACTGGAGCGGAAGGCGCAGCCGAAGCGCCTTGGCGAGTGGCCGATCGAGATCGGCCTCTGGGTCGGCGGCGGCGCAACGCCGAACAATCTCGGCAGCGCCAAGAACCAGAAAGAAAACACCGCGGTCTATTGGCTGAACCAGTACCGCAAAGGCAGTGGGCCGGCGCCGGCGCCGCTCAAAGACTGCCCCTGGTGTGGCGCCAAGCTCAAGAAAGATAGTTTTCGGCTGCATCCGACGGCGGCGACACCGCAGCGGCTTGACATTCACTGCGAGAACGTAGGCGTCTGCCCCTTCTCCTCGGGAGAGCGTCTGCCGGTCGTCGTCGTCGACGAGGAGATCTATCGCCGCCTTCCGGCCTTTATGATCGCGACGATCGACAAGTTCGCCAATGTCCCGTGGGACGGCCGCTCCGGCGCCTTTTTCGGTCATGTGGAGCGAAATGATCCGATGGGCTTCTATGGCGCGGCGGAATCGGGCGGAGGTTCGCCGATGCGAAGCGAACTGCGCCCGATCGACCTCATCATCCAAGACGAACTTCACCTGATTTCGGGACCGCTGGGCACCATCGCGGGTCTTTATGAGACGGCCTTCGATCTGCTTGCGTCCCGCCTGATCAACGGAGAACGGCGCGGACCGAAGATCGTCGCCTCGACCGCCACTGTGCGACGGGCGGAGATGCAGATCCGCAATCTGTTCGGTCGCGAGCGAACTGCGATCTTCCCCCCGCCCGGCATTGACCGCACCGACTCCTTCTTCGCCGAAGTCGACAGGCAAACCCCATCGCGACTCTACGTCGGCGTGGCGTCTCCGGGGCGCGGACCGAAGCTCGTCTTCCTCCGTGCTTTGCAGACATTGCTGGCGGGATCGACCGCGCTATGCTCCGGCGGCAAAAACGATCCCGCCGACCCCTACCTGACGACGCTCTGCTACTTCAATGCGCTGCGCGAACTCGGCGGCGCGCGACGGATCGTCGATGACGAGGTGCGGGCGCATCTGACGAGCTATGGCAAAAACCGGGTCCGCCGGGAGCCTTCGGGGGCCCCCTTTGCCAATCGTACGCTGCGGGAAATCCAGGAGCTGACCTCGCGTTACAGCACCGATCAGGTGTCGGAAGCGCGAACCCGTCTCGGTTATCCCGCCCGAGAAAAGAACGCAGTGGACGTCGCACTCGCCACCAATATGATCTCGGTCGGTCTCGACATCGGTCGGCTCGGGCTGATGGTCGTGCAGGGCCAGCCAAAGACTGCTGCGGAATACATTCAGGCAACGTCGCGCGTGGGGCGCGAAGCGCCCAAGCCCGGCCTGGTCGTGACGCTCTTGAACATTCACAAGCCGCGCGACCGCACGCATTACGAACAGTTCCGCGCCTTCCATATGAGCTTCTACCGTGCGGTCGAGGCGACAAGCGTGACGCCCTTCGCGCCCCGCGCACTCGACCGCGCTCTTGCCGCGACGCTCGTCGCCGCTCTGCGCCACGTCGATCCCGACCTCACGCCCAACAAGGCGGCGGACCAGATCGCTGGCGCCGCAAGCGCCTATCAGCGCGTCAGGGGCGCGATCGAGGCAAAGATGCGATCCGCTGGGCAGGACGCCGCAGCTGTCCAAAGGTGCCTGGCGCGTCTCGACGAGCTGAAAGCCGCATGGATCAAGATCGCGGACAAGCAGACCAAGAACGGCGAGGACTTCGCTTATGCCAATGAAGAACCGGTCCGGCGCCTGCTTCAAGTCCCGTTCGAACAGCAGCCGACCATGGACCCCGAACGCGAATGGTTCCTCGCCGCGCGTTCGATGCGCGACACTGAGCCAGTGGCGCTACTGAAGATCAGACGGCCTGACGGCGGTAGTTTCCCGTAATGGATTGGCAATGGCGGACATAACCCAGAATTTCAGTCAGCTCCTGCTGACCTACGGACCCGGCGCGATGCTGGATTTGCCGGAACACGCTGTCGTTGTCGCCGGTCTTCAGGATTGGCGTTACACGGGATCGAACTGGCGGCCGGTTGAAGAGGAGCGCCTGGTAGCGCTTTTGCGTCAGCAGCTCGGCGCGAAACTGAGTGCGACTTTTCAGGGTTTGCGGCATCCCCCGATGTATGACGAGGAGCGCCATGACGCCAACGCGCCGGGCGTCGAAGTTCGGCTGTTTCCGACTTGGTTTCTCGTCGACGAATCTTCGACATCGGACGACGACAGCGGTTCCGGAAACCCTGCGCCCACCGGCGAAAAGCGTCGGCGCATCGTCGAGTTTTCGGACCTTTCCGTCACAAATGCGGGAAAACTATCGTATACAGGCGACACAAAGAAAGCGCAAGTAAATCCAATCCGCTTTGTCGGCGCCTGCGCGAAGGGACACCTTCAGGACATCGACTGGCGCTTCCTCGCGCATCGCAACGGCGACCGCTCCTGCCGCAAGCCGCTTTACTGGGTCGAGCGCGGCGTCAGCTCAGACCCTTCGGATATCTCGGTTCGCTGCACCTGCGGTGCCTCGGTCACGTTGGGGGACCTTTACAAACCCAAGTTCCTTGGCGGTTGTACGTGCCAGAGTCCCTGGCTGACGCCGCGCCGCATTGCTGATGAGGTTTGCGGCGATGACTTGCGGCTGCTGCCGCGGTCGGCAACCAACACATACTTTCCTCAGACCGTCACGGTCATCTCGCTGACGAAAGCGGGCGACCGCGTGCGTCAGACGATTGCCGAGCACAAGACCATGATCGACGGCATCCGGTCGTTGCCCAACTTCCTGGAGGTCTTACGGGCAATTCCGCAAACGAAGGAGGCTTTCAAGGACTTCTCGGACGATGAGATTACGCGCGCCCTCGCCAAAGAGAGCACCGAAAAGCCGCCGGCAAACGTCAACCCGCGCATTGCAGAGTTCGACTTGCTCGCGAGCGGGACGCCCTTTATTGGAGCCGACACGGCCGGCTCCTTCTTCTACGCCGAGACGCTTTCGCGAGATATCCTCGGTCTCGAGCAGCCATGGAACGCGTTCCTAAGGAATGTGGTCAAAGTGCATCGGCTGCGCGAAGTCACGTGCCTGTATGGCTTCACGCGTCTGGAGCCGCCACCTACATCGGCCGAAAGTGAACTTGACGAAATACAGCTTGCGGTGAACGGGGCTGATCTCGCGCGAAGCGTCGAATGGTTGCCCGCCATCGAGCAGTTCGGTGAAGGCATCTTTCTTCACATCGCGCCTGAATTCCTCAGGAAATGGTTAGATAGTTCGGAAATTGTAGCAAAGGCGATGTCTCTTCGGGACCGCGAGCGCCGCGACGCGGAGCGATTCAACCGTCCCCCGATCCACCTGGGCGCCGGGTACTGGGCGCTCCACTCGTTGTCCCACGCCTTCATGGCGGAGCTTGCCCTGGAATGCGGCTATCCTCTCTCCTCATTGAAAGAGCGGATCTACTCCAGCGGCCCCGCGCAACCCGATCGATTTGGAATATTGATCTACACGTCTACCGCTGGGGGCCAAGGCACGCTCGGCGGATTGAGCAACATGGCTGAACGAGCCGGCGAGTTGCTTGCGCGCGCGACGAAGCGGCTCGCGCTCTGCTCGAACGATCCCATATGCGCTGAGCAAGGCGATGGGAACGAAGACTACCCCTTGCAAGGCGCGGCGTGTCACGCCTGCCTGTTGGTCCCCGAAACGTCCTGCGAAGCGAGAAACACGCGGTTGGATAGAGGGCTGCTGACGAAGACAGTTGTTGGCAGCGGATTTCCTTTGTTTGCGTGAGTGTCCTGACCGGATTTAGCGTGCGCATTGGCGACCGTCTCGCCTGTCACTCGTTCGCTAGTGACAGGAACGCTCGACACCTCCTTTGCCTTCCATCGCTGCAAGGCCTCCTCGCTGCCGAAGGCGAAAAATCCGCCGGGGCGCGAGTGAAACGGCAAGCCCAAGGTGGCGCGTGGCGTTCGGCTTGCCGTCTGTTACGTGAGGGAATGAACATTTGCATAGGCCCAACCAAGCGTCTGATTGCCCGTTTGGTCGCATCATGCGGATTCCGACGAAGCCGGCCATGCATTCCAAATTGAAGCCGGCCACCTGTTCCGATCTGAAGCCGGTCGGGGTTCCGATTTGATGTCGGCCACCCGGCGTTTACTTCCGCGGATCGAGGCGATGATGTTTCGGCGCGGGGCGGAGGTCAAGCGGGCTTGGGTTTTGGGCCTGCGAGGGCGGAGGAGGATGGTCGGATTGGGTGGCGGTGGGTAACGGCGGGCGGAGCGCGCCCTCCATAGCGCCGTAGCGTAGCCCGCCGTTATCCACGGCCTTGCGGCGCCGAGGGTCGGGCCATCCGGCCCCGGGGCGCACGCCGGTCTCAGAGAGAGGAACGTTGCTTGCGTAGGCTGTCGCCAGCAAGTTCGATGCGGTACGCGTTGTGAATGACCCGGTCGAGGATGGCGTCGGCCAGCGTGGGAACGCCAATCAAGTCGTGCCAGCGGTTGATAGGAACTTGACTGGTGATGATCAGAGATCCTTTGTCGTATCGATCCTCGACGATTTCGAGCAGATCGCGCGCTTGGTTGGATGTAAGCGACTCCGGTCCCCAATCATCGAGGATCAGCAGTTTTACGCGAGCGATGGACTTCAGCAGCCTGGCGTAGCGCGCATCGCCATGCGCGACGCCCAAGTCGGCGAACAGTCGGGGCATTCGTGTGTAGAGAACAGATATGTTTTCTCGGCAAGCCTTGTGACCGAGCGCGCAGGCGAGCCAGCTCTTGCCGAGCCCACTCGCGCCGGTGATGAGCAGATTGCGGCGCTCGGCAATCCAATCACAAATCGATAGCTTGAG
>JBKQKS010000327.1:0-11047 GCA_052147395.1 Roseiarcus sp.
GCGCATAAAATGGCCGTTCATGTGCTCGAGCTTGGCGAAGTCGAAGCGCGAGGGCGAGCGGCCGATGGCGTCGAGATCGAACTTTTCGATCATCTCTTCGCTGGAAAAGAACTCCTGGTCGCCAAAACTCCAGCCGAGCCGCACCAGATAATTGCGCAGCGCCGCCGGCAGATAGCCCATGGCGCGATAGGCCTCGACGCCGAGCGCGCCGTGGCGCTTGGAGAGCTTCGCCCCATCCGGCCCGTGGATGAGCGGGATATGCGCCATCACGGGAACATCCCAGCCGAGCGCGTCATAGATCTGGATCTGCCGCGCGGCGTTGGTGAGATGGTCGTCGCCGCGCACGATGTGGGTGACCCTCATGTCGTGGTCGTCGACGACGACGGCGAGCATGTAGGTGGGCGTGCCGTCGGAGCGCAGCAGGATGAGATCGTCGAGCTCCTTGTTGGAGAACACCACCCTGCCCTGCACTTTGTCGTCGACGATCGTCTCGCCGTCCTGGCGCGCTTTCAGGCGGATCACCGGCTTCACGCCGACGGGGGCCTGCGAGGGGTCGCGGTCGCGCCAGCGGCCGTCGTAGCGCATCGGCCTGCCCTCGAGGCGCTGTTTTTCGCGCATTTCGGCGAGCTCTTCGGGCGACGCATAGCAATGATAAGCCTTGCCCTCGGCGAGCATTTGCCGAGCTGCCGCGGCATGGCGGTCGGCGCGCGCGAACTGGCGCACCGCCTCGCCGTCCCAGTCGAGCCCGAGCCATTTCAGGCCGTCGAGGATGGCGTCGACGGCGGCTTCCGTCGAGCGCTCGCGGTCGGTGTCTTCTATGCGCAGCAGGAATTTGCCGCCGAAGCGCCTGGCGTAGAGCCAGGAGAACAGCGCCGTGCGCGCCCCGCCGATGTGCAGGAAGCCGGTCGGCGAGGGGGCGAAGCGGGTAACGACGTTGGTCATTGCGGACGGCCGGGAATTTGTTGGGAAAAGTTTTGGCGCGCTGTAGCAGAAGGGGCGCGCTCCGGCAAAGGGAACGGGCATGCTGATTTCGGCGCTCGGCGACGTGTTACGCCGGCGTCTCGCGGGACGCGCTACGATTGCGATCCTTCAGAATTGCCGGACTGTTTGACTCAGCAGAGAAACCAGAGTTTCCAAGACGCGATTGCAATCTATGACACCTAGTGTTATAATTTATCTCGAGAACGCCCTGTGCGCTCGAGATCGGGGCATATGCGGGTATTCAAGAACAAACCGTTTGCGAGGTTTGCCCGAAAAGCGGGGATCACGGTTGCAGTTCTGTGCGCGGCGATCGCCGACGCCATGCGGGGTCTGATCGATGCCGATCTAGGCGGGGGCGTCGTGAAGCAGCGGATCGCCCGGCAGGGGGGAGGGAAGTCAGGCGGGTTTCGCACGATCATCCTGTTCCGCCTGCACGAAAGGGCGTTTTTCGTTCATGGCTTTGCCAAGAATGAACGGGACAACATTCGGGACGACGAACTCGCCGCGTTCAAAATGCTCGCCGCCGAGATGATGGCTTACGACGATGACGCCCTGGCCAGGGCGATAGCAAACGGCGCCCTGATGGAGGGGGATGTGCAATGACTAAGCAGTATCGCAGCCCAATGATGGCCTCGATCCACGAAACGGCCGATGGGCTGCACGCGGCCGGCGTCATGGACAAGCAGACGATGCGCAAGTTCGACGATGCGTGTCTGACGCCCGTCCGCCCGCTGGCTCCTGAAGAAATCCGAGCGCTTCGGGAACGCGAAGGCGCAAGCCAGGCGGTGTTCGCCCGCTATCTCAACGTCACCACTGGCCTCATCAGCCAATGGGAACGCGGCGAGAAGCGTCCGCAGGGCGCGTCCCTCAAGCTCCTGTCGCTCGTCGCCGAGCATGGGCTCGGCGCGGTCGCGTAAGTCGTCAAATGCCGGAAAGGGGTAGCACGCGGAGGGTTAGAGCGAGTCCCTATCTAGACGCATGCGAGATTATCCGAAGCGCCACAAAAGGCTCACACAAATGTCTGCGTCATCACGCGAGCCTGTCGAGCCCTGCCTGCATCGCCTCCGCGCCCGCGCGCATCGCGGCCTCGATGAACGGCGCGATCTCGTCGGGCAGGAAATCGGCGATCCAGACGACGCGCGTTCCGCCCCCCGGCTCGGCAACCGCCTGCAACGCGCCGTTATAGTGGGTCGCGCGGCCGCTATGAGCCGCTATCATTTCCTGCGCGTGTTCAAGAAAGTCGCCGGCGTGACGCCGCACCGCTACCTGATCATAGCCCGGCTTCGCCGGGCCGCTGCGGATCTGGCGCGCTCGCGCCATTGCGTGCTCGAGATCGCGCTCGATTGCGGTTTCGGCGACCTCTCGACATTCAACCGTCACTTTCGCGAGGCCTATGGCGCCTCGCCGCAACAGTTCCGCGCGGCCGCGACGTAAGGCCGCGCCCCGCCGGGATTGCTCAGGGAAGGCTTGTTGCTAGCCTCGCGGCAGCGACCGGGAGAAGCGCCGATGGACTTCATCTTCATGTTGACGCGCAACGACGCGACGGTGCCCGACGCGCTGGAACTGGTGGAGATCGCGCGGCCGCTGGGCCTCGAGCACATCGGCTTCAAGGACGTGGGCGTCGAGCGCGACGTGCTGGAAAAACTCACCGCCGCGATCCGCGCCGCCGGCGCGGCCGTGTGGATGGAGGTGGTCTCCACCACGCGCGAGGACGAACTCGCGTCGCTGGCGACGGCGCGCGCGCTCGGCGTCGATTTCGTGATGGGCGGGACCCATGTCGAGGAGGCGCTGGAGCTGCTCTCTGGCTCATCGCTCGGCTATCTGCCGTTCTCCGGCCGCCCGAGCGGCCACCCGACTGCGCTCGGCGGCTCGCCGGAAGAGGTCGAGGCTCATTGCCGCGCCTTCGTCGCGCGCGGCTGCGCCGGCAGCGACCTGCTCGCCTATCGCGCGACGGAGGCCGATCCCATCGCCCTCGTCGCCGCAGCTCGCTCGGGGCTGGGTCCGGCCGGCCGGCTCGTCGTCGCCGGCTCGATCCACAATGCCGAGCGCATCCGCGCCACCGCCGCCGCCGGCGCCGACGCCTTCACCATCGGCACGGCCGCGATCGAGGGGTTTTACGCACCGGGCGCGGGGGGGCTCGCCGCGCAGCTTGCGGCGATCCTCACGGATTGCCGCTCAGCGCGGTAGCGGCCGCGAAGGGCGAGCGCTGCTTGCGCCGCCCCCGACCCTGGCTTATCGCCACGTCTTCAGCTCTTCAACGTTCTCGGGTCGCAAATTGTCCAAGCCGGTCGCCATCGTCATGGGAAGCCAGTCCGATTGGTCGACGATGCGGCGCGCCGCCGAGACTTTGCGCGAGCTCGGCGTCGAATATGAAGCGCGCATCGTCTCCGCCCATCGCACGCCCGACCGGCTGGTTGCATTTGCAAAAGGCGCCAAAGGCGCGGGTGTAAAGGTGATCATCGCCGGCGCCGGCGGCGCCGCGCATCTGCCGGGCATGACGGCGGCGTTCACCACGCTGCCGGTATTCGGCGTGCCGGTGGAATCGAAGGCGCTCTCGGGGCGGGACAGCCTGCTCTCGATCGTGCAGATGCCGGCGGGCGTGCCGGTCGGCACGCTGGCGATCGGCGCCGCGGGCGCCGTCAACGCCGCGCTCATCGCCGTCGCCGTGCTCGCGCTATCGGACCCCGATCTCGCCGCCCGGCTGCAGGCCTGGCGCGACGAGAAACGCGATGCAGTGCCGGAATTCCCCGCCGACGGGCCGCCGGCATGATCCTCGCCCCCGGCGCGACCATCGGCATCCTCGGCGCCGGGCAGCTCGGGCGCATGCTGGCGATCGCCGCGCTCAAATTGGGTCTGCGCTGCCACGTGTTTGCCCCGGAACCCGAGGCGCCGGCGCACGACGCCGCCATGGCCAAGACCGTCGCGCCCTACGAGGACGAGGCGGCGCTGGCGCGGTTCGCCGACTCGGTCGACGTCGTCACTTACGAATTCGAGAACGTGCCGACGGCGACGGTGGAATTCCTGAACGCGCGCAAACCCGTGCGCCCCGGCGTGCGCGCGCTGTCGCTGACCCAGGACCGGTTCGTCGAGAAGACGTTTCTCAGGGACCTCGGACTCGAGACCGCGCCGTTCGCCGCGATCGACAACGCCGGCGAACTCGCGCGCCTGATCGCCACGCTCGGTCGTCCCGCGATCCTCAAAACGCGGCGCTTCGGCTACGACGGCAAGGGCCAGACGATGATCCGCGAGGGCTCCGACGTCGGCGCCGTCCATCGCACGCTCGGCGCCGGGCCGATGATCCTCGAGGGCTTCGTCGTCTTCGAACGCGAGGTCTCCGTCGTCGCCGCGCGCAGCCTCGAGGGCGAGGTCGCCGCTTTCGACCTCTGCGAGAACGAGCACGAGCGCCACATTCTCGCCCGCACGCGGCTGCCCGCCCATGTCGGCCCCGGAATCGAGGCCGAAGCGCAACGCATCGCGGCGCGAATTCTCGACGCTCTCGAATATGTCGGCGTCATCGGCGTGGAGCTGTTCGTCGCCCGCGGCGGCGACCGGGCGGAACGGCTCATCGTCAACGAGATCGCGCCGCGGGTGCACAATTCCGGCCATTGGACGATCGACGGCGCCCAGACCTCGCAGTTCGAGCAGCACGTCCGCGCCATCGCCGGCTGGCCGCTCGGCTCGCCCGCGCGCCACGGCGCGATCGAGATGCACAATCTGATCGGCGACGACGCTCAGGACTGGCGCGACATCCTCGCCCAGCCCGACCTCAGCCTGCATCTCTACGGCAAGCTGGAGACGCGGCCCGCGCGCAAGATGGGGCACGTGACGCGGGTGCTGCCGGAGCCCGCCAAAGCCCGTTGACGCTCTGGCGTTTGCGGCTCATCAATGCCCGTGACTGCCGCGCGAGCGAATCTCGCCGGCCTAGTCCACGCACAGAGGGCGGAGAGCGAGGAGACGCCATGTTCTCCCGGATTCTGGTCCCGGTCGACGTTTACGAGCCCGAAGTCGCCCACGAGGCGCTGCAGGCCGCGGTTGCGATCGCCGGCGCCTTCGGATCGGCGCTGCGTCTCGTTGGCGTCGCGAGCCCGATCCTGCCGGGTTCGCCGATGCCGGTGATCCCGCAGACGGCCTATGACGACATCGGCGCCTACGAGAAGTCCGAGCTCGACGAGATGGCGGGACGGATTTCTGCGCCTGGGGGGATCACGACGACGGTGCGCATCGGCGGCGTCTATCCCGAATTGCTCGCGGAAGCTGAGGAATGGGCGGCCGACCTCATCGTCGTGGGCGCCCATCGCCGCTCGATGGCCAGCTATCTCATCGGCTCCACCGCCGCCGCGCTGTCGCGCCACGCGACCTCGACGGTGATGATCGTGCGCAGTCCGCGCAAGGCGCATCTGATTTGAGCCCTTCCCGTTGCGCCGACTCCAGGAGACCCGATTCGATGACCATCAACCGTCCCGCCTTGAAGAGGGTGACGTTGCAAGCGGCGCGGTCGAAGCGGTTTCCCGACGGCTCGATCCGCCACGGCTATGATTTCTTCGCCCCGCTGACGGCCAACGGCCACATCGATCTCGAAGCCTGGAAGACGCGCCGCGGCGAATGCTTCGCCCATCGCTTCTGGGGCGACGATCCGCAGCAGCACGGCCTGTTGGTCCACAAGGCGGGCGGGCTCGGCGGCTCGACCTGGAGCTTCGAGCTCGGCGCCGGCGCCACGCTCGACGAGGAGGACGACGGCTTCCGCTTCGGCGACCACCCCTTCCGCGAAGGCGAATACGTCTCGATCCGCGACGAGGACGGGGAGTTGGTCACGTTCCGGGTGGTGAGCGTGAAGTGATGTAGCCGGGGGCGCCGACCCCGGCTTTCCGCGCGGGAAGGGTCGGGGCGAGCCGGCCTCGCCCTTCGGCAGGCTCGGGAGGCGTTTGCACGCGCTTTTGCGCACCTCGATGCATGAAAGACCGCCAATTGTAGCCGCGGTCGTTGACCGCGGCTGCCGGGGTCAACGACCCCGGCTACAAGCGGGGTCAACGCCCCCGGCTACAAGGGCGCTCGGCGCCTCACCGCGGCAGCACGGTCGCGCCCATCAGCGTCTCGTCGATCGACGCCGCGCATTGCCGGCCTTCGCGGATCGCCCAGACAACGAGCGATTGGCCGCGGCGCATATCGCCGCACGCCCAAACTTTGGGCAACGACGTCGCGTAGCTCTTCGTGTCCGCAGCCACGGCGCCGCGCTTGTCGAGCGCGACGCCGAGGTCGGCGAGCAGGCCTTCCACGACGGGCGCAACGAAGCCCATCGCCAGCAGCACGAGGTCGGCGTCGAGCGTGAACTCGGTTCCCGCGATCGGCTGGAACTTTTCATCGACGCGCGCGCACTCGATGCCGGTGACCGCGCCATGCTCGCCGAGGAAGCGCGTGGTCTGAACGGCGAACTCGCGCTCGGCGCCTTCCTCGTGGCTCGACGAGGTGCGCAGCTTCAGCGGCCAGTTCGGCCAGGTCAGCAACTTGTTCTCGGCCTTGGGCGGCATGGGCATGATCTCGAGCTGCGTGACTCTGAGCGCGCCCTGACGGATCGAGGTGCCGATGCAGTCCGAGCCGGTGTCGCCGCCGCCGATCACGATGACCCGCTTGCCGGCGGCATGGATCGGCTCGTTGGTCTCGATCGGCTCGCGCGCCACGCGGCGGTTTTGCTGCGGCAGGAAGTCCATGGCGAAATGCACGCCGGCGAGGTCGCGGCCGGGGGCCTGCAAGTCACGTGGGCGTTCGGCGCCGCCGGCGAGCGCGATGGCGTCGTAGTCGGCGACGAGCGAGGCGGCGCTCACATCCTTGCCGACATGCGCGTTGCAGTGGAAGACGACGCCCTCCGCCTTCATCTGTCCGACACGGCGCTCGATGACCCGCTTCTCGAGCTTGAAGTCGGGAATGCCGTAGCGCAACAGGCCGCCGGCATGGGCGTTCTTCTCGAACACGTGCACTTCGTGGCCCACGCGCGCGAGCTGCTGCGCGCAGGCGAGGCCCGCGGGACCCGAGCCGACGACGGCGACGCGTTTGCCGGTCTTCGCCGCGGCTGGCTCGGGCTTCAGCCACCCCTTCTCCCAGGCGCGGTCGACGATCGCGCATTCGATCGTCTTGATGGTGACCGGCGTATCCTGGAGGTTGAGCGTGCACGAGGCTTCGCAGGGCGCTGGGCAGACGCGGCCGGTGAATTCCGGGAAATTGTTGGTGGAGTGCAGATTGCGCGAGGCTTCCTGCCACTCGCCGCGATAGGCGAGATCGTTCCAATCGGGGATCTGGTTGTTCACCGGGCAGCCGTTGTGGCAATAGGGGATGCCGCAGTTCATGCAGCGCGCCGCCTGGTCGCGCGTAGCTTCTTCGGACAGCGGCAGCACGAACTCGCGATAATGGCGGATGCGATCCGATGCGGGGGCGTAACGCCGGTCGACGCGCTCGATCTCGAGAAAGCCTGTAACTTTGCCCATCGTGAGTCGTTCCCGCTGTCCGTTCCCCGGCGAAGCCTTTCCCCGCCGTTGCAAAATGCGAGCCGCGGATCGTCGCGCGCGGGCTATAGGGCAGCGCGGCGGTTTGGGCAATACGCCGCCGCCGACGCGAAAAAGCCCCCTGCACGGCAGGGGGCCTCTTCAGTCTGCAGCCGTCCAGAGCGACGAGCCGGTCAGGCCGCGGTCTTCTCGGCGTTGAGCTCGATCGCCTTGTCGGCGCCGGTCTGGATGGCGATGACGCGCGGCTTCTGCGCCTCCGGAACTTCGCGCACCAGATCGATGTGCAGCAGGCCGTTTTCGGCACTCGCCTTGGTCACCACCACGTGGTCGGCGAGATGGAACCGGCGCTCGAACGCGCGCGCCGCGATGCCCTGGTAGAGCACCTCGCGCTTCTCGGCGTCGCCCTTCTGCATCTGCTCCTTGGCGCCGCGCACGGTGAGAAGATTCTCACGCGACTCGACGGTGAGCTCGCTGTCGGCGAAGCCCGCGACCGCGATGGTGATGCGATAAGCGTTCTCGCCCGTACGTTCGATGTTGTAGGGCGGGTAGGTCTGGCCGTTGCTTTCGAGGCTCGCGTGCTTGTCGAGCAGCGAGAGCAGGCGGTCGAAGCCGATCGTCGACCGGTAGAACGGCGAGAAGTCGTAGTTCAGCATAGCATATCCTCCGTGAATGAAGCGACATGAGACCCCGGGCATCCCGCATTCGGCGACGCTCGGGGCCGTGCGCCCAACCGAGTGGCTCGCACGCACTCGATTTAGGGACGCCTTGCCGGGGTTCAAGGGGCGCCGTTGGGCTGCATTGCGCAGTCGGTTGCTCGCCGCTATATCGGCCTCGTGCCGGGGCGGCCGAAACCCGAACGGAGAGGAATCGATATGAGGAAAGAGCGGACCCGCATCGTCGCGGCGGCGCTGTTCGCAGCCCTCGGTCTCGCGGGCGTCGCGCTCGCGGCGGAGGAAGAGAAGAAGCAGCCGCTGCCGCCGCTGCAAAAGATCTTTCCGCTCGATCAGACCTTCTCGCTGCGCGAACTCAACGGCAAGCCGGTCTCCGCCGATCTCGACGTGACGCTCAAGGTCGACGGCACGCTGCAGGGCTCGGGCTTTGCCGGCTGCAATTCCTGGTCGGCGGTGATATATCCGGTGAAGGATCAGCACCTGCTGGTCGGACAGTTCGCGTTGACGCACAAGAAGTGCGACAAGGACATCATGGCGATCGAGGTCGGTTTCCTGTCGTCGCTGCTCGGCTCGCCGGCCTGGGACCTCGTCAACGGCGACCTGGTGATCAAAGGCCCGCGCGGCACGGCGCGGCTGGCGCGGTCGCTGTAGCGCCGGCGCCGCGAACTTGTAGCCGCGGGCGTCGACCGCGGCAGCCGGGGTCGGCGCCCCCGGCTACACAGGAGAGGAGGGTTGGTTCCTCGCCGTCGTGCCTCCGCTCACTCGTGCCCCACGACCGCCTTCGGCCGATAAGGCTCTTCGAGCCGTGCGATGGTCGCCGCATCCAGCTTCAGCGACAGCGCGGCGATGGCGTCGTCGATGTGCCCGGGCTTCGAGGCGCCGACGATCGGCGCGGTGACATAGGGTTTCGAGAGCACCCAAGCGAGCGCGACGATGGCGGGCTTGGTCCCGAGGTCGCGCGCGGTCTCGACGACGCGTAGGCGGATCGCTTCATCCTGCTCGGACCCCAATCCCAACGCGCCGCTGTAGGGATCGGTGCGGCCGCGCACCGTCGAAGCATTGGCGCCGAGGCCGGCGCCCGCTAGAAAGCCGCGCGCCATCGGCGACCAGGGGATGACGGCGATGCCCTCGTTCGCGCAATAGGGCATCATCTCGCGCTCTTCCTCACGATAGACGAGGTTGTAGTAGTTCTGCATCGAGACGAATTGCGCCTGGCCCTTGGCGGCGGCGAGGCCGTTCATCTTGGCGAACTGCCAAGCAAACATCGAGGAGGCGCCGACATAGAGCGCCTTGCCGGCGCGCACCACGTCGTTCAGCGCCTCCAACGTCTCCTCCATCGGCGTCGCGCCGTCGAGGCGGTGGATTTGATAGAGATCGACATAGTCGGTCTGCAACCGCTTCAACGACTGGTCGATCGCCTCCAGGATGTGCTTGCGAGACAGGCCGCCGCCGTTGAGGCTCTTGCCCATCTGGCCGTGGACCTTGGTGGCGAGCACGAATTCGTGGCGTTGGCCGAGCTCCTTCATCGCGCGCCCGACGATCTCCTCGCTCGCGCCTTGCGAATAGACGTCGGCGGTGTCGAAAAAGTTGACCCCCTTCTCGAACGCTTCGCGCAGGAACGGCCGCGATGCCTCCTCTTCCAGAATCCATTCGCGCCACTTGCGCGAGCCGTAGGTCATGCAGCCGAGGCAGAGGCGCGAAACTTTTAGGCCGGTGTTGCCGAAGCGGGTGGTTTCCATGCGACGCTCCTTTTCTCGCAAGGTTCGGCGAACGATACCGCCGCCCTCGGGTCGTGTCGCGGGTTGAATTTCGGGCGCCGACCTGAAACGGAAGTTCGCGGACTCCCTTCTCCCATAGGGAGAAGGGCCGGGGGACCTTCACAGTCGTTCGAGCGAGGCCCCTTATCCGGTCGAGCGCCGCGCTGTGCTCGTGAGGGGGAAGGAGACTATCGAAAAGGGATTCAATAAAGTGTCGCCGTAATACCGGGCGGCGCCAATTTGTAGCCGAGGTCGTCGACCTCGGCCGGCGCGTAAGCGCCTCATCTTGCACGAGTCTTCCAAGCGGAGGCAGCGAGGTCAGCGACCTCGCCTACAAGGGCGCCCGGGAATCTGCCCCGGGGACGAAGCAAACGGCTATCATGTTGATATTGCTGGGGTCAGACTCAGGCGGTTTCATCCAAGGGGACCGACCCACGGCCGGTGCGAACTCGCTTTTGACGGCGTCGATTCACATTGATCGGCGCCCGCTCCGGTTCCCCCCCCCCCCGAAATTCGAACTGAGACACTGCCCGCCAACCTCGACGCTCCTCGTCCCGAGCTTGTCGAAGGACGCTCCAAATGGCACGAACAGCGGCGCGAACCGGATCGCCGTCGGCGCGAGGGGGGTTCATGGCCCGGAGTGACTCGAGGTGGCAAAGGTCGAAACCAGCGGCCGCTGTGATTTCTGGATCGACCGCGGCGGCACCTTTACCGACGTGATCGGACGCGATCCCTCGGGCCGGCTGCATGTGGAGAAGCTGCTCTCCGAAAACCCGGCCTACCCCGACGCCGCCGTGGAGGCGATCCGCCGCCTCATCGGCCTCGCGGGCCGCGATCCGATCCCCGCCGGCGCCATCGGCTTCGTGAAAATGGGCACCACGGTCGCCACCAATGCGCTGCTGGAACGGCGCGGCGAGCGCACGCTGCTCATCACGACGCGCGGCTTCCGCGACGCGCTGGAGATCGGCTATCAGGCGCGGCCAAAAATTTTCGCCCGCAACATCGTCAAGCCCGAGCAGCTCTACGCCGACGTCGTCGAGGTCGACGAGCGCATCCTCGCCGACGGAATCCTCGAGCGCCCGCTCGATGTCGAACGCGCCCGCCGCGACCTCACGGCGGCGAAGGCTCGAGGGTTCGACGCCGT
>JBKQKS010000328.1:0-4748 GCA_052147395.1 Roseiarcus sp.
TTACTTTCCTCCGGATTTGCGTGCGTGTTAATCGGGGCGGTCGGCGACAAAAGCGCGCCCCAGAGTTCTCCGCGCTACCCGCGTGAAAAAACCGGAAAACCAACAGGCTTTGCAATAAGAGCGTTTAGTTTTGAGACGAAACAGTCGCACGAACATCTCGCGCCCGAGCCCGTGCGAAAGCCGTGACAAAATTGTACACTCAAAGCATTGAAATCGCCCGATCCGTGGACAGAAATGGGCGCCCTCCCCGCTGTGGCCGGCCGCCCACATCCCGAGCCTGCCGAAGGACGAGGCCGGCTGGCGCTCGGCCACGCCCCGTGGCTCAGCCGGGCGTCCTTCGACGAGCTCAGGACGAGGGCCCCCGGCTACAGGTGGGTTGCTTTCCCCACCCGCGTCATACTAGGCTCGCGGCTCGAGATCGCGTGATCCAACGCGGCGGGGCTGGGAGGATGACGTGGCAGTCGACGACATCGAGCGGATCACGACGGGCAAGGTGACGGCGCGTTTCGTGGTTTTCCTGGTGATCTGTTATTTCGTCGCCTATCTGGACCGCGTCAACGTCGGCTTCGCCAAGTTGACGATGGACGCCGATCTGAACATTTCCGACACCGCGTTCGGCGCCGGCGCCGGCATCTTCTTCCTCACCTATTTCCTGTTCGAAGTGCCCTCCAACATGCTGCTCGACAAGCTCGGCGCGCGGCTGTGGATCGCGCGCATAATGTTCTCCTGGGGCCTCATTTCCGGCGCGATGGCGTTCATCCCTCAGATCGCGCATTTCACCGGCCTCAGCAGCGTCGGGACGTTCTATCTACTCAGGTTGCTGCTCGGCTTCGCCGAGGCCGGGTTCTTCCCCGGCATCATCTTCTTTCTCACGCTGTGGTTCCCTTCGGCCTATCGCGCGCGCATCATCGGCTATTTCATGGCCGCGATCCCGCTCTCTTCGGCGCTGGGCTCTCCGGTTTCGGCGCAACTGATGGGCTTGAACGGCGTCGGCGGCCTCGCCGGCTGGCAATGGCTGTTCGTGATGGAGGCCCTGCCCTCGCTGATCCTCGCCTTCGTCGTCTTTTTCTATTTGACCGATCGGCCGGTAGACGCGCACTGGCTCAGCGACGCCGAGCGCGGCTGGCTCATCGGGCGGCTCGCGGCCGAGGATCGAGGCCGCGCCCATGTGACGCCGAGTTCGGCGCTGGCGAGCCTCTACGACCCGCGGGTGCTGGCGATGTCGCTGATCTATTTCGGCGTCGTCGCCTGCCTCTACGGCGTCGGGTTCTGGCTGCCCTCGATCGTCAAGGGTTTTGGCGTATCGATCGCGCTCACCGGCTGGATCACCGCCATTCCCTACGCCGTCGGCTTTGTCGGCATGATCTGGTGGGGGCTCAGTTCGGACGCCAGGGGCGAGCGCACGAACCATCTCGTCATCGCGCTCGCGCTCGCCGCCGGCGGCGTCGGCGTCTCCGCCTTCCTGAACGATCCCTATCTCAAGATGCTCGCGCTCAGCATCGGCGCGTTCGGCGTGTTCGCCGCGCTGCCGATCTTCTGGACGCTGCCGACCGCGATCCTCGGCGCCTCGACCGCCGCCGCCGGCATCGCCGCGATCAACTCGATCGGCAATCTCTCGGGCTATTTCGGGCCCGCCGTGATGGGCTACATCAAGGACCTCACCGGCAATTTCGTCTGGGGCCTGGTCGTCGTCGCGCTGTGCGCGGTCATGGGCCTCGTCATCACGCTGGCGGTCGGCCACGACCACGAGTTGGAGAAGGCGCCGCAGATGCGGCGATGATCAGGGAGGCGAACATGTTGACTAGACGGGGATTCGTCGGCTGCGCTTTGTGCGCGCTCGCCGGCTTCTCGGCTTCCGACGCCGGCGCGCAGACCCCGGGCCTCAAGCGCACCCTCGTCGCGCGCGTGGACGGCCCGACGCCGGGCTACGAGACCGTCGAGATGAAGATCGAAATCGACGCCGGCACTGTCGTCGCGCGGCACACCCATCCCGGCGTCGAAACCTCCTACTTCGTCGACGGTTCGGCCGAGCTCACGATCGAAGGCCTGGGAACCAAAACCTATGGCAAGGGCGACACGTTCCAGGTTCCGACTGGGGTGATCCACGGCGGCAAAGCCGGCGCCGCGCCGGTCGTGATTTCCGGGGTCTATGTCGTTGAAAAGGGCAAGCCGCTGACCTCGCCGGCGCCGACGTGAGCGGCGCCTCGATCGCGATCTCGAGGCCGCTTCAGGACGCCGAGTCTGCGCGGCCCGCGGCCTCGTAGATTTCGCGCACCGTCTCGACGACGCAGCCGGCGAGCCAGCGCAACGCCGGATCGGCCGCGCGCGTGCGCACGCCGACGAGCGTCATCTGCAGCGGGATCGCAAGCGGCGTCGGCTTGACGACGAGGCCGAAGGTCGCGGCGAAGCGGCGCGCGAGCGTCTCGGAGATCGTGGTCACGGCGTCGGTGGCGCCGACGGCGGCGAGCGCGGCGACGAAATGCGGCGTGCGCAGCACGATACGGCGCGACAGGCCATGCGCGGCGAGCGCGCCGTCGATCGCCGTTTCGTCGTCGCCGCGGAGCGCGATCGTCACGTGCGCGTATTCGGCGTAGTCCGCGACGGTCCATTCGCGGTCGGCGGCGGGATGGTTTTCTCGCATCGCCAGCGCCAGCCGGTCGTCGACGAGCGGCTCGCTCACCGCGCCGGACGGCAGTGGCGTATCGGCGGTCGCGAAGGCGAAATCGACGGCGCCCGACTCCATCCGCTCGCGCAAATTCGGCTCGTAGCCCTCGAAGCGCAGGTCGACCGCCGGCGCTTCGGCGCGCACGCGGGCGAGCAGCGGCGGCGCGACGAGCACGGTATGCACGTCCGCCCCGGCGATCACGAACACCCGCGACAGCGCCGCCGGCTCGAACGCCGACTCGCGATAGAGCGCGCTGAGGCGATCGAGGGCCTCCGATAGCCGCGGCAGCAGCGCCAGCGCCCGCGGCGTCGGCGCCAGCCGCGCGCCGACGCGCACCAGCAGCGGGTCTTGCAGCACGTCGCGCAGCCGCTGCAGGGCGCGGCTCATCGCCGGCTGGCTCGAGCCCACGTCTGCGGCGGCGCGGGTCACGTTGCGCCGCCTGATCAGCGCCTCCAGCGCCGGCAGCAGGTTGAGGTCGACGCCGGCTAAATTCGCTTCACGCATGATGCTCATCATAACTATGCATTTCCACCATGGTCCAGCGCGTCGTATTTTTGGGCATCGCCGATCCGGCCCCAGAGAAACGAGGATCCCATGAACGGTAAGATCGTCATCATCGGCTACGGCCCGGTCGGCCGCGCCACCGCCGACATTCTGAGCCGCCGCGGCGTCAACCTGCGCATCGCCCAGCGCAAGCCGCCCTCAGACCTGCCGCCAGGCGCAGAATTTGCCCAGTGCGACGTGCTCGACTCGAGAAGCGTGCGCGCCGCCGTCGAGGGAGCGTCGCAGGTCGTGCTGTCGGTCGGCCTCGCCTATGACCGAAAGGTCTGGCGCGACTGCTGGCCGCGGCTGATGACCAACGTCGTCGAAGCCTGCGCCGCCGTCGAGGCGCGGCTGGTGTTCTTCGACAATCTCTACATGTATGGCGCTCGAGACGCGCCGTTGAAGGAGACGAACCCCCTGGCGAACGCCGGCGTCAAGACCGCCGCACGCAGCATCGCGACGCGCATCTGGCGGACCGCCCACAAAGCCGCGCGGCTGAAGGCCGCCGCGGTGCGCGCGCCCGATTTCTACGGACCCGGGGTCGGGCTCTCGGTGTTCGGCGACACCGGCTTCGGACGGCTCGCCGCGGACAAGCCGGCGTTGTTCCTGGGCAACCCCGACCTGCCACACGATTTCGCCTATGTGCCGGACTGCGGGCGCGCGCTGGTCTCGCTCCTCGAGGCGCCGGACGACGACTTCGGCCGCCCCTGGCACGTCCCGTCAGCCCCTACGCGCACCGCGCGCGAGCTGTTCGCCCTCGGCGCCGCGGCGCTCGGCGTGAAGCCGCGCATCACCGCCCTGCCCGCCTGGTCGTTCCGCCCGCTCGGCCTGTTCGTGCCGCTGCTCGGCGAATTCGCCGACTTGCATTACAACTGGGATCGCCCCTACCGCGTCGACGCCAGCGATTTCTGCCGCCGTTTCTGGTCCGACCCGACGCCGTTCGAAGTCGGCGCGGCGGAGACGGCGAGGTGGTTTGCGCGCCAGCGCGGCGGCGCGAAGAATTGACGGCGGCGCTCGTCCCGAGCTCGACGAAGGAACCCCTTGGAACGGGGCCGCGATGGGGCGGCGCCGGGCCGCGCAACTCCCTGAGGTCAGCGCTCCCGGTTGGTAACCGGGGCAAATTCCCGGGCGGCGCGATTCTGTAGCCGAGGGCCCTCATCCTGAGCCTGTCGAAGGACGACCTCGGCCGGCGCGTAAGGGCCACATGCTCACACGACATTTCCACGCGGAGGCAGCGAGGTCAGCGACCTCGCCTACAATGGCGCCCGCGAAATTGCCCCGGTTACTACCCCAGTTACACGTAAGCCGCGGCGATCGCCAAAAAGTCCTTGGCCTTCAGGCTCGCCCCTCCGACCAGGGCGCCGTCGACGTTGTCGAGGCCGAGCAGCTCCTTGGCGTTGGCCGGCTTCACCGAGCCGCCGTAGAGGATGCGGATGGCAGCGCCCGTGTCGCCATAGAGCTCCTTCAGCCAGCCGCGGATCGCGGCGTGCATCTCGGCGACGTCGGCCGGCGTCGGCGTGAGGCCGGTGCCGATCGCCCA
>JBKQKS010000329.1:0-5706 GCA_052147395.1 Roseiarcus sp.
GTCGGACTGCAGGCCGGGGCTCATGCCATCTCAATCCTGAGCGACGATCTGGCGCTCGACCTTGACGCGCGCGCAGACGTCCATGGCGACAGCGGGGTCGAAGCCGACGATCTCGCCGCTCGGGTCGGTCGGATCATAGGGCTCGTAGGCGCCCGGCGCGCCGATGAGCGCCGTCTTTCCGTCCTTCGCTCCCGCAGCCGCCCACGCGGCGCCGAGAAGACCGCATGCCGGCGCGGCGCGAAGAATTTTGCCGAAGGCCGTTTGCCGGCCTCTTTGAAAACCGCCGGCCTCCCGGGGCCGGCTTTCGCTGATAGAGGGCGCCGCAGAGCGTTTGTAGATGCCCGAGTCAGGCTCCGCGCCGGCGAGGGTCGATCGCTGCGAACGGCTATTTACGCGCCGCGCGCTTAGGCTATCATGGCGCTCAATTAAAAGGGCGGCCTCGGGGAGACGAAGCGCATGGCGTCGATTGTAGTAGTGGGGGCGGCAGGGTTCGTTGGCCGCCATGTGACGATGGCCCTGTCGGACGCGGGACAAGTTGTCTCTGCGCCTGCGCACGAGGACTTCGACATCGCCCGCGAAGATCCTGCGGCGCTCGCCGCCAAGCTCGCGGGCGTCGAGATCGTCGTCAATTGCGCGGGCCTGGTGCGCGACGCGCGTCTCGAGAATTTGAACGGCGTCAACGCCGAAGGGCCGCGCCGACTCGCCCGCGCCTGCGTGCTCGCGGGCGTCCGCCGGCTGGTGCATGTCTCCGCGCTCGGCGCCGGCGCCAATGACGCGACACGGTTTCAGCGCTCGAAGGGCGAGGGGGAAGTCGCGTTGCGTGAGACCGAAGGTCTGCAAGTGGTCATCGTACGGCCCTCGCTGGTGCTCGGCGCCGGCGGGGCGAGCGGGGATTTTTTCAGCGCCCTGGCGGCGCTGCCGATCCCGCCGCGGCTCGCAACCGGCCGCTGGCGGATTCAGCCGGTCCATGTTTCGGAGCTCGCCGAGCTCGTCGTCAAGCTCGCGCTCGACGCGAATCCGCCGGCGAACGTCGACGCGGTGGGTCCTGCCCCGGTCACGACCGACGAATTGACAACGAGCCTGCGCGCTTGGCTCGGATTGCCGTCGATGCCCTCGTTGGCGCTGCCGCGCGCGATCCTCGAATTGTTCGCCTGGGCCAACGAGATCATCGAAATGGGGCCGGGGGACCGCGAACTGCTGGTACTGCTGGAACGCGGCAATACTGGCGATCCTGCCGCGATTACCGCGGCGCTCGGCCGCGCGCCGCAGTCGTTCGCCGACAGCCTCGCGCGCCAGCCGGCGACGACCGCCGACGTCTGGCGCGCCCAACTCTATTTCCTGCAACCGTTGTTGCGCATCACCCTAGCGAGCCTCTGGCTCGGGACCGGCTTCGTGTCGTTCGGCCTCTTTCCGCCTTCGGAATTCTTCGTCATGCTCGGCGAGCTCGGGTTGACGGGACCGATCGCGGAGATCGCGCTGTTCGGCGCGGCAGGGCTCAATTGCGCGGTGGGGGCCATGATGCTGGTCAACTGGCGGACCGCGCGCGTCGCGCAGGCGATGTTCGTGCTGCTGATCCTATTCTCGATCGCGGCGCTGATGCTGCCGCACGAATATTGGCTCACGCCGTTCGCGCCGGTGCTCAAGAACGCGCCGATCGCGGCGGCGTTGCTGGTGCTGATCGGCATGGAGAAGCCGCGCCGGCGCTCTGCCGGCGCGCGCTCCGCTGCCGCTTCGCCCGCGCCCGCGTCATCGACCATGGCGCGCGTCGCCTGAGCGCGTTTGCCGAGGGGGCCGGTGGGGCGCTAAAAAGAGCTCATGCGCGCCGCTGACCTCGAACTCATCTTCGTGCCCGAACCGGGCCGCCCGGACCCCGGGCACTGGCTCTGGCGGTGGAGCGCGCGGCTCTCCAGCGCACGCTTCGCCGAAGAGTTCCTCGACAGCGCCGAGCCCGACGCTGTCGCGGCGAGCGCGGCGCGCGCCTCGAAGCCGATCTTCTTCATCGCCCATTCGCTGGGCGCCGTCGCGGTGGCGAAGGCCGCGCCGAAAATGCGCGATCTCGACATTCGCGGCGCGTTCCTGGTCGCGCCGCCAGCGCCCGCGGCGCTCGCGACGCTGGAGGCGAGACGTTGGGGCGCGCCGCCGCGCGAGCGCCTCGGCTTTTCGAGCGTGCTGGTGGCGAGCCGGACCGATCCCTGGGCGCCATTCGCCGAATCCGAAGCGCTCGCGCTCGATTGGGGCGCGGCGCTGATCGACGCGGGCGAAGCCGGCCGAATCGACGCAGCGAGCGGGCACGGTCCGTGGCCCGAGGGCTTGCTCAGGCTCGCCGGATTGTTCAAGCGGCTCGGATAGGCGCTACTTCGGGCCGAGGAACGCCTGCCACTGGGGGACGCCCGCGTAGAAAGCGTCGCGGTCGACATGGCCCTCGATGCCGGGCACGGAGCCGTCGGCGCGATATTGCCAGAACTTCCAAGGCGTCGAGCCGTAGCGGACGGAGGGATGGTATTTGGTCGAGCGCACCCACATCGGATAGTCGGCGAACGAGCCGTCCGACAGGATCGCCTCGTAGAAGTCGACCGAGGTGTAGATGATCGGCCGTTTGCCGTAGTGGCGCTCCATTTCGACGAGCATCGTGCGCATGTCGGCCTGGGCCGAGGCGGGTTCGAGATGGCGGTGGCAGGTTTTCGAATCCGGCGTCGGCTCGACGTCGAGCACGGGGGGCAGGGCGTCGTCCTCCACCGGCACGTTCTGCTCGAACCACTGGACTTCTTCGAGCGGCGGCCGGCACCAATAGACGAAGTGGTAGGCGCCGCGCGGGATGCCCGCCGCTTTCGCGGCTTGCCAATTGGCGGCGAACTTTTCGTCGAGATGATCGCCGCCCTCTGTCGCCTTGATCCAGACGAACTTGACGCCGCTGTCGGCGACCCGGCCCCAGTCGATGTCGCCCTGGTATTTGGAGACGTCGATGCCGTGGACGGGATAGTCTTGGGGCGTCGCCAACTCCTCACCGGCGTCGAACGGACCGCCGCCGCAGCCGGCGAGCGGCGCCGCGAGGGCGAGGACGAGGACGAGGCGGCGCGCCGGGAACGAAGCGAACTTGGACATGAGCGTCGACATTTAGCTAACGGCTTGGCGAGAATATAGGGGGCTCGAGGCAACGATTCGTTAATGGGCCGCGCTTGGCGCCGGCGACTCGGGGACAGGTCGGAAATGCGGTTACCCTCGGCCGTTCGCGCCCTGCTGCTCGTCGCCTCTGCGGCCGCGGCAGCCCTCGGGCTGTTCCCCCCGCCCAACGAGCAAGTCCCTGAAATGAGAACGACGGCCCCGAGGGGCCGCCGCTGGGAAATTCTTGGTGCGGTCAAGAGGACTCGAACCTCCACTCCGGTTAAAGAACTAGCACCTCAAGCTAGCGCGTCTACCAATTCCGCCATGACCGCATCGCACGCGCCGGGGCGCCGGCTCGCGAGGCGGGTCGTCTATCAAATCGCTCCGGCGATGACAAGCGCGGCGATCGGTCGCGCGGCGATCGGTCGCTTCCGCGCTTTGGCGACGGGGAGAGCTCGAGGCCTATCCGTCCTACACCGGCCGCGCGCCGCGAAGGCGGCCATCAACTGTCCGCAGGCTACGATGACGGCGGCGCTGATCAATATGGGCGACGCCAGCGCGAGCGCCGCGCCGACCGCGCGCAACAGCATCCCGCTGCCCGACGCCAAACACCTCGACGCGCCCTTTGCCCGGCGCGTCGCCGGGCGCGAGCCAGAGAACGCCGTCCAAAAACGCGCGACGTCGACGGCAGGCTCAGAGAGGCGGGCGCGGACAGGGGGGTTCGCCGTTTCGTCGAAGGGCGATCCTGCAGCCCGGGGCCCAAAGCTACAGCCCAATGAACCGGGGGAAAGCGGAAAACGACAAACGTTCCCGGCCGCCGCTCGGGGCGGCTCGGCCGGGTGGGACGCTGCGGCTCGAAAGCGCGGACGCCTGTGATGCAGGGTCGAATTCAGGTCAGACCACATTAGCGTCTCGAGGGTTTCCGGTGTAAACAGAAAACGCCGAGCGTTCGCGGGCCCGGGGGGGTCGTCGCGGGCGCGACAGCCTTATCCGTGACGACGCGAAAGGATCGGCCAATGTTGATAAAATGGGTGGGAAGAACTGCCGCGGCGGCGACGCTGTTGGCAGGCGCATGGCTAGGAGGCGCAACACCAGCGACGGCGCAGAGCGCGCCGCCGAGATTGGCGTTCGTGGTCGGCGAAGCCGCCTATGTCGGCGACTCGCTGCCGACGGTTGCCGCCGACGCGGCGCTGATCGCGAAAACGCTGACCTCCGAAGGGTTCGACGTTTCCGAAAACCATGACCTCGACGCCAAGGGGCTCGCCTCGGCCTATCAGGCGTTTCTCGCCAAGGTCCAAGCGGCGCCCGGCGCGTCCGTGATGCTCTATCTCGGGGGCCTCGGCGTCACCGTCGGCTGCGACGACTATTTGCTGCCGATCGACGCGCAGATCCACGTCGCCTCCGACGTGCCGCCCATCTCGCTGAGCATGACCCACGTGATGGCGGACCTCGCTCGGACCCAGGCGCAACTGCGGATCGTTTCCTTCGATGGCTCGCGGCCGGTTCCGACGAGCGTCAGCACGGTCGCGTTCCCCAAGGGCCTCATTCCGCTCGATGTCCCGACGGCGACCGCCTTCGCGCTGGGCGCCGAGATTCACGATTACGAGGCGCCGCCGCAGCCGACCGACGCCGACGACGCCTATGCGCCGGCATTGGCGGGCGCGCTGCAGCAGCCGTTCCTCGATGTCGACACGACGCTCGAGGCGGCGCGGATCAACGCGCACCAGACGAGCGGCGGGGCGCAGACGCCCTGGCATGCGACGGACGCAAACATGCCGCCGTTCGCGTTCGTCGCCGGCGCCACGCCCGACCAGGCGCAGCAGGCGACCTCGACGCTGCCGACGGACCCCGCGCCGATCGGTTCGATGGGCGAGGATCTCGCCTATTGGGCGGCCATCTGGCGCAACGACATCGCCGATTATCAGGCCTTCCTCGCCGCGTTCTCGGCGTCGGGGCCGGCGGATCAGGTTTCGCGAGTGCAACAGCTGCTGGCGCTGCTCCAGACGCCGAACCCGATCTGCCAGGCGAGCGCGCCGCCGCCCCCGGCGCCCGCGCCCGTGGTGACGCAACCGCAGCCGGATTATGAGGGCCCGCTCTGCCCCGATGGCTTCCAGCCGTGGTTCGACGGCAACGTGAACTATTGTTCGCCGATCGTGGTCGGGACGGCGTGTCCCAACGACACGACTCCGGTCGTCGTCGATGGCGTCGCCTATTGCCAAATCGTCTCGGTCTGTCCGCCGGGTAGTTTCCCGATCTGGACCGGCAACGGGTGGATCTGCCACGTGCATTGCCACTTTGGCGAACCCGGTTGTCCGCTACCGCCCCCGCCGCCGATCTGCTTGCCGTGGCATCCGGGCTGCCCGATGCCGCCTCCGCCGCCGACCTGTGTGCCGTGGCATCCGGGTTGCCCGACGCCGCCGACCTGTGTGCCGTGGCATCCGGGTTGCCCGACGCCGCCGACCTGCGTGCCGTGGCATCCGGGTTGCCCGTTGCCGCCGACCTGCGTGCCGTGGCATCCGGGTTGCCCGACGCCGCCGACCTGTGTGCCGTGGCATCCGGGTTGCCCGACGCCGACGCCGACCTGTGTGCCGTGGCATCCGGGTT
>JBKQKS010000330.1:0-28455 GCA_052147395.1 Roseiarcus sp.
GAGAAGCAGCCGTTGACGCCCCAGGCCCAGATGAACAGATGCTCCTTGCCGAGCCGGCCGAGGGTCGTCATCGCGGTGGGCATCGGGAAGCCCATCAGGAACGCCGGCGGCGCGATGAAGCAAAAGCTCAGCGCCAGCCGCTGCCAATAGGGCAGCGCGCCGATCGCCTCCAGCGCGTCGTCGATTTTGAACGAATAGAGGAACAGCGGCCCGGCAATAGCGACGAATACGACCGGCATCACCGCGCGCTTGACGTCGAGGATGCGTTCCGAGACCAGCGAGCCGAGACCCGAAAACACCAGCATGCCGGTAATGAGGACCGAGGCCGACACCGTCGGATTGCCGAGCGCCAGCACGAAATGGGCGATCAGGCCCACCTCCACCATGATGTAGCCGGCGCCCAGACAGGCGAAATAGACGACGCTGAGGGTCTTGCCCGGCGTCTTGGAGAAAATCGAGCGCCAGCCCCAGAGCACTGGAATCGCGAGCAGCACGGCGGCCGTGAGGCAGGCGACGCCGAGCGTCGCCCAGATCAAGAGATAGCCCCATTCATCCTGCAGCGGCTCCAGCCGGTCGGGATCGCTGAGCACCTGCGGCAGATCCTTGGTCTTCACATAGGCCGCGAAATAGGGCGCATCGTTGGTGAGCTCGCGCACATTGAATACATAGCGTTCGGAGATCTCCGGCCAGCTGCCGTCGACCAAGCTGTGCCAAGCGAGGCGGCCCATCACGGTCGAGGGCAGCACGCTGTCCTCGGGCTTGCCGCCGGGCGGCCCCGCGTCGTCGTCCGCCGTCTCGGCGGCGGCGGCGGCCTCGCCGTCCGCGCTCGGCGGCCCGTTCTGTGGCGAGGAGAAGAACTGCGCCTCGTAGCCCTTCAGCACGCGATCGGTCTCGGAGCCGTCGTAAAAGAAGCCGGGCGAATAGATCTCGTCGAACGACATCGCTCGCGAGTGCTTGCGCAACGCGTCGATCTCTTCGGCGGTGAAGCCGCCGCGCTTGTAGAGCACCGTCGCAGTCGAGAGATAGGACGAGGAGACGAAGAACGAATCGGCCATCTTGTCGCCGTCGAGCGCGTGCGACGCCGCCGCCATCGTCGCATAGAGTTTCAACACCGACTTCGGCGGCTCTTCCTTGTTCCAGATGGTGACCGAAAGCACGCCGCCGTCGCTGAGCGCGCGCATGTAGGTCTCCATAGCCTCCTGGGTGTAGGGGAATTTCTCGACGATCGCGAAGCCGCCGGGATTGGAGAGGCCGGTCGAATCGGCCAGACTCAGATCGACGACGTCGAACTTCTCTTTTGTATGAGCGAGGAAATGGCGGCCCTCGTAGTCGATCACCCGCACTTTGGAGAGAATGTCGTCGGTGAAGGCCTTGAAAACCGGACTGCGGAAGGCGTCGAGAATGGCGCGATTGCCCTCGGCGACGGTGACCGAGCTCGCGCCCGAACTCAGCGCGACCTCGGTCGAGATGCCGCCGCCGAACTGGACGACGAAGGTCTTCGGCGCCTTCTTGATCACATAGGGATAATACATCGGGAGATAGCGGAAATATGCCGTCTCCTTCTCGTCGAGATGGCGCATCACGCCGATCGGGCCGTCGCTGTCGATGTAGAGGCCCATGTAGGCGTTGGCCGGCATCTCCGGCAGGTTGAAGCCGGCATTGTCGGAGAGGCCGGGCGCGAAATGCAGATAGGACGTGGTGTAGGCCTCGAGATAGCCGAACGGCGAATGGCTCTCGAACACCCGTTTCGATTCGGGCAGCCGCCGCGCATAGGAAGCGCCCTTGTAGTCGTTGACCGCGAGCCGCGGCACCTTCAGCATCGGCGCGGCGACGAAGTGCCCGCCGAAGGCGACGACCGCCGCCGCGGCGAACGGGATGAGGGTCTTGCGCGCGCCCGGCAGAAAACTCCAGGCGATGCAGGCCGCGAGCCACAGCGCGAGCGGCGCGGCGATGAGATCGACCGGCGGAAACACGTACATCGCGAGCAGGAAGACGAGCCCGCTCAGGCCCGAACCGGCGAGATCGGCGAAATAGACGCGGCCGAACGTCTTGTTGCTCTTGAGGAACACCGAGCCTAGGAACACCGCGCCGCCCAGGAACGGGGTGAGCGAAGCGAGGAAGATCTCGAGCAGCTTCCACTTCTGCTGCGGGTCGGAGACCAGAAAGACCGGATTGAAGCCGAGCTGCTGAACGTAGAGATTGGCGCCGACGGCGAGCGGCCCCACGAGGCCCAACCCCAAGCCGGCGGTGAGCCGCCAGTGGCGCGAGAACCAGTTCTTCGCGACCGCCATCACCGCGCTGGTGAGGCCGAAGCCGAGCATCGCGAGGCTGACGACGAGCGAGCCGAAATGGGTCCAGTTGCCCACGGCGAACACGCGCATGATGTCGATCTGCAGCGCGATCACCGCGCCGGCGCCGAGGCCGACCGCGAGATAGAGCGCGAGCCGTCCGCGCCCGTAGAGCACGAGGTCGCCGCTCGGGTCCGTTTCGAGTTGCATTTTTCGCATGACTCCCAGCGATCCCCTCTCCCGCCCGCGGGAGAGGGTCAGGGCGCTGGTGAGACTTCCCTCATCCGGCGCTTTGCGCCCCCTTCTCCCGATCCTTCGACGAGCTCAGGATGAGGGGGAGAAGGGCTATGACGCCGTCAGTTGTTGTGCGTGCCCTTGATCGCGTCGCCTTCGAGCTTGGTGAAGGGCACGAAGGGCACGATGCGGCCGCCGTAAATGTCGGAGCGCGCGACCGTGATCGCGCCATCGGCGGCCCGCGACTTGACGACCTTGAGCACGCGCTGCGCGCCGGGCGGGCCGACCGGGATCACCATCACGCCGTTCGGCGTCAACTGCTGCAGCAGCGGCGGCGGCACATGGTCGATGCCGCAGGTGACGATGATCTTGTCGAACGGCGCGAACTCGTCCCAGCCGTAATAGCCGTCGGCGTTCTTCGACTTGATGTTGGCGAATTCGCTATAGCCGTCGACGACCAGCGCATCATAGATGCCCTTCGTGCGCTCCTGCAGCGGCTTGATGATCTCGATGGTGTAGACCTTGTCGGTGAGGTGCGACAGATAGGCCGACTGGTAGCCCGAGCCGGTGCCGATCTCGAGCACTTTCTCGCCGAGCTTCACGTCGATCGTGCTCGTCATGCGGCCGACGATGTGCGGGCCGGAGATGGTGACGCCGTAGCCGATGTCGAGGAAGGCGTGTTCGTAGGCTCGGCCCAGGTTCTGCTTCAGCACGAATTTCTCGCGCGGGGTGAGCAGGAAGGCGTGCTTGTTGCGCAGGTCCCAAATGTCCTCGTTGCGCACCAGGGCGAGAAAGCGAGCGAACCGCTCGCCGAGAAACTGCGGGTCCTCGCCGCGCTGGGCGACGCCCCAGGCGACGAACTTCTCCTGCGAGTCCATCGGCGGCGCCATGTCGAAGGTAAAGGAGGTCGGCACTTTGGCGAGCGCCAGGGACGACGCGAGCGCGCCGCCCACCAAACCGGCCGCGCCGGCCAAAAAGTCTCTACGCCGCAAAAGAGGCCTCCTCGCGAGAATCATCAGCCCCCGCTCGGGGCCGCCTGCGAGCGGCCTGATAACCCACTTCGGATCAAAACGCGACAGGTCAAATTCGCGTTAATCGTCAGCGAGCGGATTGCGGACCCACTCGCGCAGCGTGCGCGTACGCCGGTGTGGCGCATAGGCGAGCGCGTGTTCGTGGAAGCGCTTGCGCTGCATGGCGGCGAGACGATGGCCGGCCTTGTGCGCATTATTAGCCATCGCCGAACCGCCGATGTGGATCGTGGCGCCTTCGTGCTGCACCATCTCGAACAATGCCGCCGCGTTCTGCGGCGCCAGCCGCACGCAGCCATGCGAGGCGACATGGCCCAAATGCCAAACCGCGTCGGTGCCATGGATCGCGTAGCCGCCATAGAAAAAAATCGAATGCGGCATCGGCGCATTGTTGTACTTGTAGGAATGCACCATCACGTACATGCGCTGCGGCCGGAAATAGCCGACCGGCGTCGCATGACCGGGCCGCCCCGACGAGATCGCCCACTCGTATTGTGCGCCGGAGCCCGACGTCACGTGCATACGCTGCATCGTCAGATCGATATCGATTCTCACCGTCGCCTGGGCCGTCGTCTGCGCGCCGAACCACGCCCCAACCGCCATTCCCAACACCGCAATGTTCCGCATTACCCCCTCCAACGCCGCCGCCGCTTTCCGACCGTCCCGAATCGGGCCGGATCGCGGCGCTGCTCACAACGCCGCCACAACGGCAGCAATTCCTGCGCCGAAATCGCAATGCGCATACGAACGGGCGCGGGCCCGTATGCGATCTCGGTTAACGATCCATCCGATATCCGAAATCGCGCTCGGGCGCGGGGGTCTCGCCCTCAATGCGGATGATGGCGCCTTCGTGCTGGACGAGAGTGAACAGCATCTCGGCGTTGTCCGTCGCAAGCCGCACGCAGCCGTGCGAGACCGGGCGCCCGAGCGCTTCGACGTCGCTAGAGCCGTGAATGGCGTAATCGGAAAAGAATACGATGGTGAACGGCATCGGCTCGTTGTCGTATTTCGGGTAGGAATGGGTCATGCGATACAACGCCACCGGCCAGAATGTTCCGCGCGGCGTGGGGTGTCCGGGGCTTCCCGACGAGATCGGCCAGTCGTAACTCGCCCCGGAGGGGGAGGCGACGCGCATGCGCTGCGCGCCGAGGTCGACGTCGATCATCACCCGGGCGAACCCCGGCGACGCGGCACAGAGCCCGGCGATGAACCACGCCGTTGAAACCCGAACGCCGCGCATGCCCTGCCCCCTGCCCATGCCGACCCGAGTCGGAATTAGCACGCGCGGGCTGGACTCGCGAAGCCCACGCGCGACTTCTACGTGTCACTTTCTTATATGTGTGACTTTGGAGTTACCCCGGCGACCGGATCGCGCACTCGTGGTCCTGCAGGTCCTCGGCGTGGCCGCCGCCGATGAGCTCGGCGTGATCGGCGAGCAATACGAAGCCCGGCTTGCCGGAAAATGTCGCGCCGACGAGGATCAGCGACCACAGGCCCATTTCATCCTTGGCGCCGGCGATGGCGGTCGCGAGCATCTGGAACGGCGAACGAGTCCCCAGTTCCTCGCCATCGATTCTGCGCGCCCAATACTTCCGTCCGTCGAGCGCGACCGTCATGGGCGTGAAAGTGTCGTCGAGCGAGGGGAGGTAATCGGCGAGCGCCGCCACGACGTCCTTCTTCATGCAGTCGACGTGCAGGTGCAGCTGGTCCTGGCTGCGCGCATGGCTCGAGTTGACCGCCACGCCCACGGCCTCGCGCGGCAGCGGATGCTTCAACAGTTTCTCGACTTCCGCCCGCTCGCGCCAGGCGTAAGCGAAATAGTTCGGCGCGTAGGGGGCGAGCACGGCGGGGTCCTCGATACCGGTCACGCGCGTAGTCGGGATCGCGAGCTCCTGCGCGACGCCGTTGAGGTCCTTCAGCAGCGCGACGAAGTCCTTCTCGTCGACATCGACGCAGGGCTTCGGCCCCTGCCCGGCGTCGAAATGGACCACGCACTGGCCGTGGACGATGTTCCACAACGCCATGCGGTCGGCGTGGGCGGGGCTAATCCCCAGCACCGCGAATGCAAGCGCCGCAGCTGAGAGGCTTTGCTTTCGGCAAATCATGGCGACAGAGTCCAATCTTCGAGGCGAAGGCCTGGGATATCGACGAAATCCGCAGTGTTGGCGGTCACCAGCGTGCGTCCGGTTGCGATCGCGTGGCCCGCGATCATACGATCGTAGTCGCGTCCGCGCGCAATGCCGATCTGGGCGATAATGGCCCCGTAAGCTTCCGCTGCTGCGCGATCGAACGCCAACACCGGGATCGTCAAGAGCATCGCTTCGAGCCGGACCTTGCGCGCGGCCCAGCACTCGGGCGCCTTGACGACCGCGCGTTGCAGTTCGGCCAGACTCAACGCCGAGATCGCCAGCGTGCCCCGATGTTGTTCCATCTTCCGTAGCGCAGGCTCGAGACCCTCCCGGAGATGGATTGCGATTTTCGTGTCGATGAGGAACACGTGGCGCCCTATTCGCGTTCGGGCAGCTCGATCGGCTCTCGAGTCTCGACGTCTTTGGGCTTCGGCAATTCCCGAAGCTTCGCAGCGAGCTCACGCAGCGTCGGTCGCGCCGGCCTGATCACGATCTCGTCGCCCTGCCGCGTGACCGTGAGCTCGATGTCGTAATCCTCGTAAGCCAAGTCGGCGGGAATACGCACGGCTTGACTATTGCCGGACCTGAAGGGACGCGTGACCGCCATCGTAAACCCCGTGTTCGACGCCGCCAAATCTAATAGGGCGTCGGGGCCGTGTCGATACTCGTATATACAACGCGGGCCGCCTATATGTGCAGGCTCCGTTTCGCCACCCCCAGCGCCGCTTCCTTCACGGCCTCCGACATCGTCGGGTGGGCGTGGCAGGTGCGGGCGAGGTCTTCGGCCGAGCCGCCGAACTCCATCAGCACCGCCGCCTCGTGAATCATCTCGCCGGCGCCGAAACCAACGATGTGGACGCCGAGCACCCGGTCGGTGCGAGCGTCGGCGATGACCTTGACGAAGCCGTCGGACTTGCGCATCGCCCGCGCGCGGCCATTGGCCATGAACGGGAACTTGCCGACGTTGTAGGCGACGCCGGCAGCCTTCAAGTCCTCTTCCGACTTGCCGACCACCGCAATTTCCGGGCTCGTGTAGACGACGCCGGGGATCACGTCGTAGTTCACGTGGCCCTTCTGGCCCGCGAGCAACTCGGCGAGCGCGACCCCCTCGTCCTCCGCCTTGTGGGCGAGCATCGGCCCGGGCGCCACGTCACCGATGGCGTAAATGCCCTTCACGTTGGTCTCGAAATGGGCGTCGATGACGACTTGGCCGCGCTCCATCGCGACTCCCAACGCCTCGAGCCCGAGGCCCTCGGTATAGGGGCGCCGGCCGATGGCGACCAGCACGATGTCGGCCTCGAGCGTCGTGGCCTCGCCCCCTTTCGCCGGCTCGACGGTCGCCACGACGCCGGCCTCGGTGTTGGCGACGCCGGTGACCTTGCTGGCGAGATGGAATCTGAAACCCTGCTTCTCCAGCAGACGCTGGACCTGCTTGGCGACTTCGAGATCCATGCCGGGCAGGATGCGGTCGAAAAACTCGACCACCGTGACCTCGGCGCCGAGCCGGCGCCAGACCGAACCGAGCTCGAGGCCGATGACGCCGGCGCCGACGACGATGAGTTTTTTCGGCGGCGTCGCGAGGCTCAGCGCGCCGGTCGAGGAGACGACGCTTTCCTCGTCGATTTCTACGCCCGGGAGCCTAGCGACGTCCGAGCCGGTGGCGATGACGATGGCCCTCGCCTCGTGGGTGGTCTCGTCCTGGTCGCCTGTGACGACGACCTTGCCGGGAGCGGCGATGCGGCCCTCGCCTTGCAGCCAGTCGATCTTGTTCTTCTTGAACAGAAACGCGACGCCGTTGACATTGGCCGCGACCGTGTCGTCCTTGTGCTTCATCATCTGGGCGAAATCGAGTTTTGGCGGCTCGACGACGACGCCGAGCGCGCCCAAGCCATGCCCCGCCTCCTCGAACATCTCGGAGGCGTAGAGCAGCGCCTTGGAGGGAATGCAGCCGACGTTGAGGCAGGTTCCGCCGAGCGTCGTGCGCTTCTCGACGACGGCCACTTTCATGCCGAGCTGCGCCGCGCGGATGGCGCAGACATAACCGCCGGGGCCGGCGCCGATGATGATGAGGTCATAAGACATGAGAACTCAGCTTTCCTTTTCGATCAGGCCGCGCGCGCCCTCGATGAGCGCTCTGGCGAGTACTGCAACAACCGGAGGCCGACCGCCTCGACCTACCGCGCCGTCTTCAGCGCCGAATTGAAAGCCCACACATGTCCGAATGGATCGCGCAAACGCGCATAGCGCGCTCCCCAGAACGTGTTGGCGGCGGCCAGCGTGACGATGGCGCCGACGGCCTCAGCCCGCGCGACGATCGCATCGACTTCATCGGGATCGGCGAGGTTGACATTGATCGTCATCGACGCGCCGCCGCGCGTCGCGGGACTGAGCACATCGGCGCCGAATTCCGGGAATTCGTCGTGCAGCGTCACCTGGCCGCCGAACATCGCGAGATTGGCGTGCAGCACGCGCATGCCGTCCTCGGCCGCCTGCCGGAAAACGCATTTCGCGTCGAAAGCCGCCTCGTAGAACGCGATCGCCGCGTAGCCGCCCTTCACGCAAAGGTGGGCCTGGGTCGGCGGGGGATTCTGGTCGAACGACATGGAGCCATCCTCATCCGCCGAATGCGAGCCGCGCCAGCATCATCATGAGGCCGACGAGCGCAATGACCCATACGATGCTGCGCCAGGGCGTAGCGCCGGCCACGTAGAGCGGCAAGTAGAGAATGCGCGCGACAATCCAGACTGTCGCGCCCCAACCGCCGTCGTGATGCGTCACGATGAGGCCGAGGTCGACAGCGACGAACGGCGCGAGGTTCTCGACGTAGTTGGCGAGCGCGCGCGTCGCACGCTGGTAATGGACGCCGTCGGTTTCGCGCCGCTCGTCGCGACTCGAGGTCAGGAAGTCCAAGCCGAGCGAAAACCCAGCAAATCCATCCTGGGTGAGGATATGCGCCAGCCACAAGAACACGCTCAATTCGAGACAAACGAGCTCGCTCATCGCCCCCTACCTCCGCGACTCCGTGTTTAGCCGTCACGCCTCCGGCCAGAAAGCGTCGTCCAAAACCGACTCGGCCGGCCAGGGGCAAACGGGCGGGAACGCCGCCTCTCCGAGCTTCGTCTCGTCGCCAGCAATGACCACGGCTTCTTCGTAAGCCCGCGACACGGCCTCCGGTATCTTGGGCTCGAGGCTGGGATTGTCCCCCAGATGATCCGCCAATCGTTTGCGCTGGACTCGAATGCTCGCCCTCCAACTCGATCCACGCCCTCCCTGCTGGTAGCGCCACTTCAACAAATGCGTCAGCAACACCGCGAGCCGGCTCACGAGCTCGCGCTTCTCGGAGCGCCCCATGCTCTCGATCTCCTCGGCGATGTTAGCGATGTCGGCCTCGGCGAGCCGGCCCTCGCGTAAGAGAGCGGATTGCTCGTTGGCCCAACCGTAGAAGTCGGTCTCGTATGCGCTCTTACCCATGGAGACCCTCCTTTCTCTGTTCCGCGCGGCCCGCGGCGCAGGTTGTTCCTTTTCGAAGGATCGCCGAAGCGTTCAACTGGCGAGGCGGAGAATTTCCGCTTCGCTTTCGGCGCGACGGCGAACCGCGTCGGACCCGAAATCGACCTCGTCGCCTTCGTCGTCGATCCAGCGGATCGAATGTCCAAATTCGTCCAACGAGACGGCGCCGAACCGCTCGGGCGCATCGCGAAGGAACGCGAACATGTCGCCGACCGTGAGCACCGGCCTGAGGTCGACGATGGCTTCGAACCCGTCGAGCCACACGATCTTGACCACGCCGAACAGCACCGGTTCGACGGAGCGCATGCGAACGATTTCGCTCATGACAACCTCCGCGGTTTCTGCCCGGCTTCGAGCGCCGTCCACGCGTCCATCAGGCCCTCACGATTCTGCCCGGCACAGGTTAGCACGGCCTTCAATTTACGCGTCTGGCCAGAACGTGGGGTTGAGCACAGAGGCGTCGGACCACGGGCAGGTCGGCGGGAAGGCGCTCTCGCTGAGCTTCGTCTCTTCCGCCGCAATCAGCAGCGCGTCCTGATACGCGTCCGCCAGCGCCTGCGGTAGCAGCGGCCTGAGGCTGGGATTGTCGTCGAGGTGGCGAACGAGACCGTTGCGCTGCACTTTGATGCTCGTCTCCCAACTCGAGCACCTTCCCTTCGGCTGAAACTTCCATTTGAGCAGATGGATCAGCAAGACGGTGAGCCGGCTGATCAGCTCGCGCTTCTCCGACTTGCCCATGCTTTCGATCTCCTGCGCGATGTGCTCGATATCGGCCGCGTCGACGCGGCCGGCGCGCAGCAGTGCGGCTTGTTCGTTGGCCCACCCATAGAAGTCGGTTTCGTAAGCGTTCGTGCTCATCCCGACCCTCCTCTCTCGGCGCGCCACGGCGAGCAGCGCCCATTCCGGGCGCCCTGAGACTCCGAGGCTCCCTTGCTCACCTTGCCTTGCACGAGTTGCGATCGAGCAGATTGCGAGTCAACTCGCCATTTGTAGCAGCGCCGGCTCGAGCGCTCAGGCCTACGCCGGCGCTCTAGCGCGCTGCGCCGCGGGAAGCGACCCCGCCACGAGCTCGAGCGACGCGACATCGATAACGGCGCGGCAGGAAGCCATCTGTCGTTGCCCCCACGAGGAGACGCTGCCGCGCCTCCAAACACCTCGCGTCATGGATCGTCCTGGGCGATTGCCCCTGCTTCCCGACCGATACAGTGGTCGTGATCCCGTCCGCCTCAGACATGCGTCCACTCTCCTCAACCGACCAAGAGCCGATGAACTTCTGCTTGCCTTTCGGCGTCCCGGCGCAACGAATCCGCGCTCAGGTCAATCGTGTAGCCCTGGCCGTCGAGCCATGACAGCGAGTGGCCGAACTCATCGACGCGAACGGCGGCGAAATGGGCGGGCGTTTCCAGCCAAGAGAACACTTTTCCCTTGGCGATCAATGGCCTGAGATCGACCACCCCTTCGTAGCCGTCGTCGAACCGGATCTTTAGGACGCCATGGATGACAGGCTCGGCAAGTGTGATGCAGGGAAGCTTCTTCATTCGATCGGCTCCACCCTCTCGTGCGCTATGGCCGCAGCAAAACGCTCCAGCAGCGCCAGCTTGCGCGCCGACGCCCAAACCAGCACTTTAACGCGCTTTGCGGTAGGCAGCGACCCCGCCACTATGGAAAGCGACGCGATTTCGATTACGGCGCGATGCTCCGCAAAGGTCGCGTGGAAATGCGCGGGCGGATGCTCGTTTGCGTAGAACGATATCTTCACGCCGTCGACGATTGCGACGACCGGCATTATGCTTGCCCCTAGAGATCCAGCACCAGCCGCGCCGGGTCTTCGAGGGCCTCTTTGACGCGCACCAGGAAGGTCACCGCGTCCTTGCCGTCGACGACGCGGTGGTCGTAGCTCAGCGCCAGATACATCATCGGCCGGATCTCGATCTTGCCGTTGACCGCCATCGGCCGGTCCTGAATCTTGTGCATGCCGAGAATGCCGGATTGCGGCGCGTTGAGGATCGGCGTCGACATCAGCGAACCGTAGATGCCGCCGTTGGTGATGGTGAAGGTGCCGCCCTGCATCTCCTCGATCTTGAGCTGGCCGTCGCGCGCGCGGCGGCCGAAGTCGGCGATTTTCTTCTCGATCGCGGCGATCGAGAGCTGATCGCAATCGCGCACGACGGGAACGACGAGGCCCTTGTCGGTGCCGACCGCGATGCCGAGGTGATAATAGTTCTTGTAGACGAGGTCGGCGCCGTCGATCTCGGCATTGACGGCGGGAATGTCTTTGAGCGCCTGCACGCAGGCCTTGACGAAGAAGCCCATGAACCCGAGCTTGCCGCCGTGCTTCTTCTCGAACGCGTCCTTGTAGCGCGTGCGCATCGCCATGACTTCGCTCATGTCGACTTCGTTGAAGGTGGTCAGCATCGCCGCGGTGTTCTGCGCGTCTTTGAGCCGGCGCGCGATGGTCTGGCGCAGCTTGGTGAGCCGGACCCGCTCTTCCCGAGCCGAGTCGTCGGGCGCGGGCGGCGCGGGCGGCGGAACGACGACGGGGGCTGGAGCCGGCGTCGGCGCGGGCGGCGCCGCGGGTTTCACCAGCGCCTCGAGCACGTCGCCTTTCAGCACCTGTCCGCGCTTGCCGCTGCCGGCGACGCCGGAAAGATCGAGGCCCGCCTCGGCGGCGAGCTTCGCGGCGGACGGAGCGGGCGGCATGGCGATCGGCGCGGCCGGGGCGGCAGCCGCCTTCGCCGGCGCCTTGGCGCGTGCGGACGCTCCCTCGCTCGCCGACGCGGCGCCGAGCGAGCCGAGCAATGCGCCGATCGACACGGTCGCGCCGGACTCCGCCGCGATCTCGGCGAGCACGCCCGCCGACGGCGCGTTCACCTCCACAGTCACCTTCTCGGTCTCGAGCTCGACCAGCGGCTCGTCCTGCTTGACGACGTCGCCGCGCTGCTTGAACCACTTGCCGACCGTCGCCTCGGTGATCGACTCGCCGAGCGCGGGAACCCTGATTTCAATGGCCATCGAATAGTCGCGCCGGTCGCGGCGCCCTTCTGTTTCAAGGAGAAATCGAAGAGACCGGCGCGAGCGGCTCCGCGGGGGCGACTTTCAGCGCCGGCATGACGAGGTTTTCGAAGCGGCATCCGATGGCGAGCGCGGGATCGCCACGCTGAGCCTCTTCGAGCCAGCCGAGCGACGGCGCCACCGCGATCATGACGGTCCACCCGCCCTCGGGATCGGCGACGGGTCCCATTGCGATGACGAGCCCCGCGTCGAGGTGAGGAAGCCAATAGTCCTGATGCGCGCGCATCGCTCTGGCCTCTGCGGGCGTCATGTCCTGGCTGAAGGTCTTTCGCGGGGGGATCAGCTTGGAGAGGAAATACGCCATCGCCGGCGACTCCTATTCCGCGCTCAAACCGCGAAGCATTCGTCGAGGAACGCCTTCAGCTGCGCAAGATGTTTGGACATCAGGCCCACCGCCGTCGCCGCCGCCGCCGGCCGCCCGATGTAGCGCGCGCGCTTCGACTTGCCGCCGACCTGAGCGAGCGCCCACTCGATGTAGGTGTCGACGAAGTTCCAGGGGCCCATGTTCTTGGGCTCCTCCTGGCACCAGACCACGTCGGCCTTCTTGAAACGCGAGAGATGCCTGATGAGGCCCTTGGCGGGGAACGGGTAGAGCTGCTCGATGCGGAAGATGTAAATATCGTCGACGCCGCGCTTCTCGCGCTCATCGTAGAGGTCCCAGTAGACCTTGCCCGAGCACAGGACCACGCGGCGGATTTTTTCGTCGCGCGCCAGCCGCATCTTCTCTTGCTTGCCGCTCTCGGCCTGATCGATGAGGATGCGATGGAACGACGTGCCCTTGACGAAATTGTAGAGCGGCGACACGGCGCGCTTGTTGCGCAGCATCGACTTCGGCGTCATCGCGATGAGCGGCTTGCGGTAGGCGCGCTTCAACTGGCGGCGCAGCACATGGAAGAAGTTTGCCGGCGTCGTGCAATTGACGACCTGCATGTTGTCTTCGGCGCAGAGCTGCAGATAACGTTCGAGACGCGCCGAGGAGTGCTCTGGCCCTTGGCCCTCATAACCGTGCGGCAGCATGCAGACGAGGCCCGACATGCGCAGCCACTTGCGCTCGCCGCCGGAGAGGAACTGGTCGAACACCACTTGCGCGCCGTTGGCGAAGTCGCCGAACTGCGCCTCCCAAACCGTCAGCGCATTCGGCTCGGCGAGCGAATAGCCGTATTCGAAGCCGAGCACCGCCTCTTCCGAGAGCATCGAGTTGATGACCTCGTAGCGCGCCTGCCCGTCGCGGATGTGGTTGAGCGGGATGTAGCGCGCCTCGGTCTCCTGATCGATCAGCACCGAATGGCGTTGCGAGAACGTGCCGCGCTCGCAATCCTGGCCGGACAGACGCACCGGCAGGCCCTCGTCGAGTAGCGCAGCGAAGGCGAGCGCTTCGGCTGTCGCCCAGTCGATGCCCTCGCCATTGACGATCGAGGCGCGGCGATTGTCGAGAAAGCGCCGGATCGTCTTGTGCACGGAGAAGCCCTGAGGCACGGCGGTGATGCGCTCGGCGTAGAACTCGAGCCGCTGCTCGTCGACGGCAGTCTCGCCCTTGCGGTCGTCGTCGGTGACGTCCTGCGGCGTCTTGATGCCGGACCATCGGCCGTCGAGCCAATCGGCCTTGTTGGCGATATAGGCCTGCCCCGCCTCGAACTCCGCCTCGAGCCGATGGCGCCAGTCGCCGCGCATCTTGTCGACTTCGCCCTGGGTGACGACGCCTTCCTCGATCAGCTTGTCGGTGTAAATCTGCAGCGCCCGCGGATGCGAGCGGATCGCCCGATACATCAGCGGCTGGGTGAACGCCGGCTCGTCGCCCTCGTTGTGGCCGAAGCGGCGATAGCAGAACATGTCGATGACGACGGGCTCGTGGAACTTCTGCCGGAACTCGGTCGCGACCTTGGCGCAGAACACCACCGCTTCCGGGTCGTCGCCGTTGACGTGGAAGATCGGCGCTTCGACGAGCTTCGCCACATCCGACGGATAGGGCGAAGAGCGCGAATAGCGGGGATAGGTGGTGAAGCCGATCTGATTGTTGACGATGAAATGGATCGAACCGCCGGTGCGATGGCCGCGCAGACCCGAGAAGCCGAAACTCTCGGCGACGACGCCCTGGCCGGCGAAGGCCGCATCGCCATGGATCACCAAACCCATCACCTTGACGCGCTCGACGTAGTCGTCGAACTGATCCTGCTTGGCGCGCACCTTGCCGAGCGCCACGGGATAGACGATCTCGAGATGCGACGGGTTGGCGGTGAGCGAGAGATGGACCTTGTTGCCGTCGAACTCGCGGTCGGAAGAGGCGCCGAGGTGATATTTGACGTCGCCCGAGCCCTCGACTTCGTCGGGCGAGGCCGATCCGCCCTTGAACTCGTGGAACAACACGCGATGCGGCTTGCCCATCACCTGGGTCAGCACATTGAGGCGACCGCGGTGGGCCATGCCGAACACGATTTCCTTCAGACCGAGCTGGCCGCCGCGCTTGATGATCTGCTCGAGCGCCGGGATCATCGCCTCGGCGCCGTCGAGACCGAAGCGTTTCGTGCCGGGATATTTGACGTCGATGAAATTCTCGAAGCCCTCGGCCTCGACGAGCTTGGACAGGATCGCGCGCTTGCCTTCGCGGGTGAAGCTGATCTCCTTGTGCGGACCTTCGATGCGCTCCTGAATCCAGCCCTTCTGCGCGGGATCGGAGATGTGCAGGAATTCGAAGCCGATCGTGCCGCAATAGGTGCGGCGCAGGATCGCCAGCATTTCGCGGATCGTCGCATTTTCGAGGCCGAGCACGCCGTCGATGAAGATTTTGCGGTCGTAGTCGGCCTCGTCGAAACCGTAGCTGCCAGGATGCAGTTCCTCGTGATCCTTGGCGGGCTCCAGTCCGAGCGGATCGAGATTGGCGTGCAGATGACCGCGCATGCGATAGGCGCGGATCATCATCAACGCGCGCACCGAATCGCGGGTTGCGCGGTGGATCGACTCTTCCGTCGGCGCCTCGACGCCCGGCTGCGGCGGCGGCGCCTCGGCGGCTTTCGCCTTCAGCTTCTCGGCGATCGCCTTCTCGGTCGCCGGCCAATCGCCGTCGAGCGCATGGGTGAGTTCGTCATGCGGGACGACCGGCCATTGCGGCCTCTTCCACGAGGCGCCCTGCGCGGTCTTGGCGACGCTGTCGGGATTGTCGCCCAGCGCCGCGAAGAACGCGCGCCAACCCGGCTCGACCGAATTCGGATCCGCCTCGTATTTGGCCTGCAACGCCTCGACATAGGCGCCGTTGACGCCGTCGAGAAACGCCGTGTCCAGAAACGCGCGATTGGAATCCTGCCGGGTCATCGCTGTCCTCTCACTTGGCCGGTCACTTGGCCGCCAGCATTTCGACGAGCGTCTTGCCGAGCCGCGCGGGCGAAGGCGAGACGCGGATGCCCGCGGCTTCCAGCGCCGCGATCTTGCTCTCCGCGTCGCCCTTGCCGCCGGCGATGATCGCGCCCGCGTGGCCCATGCGGCGTCCCTTCGGCGCCGTGCGGCCGGCGATGAAGCCGACGATCGGCTTCGAACGCCCCTTCCTGGCTTGGTCCTTCAGGAATTGCGCGGCATCCTCTTCCGCCGAGCCGCCGATCTCGCCGATCATGACGATCGCCTTCGTCTCGTCGTCGGCGAGGAACAGTTCGAGCGCCTCGATGAAATCCACGCCCTTGACCGGATCGCCGCCGATGCCGATCGCCGTTGTTTGGCCGAGGCCGACTTGCGTGGTCTGGAACACGGCTTCGTAGGTGAGCGTTCCCGAGCGCGACACGATGCCGACGCTGCCGGGCTTGAAGATGTTGCCCGGCATGATGCCGATCTTGCACTGGCCCGCGGTCATCACGCCCGGGCAGTTCGGGCCCACGAGCATCGACTTCGAGCCCTGCAGCGCACGCTTCACGCGCACCATGTCGATCACCGGCACGCCCTCGGTGATGCAGACGATGAGCGGCATTTCCGCCGCGATCGCCTCGCAGATCGCGTCCGCCGCGCCCGGCGGCGGAACGTAGATGACGGAGGCGTCGGCGCCGGTCTTCTCGCGCGCTTCGGCGACAGTGTCGAATACTGGCAGGTTCAGATGGATCGAACCGCCCTTGCCCGGCGACGTGCCGCCGACGACCCTCGTGCCATAGGAGATCGCCTGCTCGGAATGGAACGTGCCATTCTTGCCGGTGAAGCCTTGGGTGATGACTTTGGTGGCAGCGTCGATGAGAACGGACATGGGGCGTTTCCTATCTTGTTTCAGACGGTTCTGAAGGGATTGACGACTCGGACCGAACCGTAGCTCTGGCCGTGGTTCAGGTCATCGGAGTAGACGACAGGCGTTCCAATCTTCTCGGCAGCCGCCAGCACGGCGCCGTCCCAGTAGGAGGTTTGAAATCGCTGGGCGATCTCCGCGCCTCGTTTCACGGGGTCGAGGGCGATGGGAACGCAAGGGCGGTCGCGCAAGTCTTCCAGCCACTCCAGCGCCTTGTCGACGCCGAGCGGTTTGTCGGACTTCCGGGTTACGGCCACAAAGAACTCCTGGAGTTTCCGACCAGACACCGCGAAGTGGGTTTCCGCGATGAGCATACCTGCGCGCTCGAACTTGCCGGCGGCCGAGTATCGGCCCATGGCCGCGCAAACGAGCACGTTGGTGTCGAGCAGACAATCAGCGATCATATAGGCTCGCCCTTTGCCAGCTTTGCCCGCCGCGGTCGCCTTCAGTCGCGTCGATCAGCGCCAGCAGGCGTTCACGGGACCGAGCGTAGACCTCCGCGCGACCCAGCTCGCGGTCAAGCACTTTTTCGCGCTCCGATTGGTCATCGGCGGCGGCGCGGTCCAAAGCGGCCAGAATTGTTCGATGGGAGGGATTGGGGATATCCTCGTGACGCATGTCCTCGGCGCTCTCCGCATAAGCGCTCTCTCGGTCGAAGCGAGCCCCGGGCCGCATGCGCCCCTTGGAATTGCGGGCGAGTTCGAGCAACTCGTGGCGCGCCCGCTCGCGACCGACGTCACGCCCCGCCAAGTCCGCGAGGTGCTGCCGCAGCATGGCGTTGACCGTCGTCCTGTTCTGAGCAGCAATCACGCGGACCTTATCGAGCACGTCCTCTTCGATCGCGAGCGTGATGTTCTTCATCGACCTCTCCCTAGTTACGCACGATCAGCGTAACTGACGTTAGTGGCTTCCGTAACGGGTCCGCGCCGTCTCGGAAAGGTCTGCCGCGCCGCGATCGGGTCGCGGGTCGCGTCGGTCGCGCCCCGCGACGCGCCGCCGCCGACCTCGCCCCAATACGCGAGCGCCTACTTCAAGCTGAACGCGCCGTTCTTCCCGGCAAAGCCCCGGGTGATGACTTTGGTGCGTGAGTTGATGAGAACGGACATGAAGGATCGCACCTTGTAAATCGCAAAGAACGGTCGGCAGATTTCGGCGAGGCGCTCAGCCCTTCTTCACCGCGTTCACGATCTTCTGCGCCGCGTCGTCGAGGTCGTCCGCCGGAATCACGTTGAGCCCGGACTCGCGGATGATCTTCTTTCCGAGCTCGACGTTGGTGCCCTCGAGGCGCACGACCAGCGGCACGGCGAGCCCGATCTCCTTCACCGCGGCGATGACGCCCTCCGCGATGATGTCGCATTTCATGATGCCGCCAAAAATGTTGACGAGGATGCCCTTCACGTTGGGGTCGGCGGTGATGATCTTGAACGCAGCCGTCACCTTCTCCTTCGAGGCGCCGCCGCCGACATCGAGGAAGTTCGCCGGGCTCTCGCCGTAGAGCTTGATGATGTCCATCGTCGCCATGGCGAGGCCGGCGCCGTTGACCATGCAGCCGATCGTCCCGTCGAGCGCGATATAGTTGAGATCGTAGCGCGAGGCCTCGATCTCCTTGGGGTCCTCTTCCGTTTCGTCGCGCAGCGCGGCGCAATCGGGATGGCGGAACAGCGCGTTGTCGTCGAACGAAAGCTTGGCGTCGAGCAATTTGAGCTGGCCGGTCGTGGTGACGATCAGCGGATTGATCTCGAGCATCGACATGTCTTTGGCGACGAAGGCGGTGTAGAGCTTGGCCACCAGCGCCTCGCATTGCTTGGCGAGGTCGCCCGAGAGCCCCAGCGCTCTCGCCGCCGTGCGGCCGTGGTGCGGCATGATCCCGGTCGCTGGGTCGACGGAGAAGGAATGGATTTTCTCCGGCGTATGCGCCGCGACCTCTTCGATGTTGACGCCGCCCTCGGTGGAAACCACGAACGAGACGCGCCCGACGCTGCGGTCGACGAGCAGCGACACATAGAATTCCTTGTCGATCGAGGAGCCGTCCTCGATGTAGAGCCGGTGGACCTGCTTGCCGGCCGGACCCGTCTGCGCGGTCACCAGCGTCGCGTCCAGCATCTGCTCGGCGAACTGTTTGACCTCTGCGACCGACTTCGCCAGCCGCACGCCCCCCTTGTCGCCCGCGGAGGCTTCCTTGAACTTGCCCTTGCCGCGGCCGCCGGCGTGGATTTGCGTTTTGACGACCCACAGCGGGCCGCCCAATTCCTTGGCCGCCGCTTCCGCCTCCGCCGGGGTGAACGCGGGCTTGCCGTTCGAAACCGGCGCTGCGAAGGCGCGCAGCACGGCTTTAGCCTGATATTCGTGGATGTTCATGGAACGCGAGCTCGCTTTAGGGAAGGGGGAGTCGGAACGGCGCGGGCTGTAAAGCCCGCGCCGTGAAATCGAGATCGCCGATCAGGCCAGCGCCGGATAGATCGACTTGCACGCCGTCATCAGCGTCTGCACCGAGGCGACCGACTTCTCGAACATCGCCTTCTCCGTGGCGTCGAGCTGGATTTCCATGATGCGCTCGACGCCGCCGGCGCCGATCACCACGGGCACGCCGACATAGGTGTCGCTGACGCCATATTCGCCGGAGAGATGCGCAGCGCAAGTCATCACACGGCGCTGATCCTTGAGAAAAGCCTCCGCCATCGCGATCCCCGAGGTCGCCGGCGCATAGAAGGCCGAACCGGTCTTCAACAGATTGACGATCTCGCCGCCGCCCTTGCGCGTGCGCTCGACGATGGCGTCGATCTTGGCCTGCGTCGTCCAGCCCATCTCGACGAGGTCGGGCAGCGGCACGCCGGCGACCGTGGAATAGCGCACCGACGGCGCCATGTCGTCGCCATGGCCGCCGAGCACGAAGGCGGTGATATCCTCGACCGAGACGTTGAACTCCTCGGCGAGGAAGTAGCGGAAGCGCGCCGAATCCAGCACGCCCGCCATGCCGACGATCATGTTCTTCGGCAGGCCGGAGAATTTCTGCAGCGCCCACACCATCGCATCCAGCGGGTTGGTGATGCAGATGACGAAGGCGTCGGGGGCGTTGGCCTTGATGCCGGCGCCGACCGCGTCCATGACTTTGAGATTGATGCCGAGCAGATCGTCGCGGCTCATGCCGGGCTTGCGCGGCACGCCCGCGGTGACGACGATGACGTCGGCGCCCGCGATCGCCTCGTAGGAGCTCCCGCCGGCGAGCTTGGCGTTGAAGCCCTCGACCGGGCCGGATTCGGCGAGGTCCAGCGCCTTGCCCTGGGGCACGCCGTCGATGATGTCGAATAGGACAATGTCGCCGAGTTCCTTGAGCGCCGCCAGATGCGCCAAGGTGCCGCCGATCTGGCCTGCGCCGATCAGTGCAATCTTCTTTCTCGCCATGACCTTATCCATCCCTGGGTTGGGCCGCCGCGGGGCGGCGTTTCATTGGGCGAGGCTATCGCCCCGAGGGGGCATGCAATCAAGCCGAACTTTCGGCTCGAGACCGCCTCCCGCCCGCTCCCAAGCCCGCGTCCGCTTCAGATATAGGTGCGATAACAGACCGTTATGAGGCGTCACGCGCAAGACGTCCAGCGCGCCGCGCTCGAAACTTCATCGCGCAAATTACATTTTATGTCAATTGTCATACCGGCGTTGCGGGAGGGAATTCCTGCTCGCGACGCCTTCCGGCCTCGTCGTCCGCCATTGCGCCGCCGCGGCGTTTGCGTCTAGGTTTCACCGCGAGGGAGTGCACGGGGGCGCGTCGGGCATGCAGGCGGAGACATTTCGCGTCGAGCGCGCGGGGCGGCGGATTTTTGTCCGGCGCTGGGCGCCCGACGGCGAGGCCAAAGCCTCGGTGCAGATCGCCCACGGCCTCGCCGAGCACGGCGGCCGTTATGCGCGACTGGCCGGCGCGCTTACCGCCGCCGGCTATGTGGTGTATGCCAGCGACCACCGCGGTCATGGACCCGACTGCCGCCCCGACGACCTCGGATTTTTCGCCGACCGCAGCGGCTGGCGGGCGTGCCTGGACGATCTCGCCGCCGTCGCCAGCGCCATCGCCGAGTGGGAAAGCGATGTTCCCAAGGCGTTCTTCGGCCATTCGATGGGCTCGTTCCTGGGCCAGACCTTCATCGCCGAGCGCGGAGAAGGGCTTGCCGCGGTTGCGTTTTCCGGGACGACCGGCGCGCCGCCGGCGATCGCCGGGGTGGGGAAATTCCTCGCCGCCTTCGAGCGCTGGCGGCTCGGCCCACGGGGCAAGAGCCCCATAGTCCAATCGCTGCTCTTTCTTGGTTTCAACGCTAATTTTACCCCGGCTCGCACGCGGTTCGACTGGTTGTCGCGCGATGCCTCAGAAGTTGACAAGTATATCGCCGATTCTACGTGCGGGTTTAACGTCACTAATTCTCTGGCGCTGGACCTCCTAGACGGCGTGGCGACGCTCGGCTCGCCGGCGTTGGCCGCCCGCATCCCCAAAACACTGCCGATCTACCTGTTCCGCGGCTCGCGCGACCCCGTCAGCGTTAACATGCCGGGACTCGTCGACGTCTACCGCGCCGCGGGCCTGAACGACCTGACGGTGAAAGTCTATCCCGATGCGCGCCACGAAACGCTCAACGAGACCAATCGCGACGAAGTGACGGCGGATCTCATCGCCTGGCTGGATTCGAGGACGAAGTGAAGCGGGCCTGCAACGACATTCGGGCGTGATAATCGCGCGGCAAAGAGGTAACCCAGCCGGTAATCAAGCCCACTGCCCAGAGGAGCCTCGAATGTCTCTCGCTCACCGTCACGCGCTCGTCACCGGATCCACCAGCGGCATCGGCCTCGCCATCGCCAAGGCCCTCGCCAAAGCCGGCGCCGCCATCACGATCAACGGCTTGGGCGATGCCGCCGCCATCGAGGCCGAGCGCGCCGGGATCGAGAAAGAATTCGGCGTCGAGGCCTTCTATGATGGCGCCGACATGTCGAAGCCGGCCGAAGTCGCCGACATGATCGCCAACGCCGAGGCAAAGACCGGCTCGCTCGACATCCTCGTCAACAACGCCGGCATTCAGTTCGTCTCGCCGATCGAGGATTTCCCGATCGAGAAGTGGGATGCGATCCTGGCGATCAACCTGTCCTCGGCGTTCCACACCATCCGCGCCGCGGTCCCCGGCATGAAGGCGAGGAAATGGGGCCGCATCATCAACACCGCTTCCGCGCATTCGCTGGTCGCCTCGCCTTTCAAGTCGGCCTATGTCTCGGCCAAGCACGGGCTCGCGGGCCTCACCAAGACGGTTGCGCTCGAGCTCGCCACTTTCGGCGTCACCGCCAATTGCATCTCGCCCGGCTATGTCTGGACGCCGCTCGTCGAAAAGCAGATTCCCGACACCATGAAGGCGCGCAATCTCACCCGCGAGCAGGTTATCAGCGATGTGATGCTGGGCGGCCAGCCTACGAAGCAGTTCGTCACCTCGGAGCAGGTGGCCGCGGTCGCGTTGTTCCTGTGCTCGGACGACGCGGCGCAGATCACCGGGGCCAACATTTCGATCGATGGCGGCTTTACCGCCGGCTGAGCAGCAGTAACGCCAGTCGATCGATCAGGGGCCTCCATGCGCGCAACCCGCATTGCGCGGGCCCCACCCGAGCGGCTCGGCGCGAAGACTCGACGACGCCGGCGCGAATACGTAACCATGCTGCACAGCGCCCGGCGGCGGCGAGAGGGCTCGGTGCGCCGAGACCAACAATTACCGACGCGCGAGGGGTTGAAGCGATGACGGACGACACGAGAAAGCCCGCGAACTCCATGGCGGCCGACGATGCGCTCTATCGCCGGATCCGCAACGAGACCATCGACGACATCGACGAGGAGCTCGAGCTGGAGATGGACGACGAAGCAGTCGCCGACATCGTCGCCGCCGGGAAGGAGCATCCAGGCGCCGCTCTGGACCGCAGGTTCTACTTCCGCGAGCTGCTGCGCCTGCAGCGCGAGCTGATCAAGCTGCAGGACTGGGTGGTCTACAAGAAGCTCAAGGTCGTCGTGCTGTTCGAGGGCCGTGACGCGGCGGGCAAGGGCGGCGTCATCAAGCGCATCACCCAGCGCCTCAACCCGCGGGTCTGCCGCGTCGCCGCGCTGCCGGCGCCGAGCGAGCGTGAGCGCATGCAATGGTATTTCCAGCGCTACGTGCAGCACCTGCCGAGCGGCGGCGAGATCGTGCTGTTCGACCGCAGCTGGTACAACCGCGCCGGCGTCGAACGCGTGATGGGTTTCTGCACCGACGACGAATACGAGGAATTCTTCCAGTCGGCGCCGGAGTTCGAGCGGCTGCTGGTGCGCTCCGGCATCAGGCTGATCAAATACTGGTTCTCGATCACCGACGACGAGCAGAACCTGCGCTTCCTCATGCGCGTCCACGATCCGCTCAAACAGTGGAAGCTCTCGCCCATGGACCTCGAGTCGCGCCGGCGCTGGGAGCTCTACACCAAGGCCAAGGAGACGATGCTCGAGCGTACGCACATCCCCGAGGCGCCGTGGTGGATCGTCGAGGCGGTCGACAAGAAGCGCGCACGGCTCAATTGCATGGCGCATCTTCTGACCCAGGTTCCCTACGAGACCGTGCCTCACGTCGACCCGGCGCTGCCGCCGCGCGAGCACCACCCCGACTACATCCGTGAGCCAATGCCGGAGGAGATGTACGTTCCGGACGTTTACGGGAAGCTGTAGGCGGGGGCGCACGGCGGCGAAGCCGACGTCATGGCGAGCGAAGCGCGGCAACCCAGGGGCGTAGGGCTGCGTCCTTTCCTTGGTCCGTGACGTGGGCGCCGGCGCCGGCGGAAAGCGCAGCGCCTCGCAGCCCCTGGATGGCTTCGCTACGCTCGCCATGACGGAGAGGGCTGCACCCTTCCGACGGCGGGGCGCTCGCGTCGCCCTGGCCTCGGGATACAATCACCCCGCGATGCGCGAGAAATCGGCGACCACGTGCACGGCTTCGCGCAATTCCCCGAGCAGGCTGAGGCGGTTGAGGCGCAGCGCGGCGTCGTCGGCGTTGACGGTGACTTTTTCGAAGAACGCGTCGACGGGGGCGCGCAACGAGGCGAGCGCGCGCATCGCGCCCTCGAAGTCTTCGCGCGCCACTTTTTCGCGCGCCTCGGCGCCGGCCGAGGCCAGCGCATCGGCGAGCGCCTGTTCTTCCGGCTGTTTCAGCGCTTTCGCGTCATGCGCGCCGGCGAAGGCGCCCTCGCCGTCCTTCTTCTCTTCGGCCTTGACGATGTTGGCGGCGCGGCGATAGCCGGTGAGCAGGTTCTGGCCGTCCTCCGTATCGAGCAACTTGCCGAGCGCCTCCACCCGGCGCACGATCATCAGCAGGTCGTCCTGGCCGGGCAGCGCATAGACCGCGTCGATGAGGTCGTGGCGCGCCCCCTTGTCGCGCAGATAGACCTTCAGGCGGTCGGCGAAGAAGGCGAGCAGGTCCTCGACATCGCCCGAGGCGCGCGGCGCGACGCCGGCGATCGCGGCGTGAATCACCTCATGCTGCTTGTCGAGCACGGCAATGAGCGGCAGTCTGAGCTCGTTCTCGATCACGATACGGATCACCCCCAACGCCGCGCGCCGCAAGGCGTACGGGTCCTTGCTCCCGGTCGGCTTCTCGCCGATCGCCCAGAAGCCGACGAGCGTGTCGAGCTTGTCGGCGAGCGCGACGGCGATCGATTCCGGCGAGGTCGGAACGCGGTCGCCCGGCCCCTGCGGCTTGTAGTGCTCCTCGATCGCCTGGGCGACGTTGACGTCTTCGCCCTGAGCCTCGGCGTAGTAGCGGCCCATCAGGCCTTGCAGCTCGGGGAACTCGCCAACCATCTCGGTGACGAGGTCGGCCTTGGCGAGCTCGGCGGCGCGGTCGGCGAGTTTTGGCACGCAACCCGCCGCGGGTGCGAGCGCCTTCGCTAGCGCGCGCATACGCGCGACGCGCTCGCCCTGCGTGCCGAGCTTCTCGTGAAACACGATGCCGAGCGCCTTCAGCTTCGCGAGCCGCTGATCGAGCGGCTTATCGGCCTTGTCGGCGTAGTCATGCAGCGGCCCGAGATCGGTGCGCCAGAAATGGCGCGCGTCCGCGAGCCGCGCGCGCACCACGCGGCCGTTGCCGGCGGCGATCTGCTTGCCGCCGTCGCTGGCGACGAGGTTCGAAACCAGGATGAACTTGTTGGCGAGCTTGCCGCTCGCGTCGCGCAGAACGAAACACTTCTGGTTGGCGCGGATGGTGGCGCGGATCACCTCGGGCGGAATCTGCAAAAATTCCGCTTCGAATTCGCCCATCAGCACGACCGGCCATTCGACGAGGCCGGCGACCTCCTCGAGCAGTCCCTCGTCCTCGACGACCTCGAGCCCCTGCGCGAAGGCGAGGCTCTTGGCGTCGGCGAGGATCATCTCTCTGCGCCGCTCGGCGGAGAGCACGACTTTGGCCCTGAAGAGCGCGTCGACATAATCCTCGAAGCGGCGCACGCGGATTTCTCCCGGCGCCAGGAAGCGATGGCCAAAAGTCGCGTCCGAAGCCACGAGCCCGTCGAGTGCGAAGCCGATGATTTCCGGCGTCTCGTGCGGCGCGCCGAACATGCAGACAAGGGAGCGCAGCGGCCGCACCCAGCGCAGCGCCTCCGGCCGCGCCGAGGCTGCGCCCCAGCGCATCGACTTCGGCCACGGGAAGGCGCGCAGCAGAGGGGGAAGAATTTCGGCGATCAGCTCGGGCGTGGCGCGGCCCTTCTTCTCGATGACGGCGACGTAGAACTCGCCCTTCTTGCCGTCGGAAACTTTCATCGCTGCGTCGAGGCTCGCGAGCCCGGCGGCCTTCAAGAAACCCTGGATGGCGGCCTCGGGGGCGCCGACGCGCGGGCCCTTGCGCTCCTCACGGCGATCTGGCTGCGCCGCGGGCAGGCCGACGATGTGCAGCGCCAGACGCCGGGGCGTCGCAAAACTCTGCGCGCCTTCGTAACCGAGGCCGGCGTCGACGAGCGCATGGGTGACGAGCCGCCGCAAATCCTCCGCCGCCTGGCGCTGCATGCGCGCGGGGATTTCTTCGCTGAAGAGTTCGAGGAGAAGGTCGGGCATTTGCGGTCCAGAGAGTTGATTCGGTCGTGGTCCAGAGCGGCTCAGCGGCGCTTGTTTTCGACGAGGAGCAGGATCGCGAGCCGCCGGCCCGCTTCACGGTCGAGGGAATTGATGAACCCGAGCATGTCCTTCGCGAGGGTTACGAATTCGCGCGCTTTGGACCGGGTGAAACGTCCCCGAGCGTCGGTCAACTCGGTTTCTCGAGTGAGCGGCCCAGAATAGTCGGCGAGGTTTCGCGCTTCTTGCAGGAGTTCGAACGGCCTGCCTAACGAGTTGCCGAATTCCGCGCTGCTCTTCAGGGCTTTTCGCGTCGGTCCGTGATCGATATATCGATAAAGCTTCTGAAACTCCTCGCTGTCCGTCTTCAGCCGCCCGACATGGGTCGCGCACAACGCCGCGAGGCGATGAAATACAGCGTAATAAGCCGTCGAGGCGGCGCGACGAAACTTGGCGCCCTCGAACCGGGCCGGCTGCGCGAGCAAGTGCTCGGCCGTCTCCATGAGATCGTCGTGAAGCTTCGACATGGCGTTCGAATGGTTCTGGGATCGAGATGAATGCGTCGGGCTACTCGTCGTCGTCGAGGAACTCGATTTCTTCGGGCTCGGCAAAGACGTCGTCCGGGGCGTCGAACGACAGACGAGGAGACCGTTCGTCGCCTAGGTCCTCTAGAAGGTCGAACATCCGTGACGTCAACTCTTTCTGCAAGGCCGAGCTCGGGACTTCGTTGACGGACTTCAGAGAGACGAACACATAGATTACAGGCTCGCCGGAAAAATTCTCTCGCGGCGTGACCCTGACGTCGACGACGCGATCGGCGCCGAGCATGCGGCGCACTTCCGCCGAGAGCTCGCTCTTGACGCGTTCGTCTCGTAGCTCCGCTTGCTTTCTCGTCATGACGGTCATGCCCCGCCCCCCGCCGTCTTCAGCCACGCCGCGCCGCAGGCTTTCGCCAGCTCGCGGACGCGCAGGATATAGCTCTGGCGCTCGGTCACCGAGATCACGCCGCGCGCATCGAGCAGGTTGAAGGCGTGGCTCGCCTTGATGCACTGGTCGTAGGCCGGCAGCGCGAGCAGATGTTTTTCGCCCGCATCGCCCTTCTCCAGCAGCGAGCGGCACTCGGTTTCGGCGTCCTTGAAATGCTGGAACAGGATATCGGTGTTGGCGAATTCGAAGTTGAAGCGCGAATATTCCTGCTCGGCCTGTTGGAACACGTCGCCGTAAGTGACGCCCTGGCCGTTGAAGTCGATGTCGAACAGCGAGTCGACGCCCTGCACGTACATGGCGAGCCGCTCGAGGCCGTAGGTGAGCTCGCCCGACACCGGCGAGCATTCGAACCCGGCGACCTGTTGAAAGTAAGTGAACTGCGACACTTCCATGCCGTCGCACCAGCATTCCCAGCCGAGCCCCCAGGCGCCGAGCGTCGGGCTCTCCCAGTCGTCCTCGACGAAGCGCACGTCGTGGAGCCCCATGTCGACGCCGATGGCGCTCAGCGAATCGAGATAGAGCTCCTGCAGGTTTTCCGGCGAGGGTTTGAGGATCACCTGGAACTGGTAATAGTGCTGCAACCGGTTCGGGTTCTCGCCGTAGCGGCCATCCTTCGGCCGGCGCGAGGGCTGCACATAGGCCGCCCGCCACGGCCTGGGGCCGAGGCTGCGCAGCGTCGTCGCCGGATGGAACGTGCCCGCGCCGACTTCCATGTCGTAGGGCTGCAGGATCACGCAACCCTGCCGCGCCCAGAAGGTCTGCAAGGTCAGGATCAGCGCCTGAAACGATTTCGTCGGATCGGCGTAGGCGGGCAAGGACATTTAGGCTCGGCTCTCCCGTGTTGCCGTCATGGCTTGGAGCGCCGCGACGAAGGGTCGGCGGGGCGCGCGGGACCTTAAGAGATACGGCCGCCGCGGGTCAACGCGCGACGAGCCCGCCCTCGCCGCGGTGGATTGCCGCCGCCTCCGACGTGAAGCGCCCGTCCGGCTCGTGCAAGGTCAGCCCCGGCAGCAGTTGCAGCGGCGCCCGCGAGCCCTTGACGCCGCTGACGAGAATTCGGATCGCCGCGGCTTCGGCCTTCGGGTGAACCGGCCGTACCCCGAGCGCGCCGAGCCGGCCGCCGAGCGCCTCCAGGATGGGCCGCAAATCCTCGGGACGGTGGATCATGACGAACCGCCCGCCGGGCGCGAGCAGCGCCAGCGCCGCGCCGATCCAGTCGGCGAGCGACGCCTCGAGCACATGCGCGCGCATACGGTCCGGATCGGGCGAAGAGCGCACGCGGCCTTTGGCATAGTAGGGCGGATTGCTGACGACGAGATCGGCCTTGCCGTCCGCGAGCCCGGCGGCGCGGCGGGCCTTGCCATCGAGAACGTCGAGACACAGCACGCACGCTCGCTCGGATAAACCCGACTCTCGAGCGTTGGCTTCGGCGAGCGCTGCGAGCTCGGGCGAGATCTCGATCAGATCGCCGCGCGCCTCGGGCCAGCGCTCGAGGAGGGCGAGACCGACCGCGCCGACTCCGGCGCCGACGTCGACCACATGCCGGGCAGGCGGACCGGCCGCGGCGGCGAGCAGCACCGCGTCGGCGCCGACGCGATGACCGGATGCCGGTTGCCTCAGCGTCAATCCGAGACCGTGGATTGCGTCGCGCGTCTCACTCATCGCGCAATTCGGCGCCGAGGCCGGCGTCGACGAGCAGTCTTCGCGCCCGGACGACGTCGTCGTCGATGACCAGGATGCGCCGCGGCAGGAAGCCGAGCGAGCCCTCGACCGCGCTCATGTGCCGGTCCGCGACGAAACAGCCGATGTGCGCCGCGGCGAGCAGGCTCTCGACCGCGGAGATGAGCACGAGATCGTTGGTGCGCAGGAGTTCGATCAT
>JBKQKS010000331.1:0-3440 GCA_052147395.1 Roseiarcus sp.
GCGCCGGCGGAACTCGGCGAGCCAGGCATCGAAACCGTCAGCTCCGGCGCCGCATTGTGCCGCGAAAGCCGTGCTCGCCGGCGCCGCGGCGAGCGCCGCGAGCGCCGCGAGCACCGCGCGGCGAGAGAACGTAATTTCCAACATGTCGGCCCCTGCGTCAAAACCCATCGCGCCGCAGGGAAAGCCATCAATCCGGCCTTCTCGAGGCTGCGGCGCTCAACCGGCGAACACCACCGTCTTGGCGCCGTTGATCAGCACCCGGTCCTCGAGCGCGTAGCTCAGCGCCCTGGCCAGCACGCGCCGCTCGATGTCGCGGCCCTTGCGCACCAGATCCTCGGGCGTGTCGCGGTGGCTGATGCGCTCGACGTCCTGCTCGATGATCGGGCCTTCGTCGAGATCGGAAGTGACGAAATGCGCGGTGGCGCCGATGAGCTTCACGCCTCTCGCGTGGGCCTGGTGATAGGGCTTGGCGCCCTTGAAGCCCGGCAGGAACGAGTGGTGGATGTTGATGCAGCGCCCGCTGAGCTTCGCCGCGAGGCCGTCGGAGAGGATCTGCATGTAGCGCGCGAGCACCGCCACGTCGGTTTTCGCATCGCGCACGATCTCCCACAGCCGCGTCTCCTGCTCCATCTTGGTCTGCCGGGTGACCGGGAGATAGTGGAACGGGACGCCATCGAAATCGACATGCGCGTAAGTCTCGCGCGGATAGTTGGCGATGATGGCGACGATGTCCATCGCCAGCTCGCCGACGCGCCAGCGATAGAGGAGATCGGCGAGGCAATGGTCGATGCGCGAGACCAGCAGCGCGACCCGCTTGCGCTCGTCGGCGCGGCGAAGCCTTAGGTCCATCTCGAACTGTTCGCCGATCGCCTCGAAGCGCGCGCGCATCGCCGAGACGTCGGCGGCGGGCGAGGCGGCGTTGAACTCGACGCGCATGAAAAAGTTGCCGGTCTCGGTGTCGTCGAACTGCTGGGCGTCGAGGATGTTGAATCCGCCTTCGAACAGCGCCGCCGAGACGGTCGCCACAATGCCGGGCCGGTTGGGGCAGGAGAGGGTGAGGACGTAGCGGATCGAACTCGACTCGGCGGACATGGTTTTACGTGACCCCATTGGCTTCACGGCGCGTAGCTAATCAATGTGGCGCCGCGGAGCAACCGGGGACATCAGCCGGCGCTTCCCTGTCCTTCACGTTGCTTCGTAGTCTTTGTCCAATAGGCGATTTCGTGGGATGCGCGCGAACCCCATCACCCCAAGGGCGGCCGGAGGATGTTTGGGACGGAGAAGGGCAAGGCGGGCGCAGTGGATTTTCCGGCTTAGCCCGAATAACCGAGAAGCCGTGCGATCCGGCCGCCGCCAATTCGCCGCCCTGCCGCCTCGCCACGGACTTTCGCCGAATAATGCGAGGCGTTCAATTCGCCGGCGCAGGCTTTTCGCGCATAAGCGATCAGATGTTTCGACACTGTGCAGACGGCGATTACCTCCTCGATCTTACCTGCCTTCAGGCGCGGCCAGGCGAAGGCCCAAAAGACCCGCCGGTAATCGGCGAGCACACCCATTTTCCAGACGATCATCGCGAGCATGCGCAAGCCGCGAAAAACGTCTTTCGCCGTGAACTGGCCCGGCGCATAGACGCGCGGACGGCGATTTGGGTGAGTGACGCGCGACTGGTGGTCGTAGCGAGCGAAAAGCCGGGCCGGGTCATAGGCATAGGCGAGGCAGTGCCTGAAGTCGGCGATCACGTCCTCGTGAGGCCGCTTGAAAATCACATTGGACTCGCGTCCCTCGTCGGCGCTCAGGCGGTTTTCCTGCTCGAGCCGGTCCCACAATGGCGAGCGCGGCAGCGCCTCGAGCAAGTTGAGAGTGAGCATCGGAATCTGCGTCTCATCGATGAAGTCGATGATGCTTTGAGGCGTATGCGGCCCGTCGGTATCGAGGCCCATGATGATTCCCGCGACGACCTCCAGCCCCTTGGCGTTCAGCCGCCGCACCGCCTCGGCGATCGGCACCACCATGTTCTGGTCCTTGGAGATGGAACGCAGCGCTTTTTCTTCGGGCGTCTCGACGCCGCAGAAGATCGTGGTGAAATTGGCGGCGCGCAATTGTTCGAGCAGGTCGTCGTATTTGGCGATGTTCAGCGTCGCCTCGAAGGCAAAGATGAAGGGAAAGCCGTTCTTCTCCTGCCAGGCGACGAGATACGGCAAAAGCTCGCGCGCGGCGCGGCGATTGCCGATGAAATTGTCGTCAACGAAATAGACCGCGGTTTTGAGGCCGCAGGCGCGCAGCTTGTCGAGCTCGGCGACGATCCTTTGCGGCGACTTCAGGCGCGGCACGCGTCCGTAAAGGCCGGGAATATCGCAAAACTCGCAAGTATAGGGGCAGCCGCTGGAAAACTGCAGCGAGCCGAGGAAATAGCGCTCGAGATCGACCAGCTCATAGGCGGGAACAGGGAAGGAGTCGAGCGGCAGCCGTTCCCTTGTCTCGAAGCGGATTTGCCGCGCCGGCCGGGCGCAATCGCGCGCCAGTTGGGTAAACAATTCCTCGGTCGCGTCGCCCAGCTCGCCGATATGGAGAAAGTCGGCGTCCGAGTAGAACTCGGGACAGGACGAAACCGAGGGACCGCCGAGCGCGACCGGCTTGCCATAGTGATGCGCGCGGGCGCAGACGTCGCTGATCTGACGGCGCTGCACGTGCATGCCGCTGACGAAGACGGCGTCGGCCCATGCAAAGTCCGCGTCGCCGGCCGGAGCGATGTTTTCGTCGATGAACCGGACGCGCCACCCCTCGGGAACGGCGGCGGCGATCACCAGAAGCCCCTGCGGCGGCATCAAGGCGCGCAGGCCGGCGGTCACGTCATAGGCGAAGTCGAAACTGCCGAGCGACGGCTCGTAATGCGGAAAAACGCAAAGAATGCGGCGTTTCGCAGCCTCGTTCGCCTCTCTCATCAGACAGCCTCCGACCTGCATGGACTTGTGCGTTCCCACCCCCGGACAAGCGCGAAATATCGCCCTTCCGGCAGCGCTCGACGTGAACGCGCGCGAACTCCGCGTCGAAACCGCGAAAACCGAGCGTAACGCCGACCTCGTCGCCGACCGGGAGACGCTCGACAAAGGCTACGGCCCGCAAGCAGACGATCCCAAACACGTGAAACGCACGCTACCACATTCGCCGCCTCAGCGCGAGGGAACGCCTAGTCCGGCGTTCGCGGTCGGCGCCGAGCGCAACCGGCTGGAGGCGGCCCATTCACGCCGTACCCAGCACAGCGCGAAGAGTCAGGTCTGAAGCGCTATTGCGGAACCTTCCGAGCAGCGCCTCCACCGCCGGCAGAATGCGCGCGACGATGACCTCGACGCCCGCCTCGGTCGGATGCAGGCCGTCCTTCTGCTCGAGCTTCGGGTCGGCGGCGACGCCGTCGAGGAAGAACGGGTAGAGCGCGACGCCGT
>JBKQKS010000332.1:0-37054 GCA_052147395.1 Roseiarcus sp.
CCGCCCGCGAGACGGGCCTCCCCGAGGGCCTATTTCCCGCCGCGCTGCCGTATCGGTTCGAGGAAGCCATGGATGGAGAATTCTGGCCGCAGTGACGGGCGGGCGCTCTTCACCTCCTCGTCCTGAGCTAGAGCGGTTTCCGATCAAACCGACACCCCGTCATTGCGAGGAGCGCAGCGACGAAGCAATCCAGGGGCCACAGCCCGGCCGCCCTGGATTGCTTCGCTGCGCTCGCAATGACGGCGGCGATTCACAGTGATCGGGAACCGCTCTAGCCGCTGACCTCCAACACGAAACGCCGGTTCAGCGGCTGTATCGGCCGCGCGTCTAACGGAAACACGGCGGCGTAGCCCTTGATCTCCTCGGGCGAGGCTTCGATCGGCGTGCGGAACACGACCCAGCTGACTGTCTCGGGGCAAGGAGGGGTGGTGACGGACCCCATATAGCGGAAAGACGTCCGGTCATTCGGAAGCAGGCTCATCGGATCGACGGTGACGCCGGGAACGGGGGTATCGGGCCCCGGCGTCGACTGCATCGCCTTGACGACCGACCCCAGCACCGGGTTAGACGCGCCGCGCTTGATGAACGCGCCAAGCGCGCAGAACGTGCCGTCGGCCGCCCGATTCACGAAGTGGGCTTCCATGTCGTAGCGCTGGCCCTCGAGCTGATGTTCGCTCGGATGATGGAAGTGGAATTGCAACAGCTCGTAACTGACGCCGGCGAGGTTCACTTTGTTGCCGGGTGGCACGTTTATTTGGATGTAATGCCCGTTATTCCAAACGCGCAGCGGCACTTCTTGGTAACCTACGTCCACATGACCCAAAGCTGCGTCGACCGCGCCGGTCAAGTTGATCGGCGACTGTTGGGTCCCGATCGAGCAGGCGCGGAAATCGGACTCCAGATCGCCCCAGTGCGCCGGTCCGGTCGGTCCTTCATAGCCCCAGTGCGGCGCGTCGGCGGCAAGGGCCCTCGCGCACAGAGGACAGGCGAACGCTGCAGCAAAACCAAATGCCTTTCGGCGTGTGAACACGGTGGACATCGCCTTCCTCCCTTTGGTTGTTGTTGACGCAACCGGCGCACATCCCGGGCGAGCACTCGCGAATGCAAATGCCGTACCTGCAACGTCGATTCAGATCGCTCACTCGCCTGGGGGGCGTCGCGCTCGCAAGCGCGCCGACATTTGGGCTGTCCGGGAATTTGTCCCGATTACTTGTTGGCTCCCCAACGGCCAAAGGGCCGGCAGGAGCATGCCCGAAACAAGAGGGACGGCCTCGACGACCATCACACACCTAGGGTATCTCAGGCTCGTCGCTGTTTCAAGTAGGTGGCAAACACGTCTCCGTGAGGCGGTCCACCATGGAATACGGAATACGGGGAATACGGGAATACGGTGACACTTGCTTCATTTCCTAACGCTCGGCGGCTCGTCGGGCGTCAACGCCGCTGGCGCGATCCGGCTCGCGCGCGAGTTCGGCCCCCGGCCATACGATCGTGACCCTGCTCTGCGATTCCGGCGCGCGCTACGCCTCCAAATTGTTCAACCCGGAGTTCCTGCGATCGAAGGGGCTGCCCGCCCCGGCTTGGCTCGGGCGCCGCTTCGAGGCGCCCGACGTGAGGGCGTGAGGGCGTGATTTTTCGCGTCGGGCCACGGATCACGAAGGTCGGACATGCCAGGATGTCAAGCGCGCAAACATGCGCGCACGGGAGGAAAAAAGCGATGATCACATTCGTTCGCACCGCGTCCATCGCGCCCGGCAAAGTCGGCGAAGCGATCGGCTTTGCTCACCAGATAGCCGAATTCCTGAAAGCCAAGTATGGCGTCGAGACCGGCGTGAGCATGCCGATCGGCGGCAACCCCTTCCGCATCGCCTGGGTCTCGATGCACGCGAGCCTCGCGGCGTTCGAGGAGCGCTCCAGCAAGATGATGAGCGATCCCGAATATCTGGCGCTGGTCGCGACGGCCGCCGGAATTTTCCTGCCGGGATCGGCCCACGACGAGCTCTGGCGCGGGATTTGACAATTTAGCCTGGGCCGGTCCTCCGGGGGCCCGCCCGGGCGCCAAGATTCGCTTGCGTGTCAACTCATCGGCGGCGGTATCGCTGGAAGCCGCGGGTGACGGGCGCCAGCCGAAAGTTCGATGGCGCGGAGGCCGCCGGCCCGCTCCCGGAACGCCGCATTAGGGGCTATGACAGGCTGTTTCCTCCCCGCCGCGACGAGGACGCGCAGACGTGGGTCCGCGCTGTGTTGTCTCAGTGTTCATGGTCCATTGATGTCAAAACAACTCTCCCCCGGGTTCCGAATATTCATTGCTGCCGCTTTATTGAACGCCGTTGTTATCACCTGCTTGTGTGGCTTCGAAAGCCAGCTCGGCATCGACCTGAACTTTGACCTTCTCAATTATCACTACTATAACGTCTATGCATTATTTCATCGTCGAATCGATTTCGATATAAACGCTGCTAATATGCAGACGTATATAAATCCTATTCTGAATATCCCCGCGTATCTCTCGATCACTTACCTTCCGGTCGTGTGGGTTCGTCCTTCGCTCGCGGTGCTCGACGGGGTTTCGGCGCCGCTGCTGTTCTTCATTACCTTCGCGTCGAGCAAAGCCGCAGCTTCGCCGGCGTTGCGGCTGGCATTGGCGACTTTCACGACGGCTATCGCCATGGTCGGACCGGTCTTCCTGCAGATTGCGGGAACGAGTCTCGTCGACGTGCTGGCCGGGCTGCCGGTGCTGGGTTCGCTGGCGGTCGCCATTCGGGTCGAGTCGAGGTCCGATCGAGATTGCAGCGCGCGCAGAGCGTTCCTCGATCAAAGCTCGTCCGCGCTGTTGATGGGCCTCGCCGCCGGACTGAAGATCACCAACGCCGTCTACCTCCCCGGTTACGCGCTCGCTGTCGCCGTCGTCGTGGCGCTGAAATACCGTGGCGACGTCGCACGACTGACCAGCGCGGCGTTAGGCGCCGCATTCGGGGGCGCCTGCGGCGTATTCGCCGGCCTCGGCTGGTGGTCGTGGACCCTGTATTGGCGTTTCGGCAATCCGCTGTTTCCCTATTGCAACAATGTATTCGGATCCAAATTCGCGGCCGGCGCGAATTTCGTCGACCTGAAATTCCTGCCGACGTCTCTAACCGAACTCGCGCTCTCGCCGTTGAACATCGCGCGCGCTGATCAAGACCCTGACCCGTTCAACTCGGCATCCGACGTCAGATATGCGCTCACATTCGTTTTGCTCTTCATCGCCGTGGGCGCAGCGATCGCCAGACGGCTGACGAGGAATCGCGTCGCCGTGGCGACGATCGAGCGCGAGACGCCCATGGTGGCGAACGAAGGCCTCGTGCTGCTGTCGATCTTCTTCATCGTCGGGTTCTATTGCTGGGCCGCGCAATTCGGCATTCGGCGTTATCTCGCGCCGATCGAGATGTTGGCGCCTGTCCTCTCGACGTTGCTGATTTGCAGAGTTTTTGCCGGCTATGCCCGCATCGTGAACCTGGCGCTGTTCGCCTTCCTCGCGATTTCCGTGCAAACTCTATTGTTTCAGCGCGAGGGAACGGTCCGCCACCGTTATTTCGCCGATAAGCGAGAGTTTGCGAAGTACAACAATTCCCATACGACCTTCATCATGACCAACGGCTGGGCGCCGCTTTCCTACGTCATTCCGTTGTTTTCTCGGGACAACAGATTCATCCACCTCGTCGGCGACTTCCCCATGGAGCCCTCGTCGCCGTTCGGTCGAATCGCCGCGAGAGACATCGATGACGCCAGGGGCCCGATCGAGATGATCGCGAATATCGCCGGCATCGGCCGCGACTTGCTGCTGCAATGTGGCCTGCTTCCCACCGGCGAGTGCGAGATGCACACGACGGTTGTCGACATTGTTCGCATCTGCGATCTCGAGAGAACCACGGCATCCAGCCAACCCGCGGCGACGCCGCTGGCGCTCGACGAGCCCGTCGATTTTCGACTGGGCGCCAGGGGTTGGATCTACGAGATGAATGAAGATTGCTGGTCGAAAAACGAGGACTGGGGCGTTTGGGCTCTGCCCAAGGGCGCGCCGTGGTGTTCGCTGCTGTTGTTCCGCTGGGACGGACCTAGCGCGGACCGCCTCGCCCTCCATGCGACCGTTCACGCCTATCGACCTCTGCCGAGCAAGGCGCCCAAGCAAATCGCAGTGCGCTTGAACGACCGCCCGATCGGGGTCTGGTCGCTGGACGACGAGCGAACGACGACTCTGAACCTGCCTCTCCCGCCCGGCGCCCTCCGCCCCGGCGCGAACTGGCTGCGCTTCACCGACGAGGGCGCGATTTCGCCCAGCGAGGCGGGCGTCGATCCCGGAGACCACCGCCAGTTGAGCTTCGGCCTGCATCGACTGTGGTTCTCGCGTCCCTCGGAGTGACCCGCGCCGAGCTTCTCGCTCCGACGCCGGGCGCGCCGGGCCTCTGTGGGCGAGGTCGCTGACCTCGCTGCCTCCGCTTGGAAGACGCGTGCCGATGAGGCGCTTACACGCCGACCGAGGTCGTCCTTCGACAAGCTCGGGATGAGGGCGCTCAAGCTACAGAATGGCGCCGCCCGGCGAATTTAGCCCGGCCACAACTGCGGCCGGATTGTCGATCAAGTTCGGCGAGAAGCCGGTCCCTTCAGTGGCAAACGGCGATCTCACTCGCCGCGCGCCTTGATCTCGGCCTCGTGGGCGCCGACGGTCGCCGCGAGCGCCTGCAGCCGGGCGAGCACCTCCTCGCTGTCGGACGCCCGGGCTTCCTCGCCGACTTCGAGATAGACGCTGGCCGAAGTCACCATCAGGCGGGAATTGGCGAGGATTTCCGGCACGACGCCGGAGAAGCGGTAGGCGAGCTGCATGGCTTGGCCCAGTATGCGCGCCCGCCGCAGCCGGACCGGCGACAGCAGCCGGTTCGCCGGCTCGAGACAGGGATCGCTGGCCCGCCCGCTATAGCGGGCGTGGATGATCGCGGCGAGATAGGCGCGCTCGGCATGGTCGATGCCGGTGAACGGAAGCTGGATGAGCCGCCGAAAACTCTCGGGGGCCCGCAAATCGACGTGGTCGCGCCAGGCGATGTCGGAGAGCGCACAGGCTGCGACCCTGAGCCGCGTGTCGGCGGGTTTTTCGCCCGGCAGCAGCTCGGCCGTCCAATCGGCGAGCGCGACCGCAAACGCGGGAACGCGGGCTCGAGGGATGCCGAACGCTTGCGCGCCCTCGATTAGGGGATCGAAGTAGCGCTCGCGCTCGGGGAGTTGAGCGTAGAGCCAACCCTCGCGCACGCCGAGCGCCGAGAAGATCACCTGATCCGGCCCGAGCCGCTTCAACAGCCGCTCCATGACCAGCGCCGCCGCGGGCAAAGTCTCGAGCCGGCGCGCGGAAATATCGGCAAACCGGGGCCCGAGCGGCGCCGACGAGCGCCAGACGTCCTTGGCGAAGTCGCGCAGCTCTTTCGCGGCGACCGAATAGCTGTGCACCGTGCGCACCGGCGACCGCGCGACCCCCATGTGGGCTTTCGCCAGCGCGCGCCAGCCGCCGCCCACGGCGTAGAACACCGGCTCGGCGAGCCCCGGCGGCAGCCTGTCCCTCAGGATCGCGTCGACCTTGTCCTTGGCCGCGGCGCCGTGCCGCGCGCGCAGCTCTCCGACCGGAAGCGCCCCGATCGGCATACTCGCGGTGCGGCTTCCGACCTTGTCGTCGAGCGCTTCGATGATTTCCAGGCTCCCTCCCCCCATGTCGCCGACGATCCCGGTGGGGCGGAAGAATCCGGAGATGACGCCGAGGCCGGCGTAGGTCGCCTCCTCGGCGCCGCTGAGGATTTTTACCGTCAACCCGGTCTCAGCCGCGATCGCGGCGACCAGCTCCGGCCCGTTCGCAGCGCGGCGCGTCGCTTCCGTCGCCAGCACGTCGATGCGGCCGACTCCCATCGCCGTCGAAATCGCGCGAAACCGGCGCAACGCCTCGACGGCGCGGCGAAATCCATCCTCGGCGAGGCGCCCTGTGGCCTCCAGGCCTTCGGCGAGGCGGCAGAACGACTTTTCGTTGAAGCGTGGAAACGGCGCCCGGCTCAGCTCGTCGTAGATCACCAGCCGGACGGAATTCGAACCGATGTCGACGACCGCGAACGGCGCCCGGCTTCCGCGTTGCGCACGCTCGAGGACGATATCGAGCGGCCGCAGGATTTTTTCGCCGGCGCCTTGCTGCATGTCCAGCCGATCCTTTCGCCTTCGTCTTCAGTCTCAGGCCGCCGACCCGCGGCGTCCGCGGCAACGGTTTTACCCCGCCTTGCTACGGACGCCGGGCGCCGGATGTCGGTGCAATATGGATATCACGCCGACCGGAGCGCACGGAATCGCCATAAGTAGGACGCGTTCGCGTCGGGGCGGCGGGCAGCCGAGGGACAACGGCGTTTTCATGCTCGCCGATTGCCGGCGCGCTCCGGAAACCGAGGGAAACGACGAGTCATGAACACGGTTTTGCTCATTCGGTAACAGGCAGTGTTGGCCGCTTCTTCGCGGTGCGCGATCAATGTAAATCGGCGCCGTCATTGCGAGCGAAGCGGCGCAATCCAGAGCAGCCCGGCTGTGGCCTTTGGATTGCTTCGTCGCTGCGCTCCTCGCAATGACGGGGGCGCGGCTTCAGCGGGCGGCGAAGCCGCCCTTGCGCAGCAGCGCGTCCGGCTCGGCGGCGCGCCCGCGGAAGCCGACATAGGCCTCATCGGGCGGGCGCTTGTTCCCGGCGGCGTAGATGAAGGTTCTGAGCTTCTCGGCGAGGACGGGATCGAAGATGTCGCCCGTCTCCTCGAACGCCTCGAAGGCGTCGGCGTCGAGCACTTCCGACCACAGATAGCTGTAGTAGCCCGCGGAATAGGCGTCGCCGGAGAACACGTGCTGGAAGTGCGCGGCGCCGTGACGCGGCGCGATCGCCTGCGGCATGCCGATGCGCGCGAGCTCGGCCGCTTCGATCGCCAGCGCATCGAATTCGCCGCCCGCGCGGCTGTGCGCGGCCAGGTCGAAGAAAGCGGAACCGAGGAATTCGGCGGTCGCAAAGCCTTGGCCATAGCGCCGCGCCGCGCGCACCGCGTCGGCGAGGTTTTTCGGCATCGGCTCGCCGGTCTCGTGGTGGCGGGCGAATTCGCAAAGGATCGCAGGCGCATCGAGCCAATGCTCGTAGAGCTGGGACGGCAGCTCGACGAAATCGGTCGCGACTCGCGTGCCCGAAAGCCGGGGATATGTCACGTCGGACAAGAGGCCATGCAGCGCGTGACCGAACTCGTGAAACAGCGTATGCGCCTCGTCGTAGCTGAGAAGACACGCGCCGCCGCCGCTCGGCGAAAAGCTCATGGTGTTGGCGACGATCGGCAGCGTCCCGCCGTCGAGCCGGCTCTGGACGCGTAGCGCGTTCATCCACGCCCCGCTGCGCTTGGAGGGGCGGGCGAAATAATCGCCGACGAACAGGCCGATGACCCGCCCGTCCGCCTCGCGGACCTCCCAGGCGCGGGCGTCCGGGTGCGGCGCCTCGATGTCGGCGCGCGGCGCGAAGCTCAGGCCGAACAGCCGGCGCGCGGTCTCGAATGCAGCCTCGATGATGCGATCCAGCGGCAGATAGGTCTCGAGCTCGCGTTCGTCGAAATCGTAGAGCGCCTGGCGCCGCCGCTCCGCGTAGTAGCGCCAATCCCAGGGCGCGAGCTCGAAATTGCCGCCGTCGGCGGCGATCTCGCCTTGCAGCGCCGCCGCTTCTTCGAGCGCTTTTTTGCGCGCGGGCGCCCAGACCCGGTTCAACAGGCCTAACGCGGCGTCGGGGCTCTTGGCCATGGTATCTTCGAGCCGGTAATCGGCATAGGAGGCATAGCCAAGCAGCGCAGCCTTTTCGGCGCGCAGAGCGAGCGTCTCCGCCATGATCGCGCCATTGTCGCGCGCGCCGTTGTTTTTTCCGCGCGCAACGAAGGCGCGCCACAATTTTTCCCGCAGGTCGCGCCGCGGGGAGCTCAGCAGGAAGGGCTCGACGAACGAGCGCGACAGGGTCACCGCATAGCGCGCCGGCTCGCCGCGCGCCTCGGCGGCGCTCCGTGCCGCAGCGAGGAACGCGTCGGAGAGCCCGGCGAGGTCGTCCTCGCCATCGAGCCAGAGCACGAATTCGCGCTCGTCGCCGAGCACGTTCTGGCCGAACAGCGCGCCGAGCGTCGCCAGCCGCTCGTCGATGGCGCCGAGCCGGGCCTTGCGCCCGGCGTCGAGACCGGCGCCGGCGCGCACGAAGGCGAGCCGACAGCGCTCGACGAGCCTTTGCGCTTCTTCATCGAGCCGCGCCCGATCGGCGTAGACGCGTTCGACGCGGGCGAAAAGGTCGGGATCGAGAAAGATCGCGTTGTGCTCGCGCGCGAGCACGGGCGCAATGTCGCGCTCTATTCGCTCCAGCGCGTCGTTCGCATCAGCGCTCGCCAAATGAAAGAACGCTCGGGAGATACGATCGAGCTTGGTCCCGGCGCGCTCCAGCGCGACGATCGTGTTGTCGAAATCGGCCGGCGCCGGATCGACCTCGATGGCCGCGATCTCGGCGCGGCGTTCGGCGAGCGCGGCGTCGAAGGCGGGGCCGAAATGCTCTGGACGAATTTTCGCGAACGGCGGCGCGGAGAACGGGCCGTCCCAATCCTGCAGCAACGGATTTTCGGTGGTCTCGATCATCTGGCGCTTTTCCTCACTACCGCCTGAGGCAGATGGCGTCGCCGGGTTGCGGGCGCAATGCGTTTCGCGCCAGAATGTGTTGCAGCAGCTCGAGAGGAAACGTCCTGACCATGAATGCGCATCGAACCATCGTCCGTCGGCGCGAAGACAAACTCCCGGCGAAAACCGTCGCGGCGCTGGTCGGCGAGCTCACGGCGCGATTCGGCAATCGGATCGTGACCTCGGAAGCGGTGCGCCAGCAGCATGGCCACACCTTGACCTGGACGCCGAACGCGCCGCCGGACGCGGTGCTGTTCGCTGAAGGGCGCGAGGACGTGATCGACGCGGTGAAGATCTCGGCGCGTCACGACGCGCCGGTCGTCGCCTTCGGCGCCGGGAGCTCGCTCGAGGGCCACGTCAACGCGCTGCACGGCGGGCTGTCGATCGACATGACGCGCATGGACCGGGTGCTCGCGGTGCACGCCGAGGACATCGATTGCGTGGTCGAGCCGGGCGTCACCCGCAAGGCGCTCAACTCGCATCTGCGCGACAGCGGGCTGTTCTTCCCGATCGATCCCGGCGCCGACGCGACCATCGGCGGCATGGCGGCGACGCGCGCCTCGGGCACGAATGCCGTGCGCTACGGCACGATGAAGGACAACGTGCTGTCGCTCGGAGTCGTGACCGCCGACGGCGCGTTCGTCAGAACGGCGAGCCGGGCGAAAAAATCCTCGGCCGGCTACGATCTGACGCGGCTGTTCGTCGGCTCCGAGGGCACGCTCGGAATCATCACCGAGATCACGCTGAAGCTCGCCGGCATCCCCGAGGCGATCTCGGGCGGCCACTGCCCATTCCCCGACGTGCGCGCGGCCTGCCTGACGACGATCGCGACCATCCAATCCGGCATTCCCGTCGCCCGGATCGAGTTGCTCGACGCGTTGCAGGTGAAGGCCTGCAACGCCTATTCGAAACTCGGGCTTCCCGAAACGCCGATGCTGTTCGTCGAGTTCCACGGCTCCGAGGAAGGCGTGGCCGAGCAGTCGCGCCGTTTCAACGAGATCGCCGGCGACCATGGCGGCGGCCCGTTCGTGTGGACGACCAACCCGGAGGAGCGCTCGAAACTCTGGCAGGCGCGACATGACGTCTATTGGGCGAGCGTCGCGCTGCGGCCCGGCGCCAAGGGTTTCGCCACCGACGTCTGCGTGCCAATCTCGCGGCTCGCCGACTGCGTCGCCGAGACGCAGGCCGACATCGCCGAGACCGGGCTCATCGCGCCGATCGTCGGCCATGTCGGCGACGGCAATTTTCACGTGAGCGTGCTCGTCGACATCGCCAGCCCGGCGGAAGTGGCGCGCGCGAAAGCTTTCGGTTCGAGGCTCGCCAAGCGGGCGATCGCAATGGAGGGCACCTGCACCGGCGAGCACGGCGTCGGGCAGGAGAAGATCCCCTATCTGGAGATCGAGCACGGCGAGGCCACGCTCGACCTGATGCGGCGGGTGAAGCTCGCGCTCGATCCGCAGAACCTGTTCAATCCGGGGAAGATTTTTAGGGAGTGAGGCGGCTCGACCTCATGGGCGCTAGGATAAGGCTTCGTGCTGAGGCCTGTGCCGCCATTGCGAGCGAAGCGCGGCAATCCAGGGGCCGCCGGCACAGTCCTTTCCTGGTAAGTTCGAGTATACATTTAGCACGGCGGCAAGGCTACAGCCTTACGCCCTCTGGATTGCCGCGTTTCGCTGGCAATGACGACGGCCGGCGCCGTCGCTAACCTAGCGCCTACGGGACGTCTCCCCTGGGGCGGTCATTTTTGTCCACGCTTCGTGCGATTCCAAGGCGTTGAGTGGTCGATTTTGTCGCCCCGCTGTTCGATGCGGCGGTGGTACATTATATCCGTAGTTTTACTATACTATCACACCTCCGACGCGGTGAGAATCGAAGCCGTTCGGGATGTCCCGCATTCGCGGCTGGAGCGCTTCCCGAAATGCTGGGACCGTCATCGCGAGCGAAGCGAAGCGATCCAGGGGCCATGGGGCAGCGCCCTACGCCCCCTGGATTGCTTCGTCGCTGCGCTCCTCGCAATGACGGGGGGTCACGCCAAATCGGGAAGCGCTCTAGCGCTTCCGAGACAAACGCCGCACGCGCCGACTGCTCGGCGCCGCCGTGGGCGAAGTCTACGCGCGTCGCCAGGACGCTGGGTCGCTCGAGGGAAAATCGGCCTCGCGCGTAAACCTCCGTGAGACGGAACCGACCGCCGACCGCGATCGTCCGCGCGCGTTGGCGGCGCCAACGACGCGCACCTCGCCGTGTGTTTGATCGACTCTCCCGCGTGGCGCCCACGGGGAAAGCCCGCAGGTACGGGCTCGACCCGGAGGCACCTTTCGAGCCGGCTTCGCATTGTTGGTTGCAATGCGATCAGCGCTCATTCCACACTATTCGAACTTTGCCGCCTTCCTATCTGAGCAGGCTCGGAAATCGTCTCCGAACGTCTCACCGGCCGCCGACAGCGGTCACGTGGGAAACAAAGATCGGCTGCCAAAACGCAGGCGTTGGTCATATATTCCGTTTACACCTGGTTTCCAACGAGCTAAGGTGTTGACTACCAACACGATGGAGTATTTTTGTCGATACTCTTCACCCCGGGGCAGATTATGAGTGCGCTTTCGCTGAGCAAGCAGCAGTGGCGCACGTATCGGCAGGCGCTACCCGCTCTTAACGCCGAAGGCGGTCGCACGGCCTGTTTCACCGCAGGCGACCTCCTTGCTACCGCTGTCATTCAATCGGCAGCCACTACGCTTCAGATGCCGATCTCCAGCTTCTCATCGGTCGCCGACGCGTTGTTCCAAATTTGCGAAGTCCATCCCTGGATTCGTTTGGAACGCGCACATCTCGCCCTAATTATTCGTGATGGGCGCGTCGTTCTACTCGACTTCGATCAGCGGCCTCCGGTCTGTACGCTTTCGATCATTGTTCAGCTTCAACCGTTAGTCTCTAGTCTCCGCGATCGACTTCTTGCGGCGAAAAGCGACCCCCAATATGACTTGGTATTTCCCCCTATGGTCGCCAGCAGGCGGACGTGATGCTTGATCGTATTCTGAATATAGTCGTCGAGCAGACGACGCATCTTGGATATCGCGAGGACGCGATAAAGCACGACTATGCCTACAGCGATATCTGGGCGCCGACAGGCGGAACTCGTTCCGTCCCGCTGGTGGCGTTCACTCAAACCCCTCCTTCCTATCGATCTGCCGCGTTTGCTGTGGCTGAAGGATCAGTCGACGCGGCGCAGAACTTGGTCGAAAACCATCGTGCGCTCGGTGCTCCTCTGTTTTTTGTTATTGAGGGTGATAACGTTTCGTCGTGGCAAGTTTACGCGAAAAAGTCGCCACGCTTCCTTGATCGCTTCGCGATCAGTCGGTTGCCGGAAGTCTTTCATCGGCACCGCGACGATTGGGCGCCAGACGTCATTCACCGAGCGAAATCGATCGGTCGCGTCGATGGCGCTTATCAACTCGATTTCGTCGATATCGGTCTGATCCCCGCAATAGAAGGCGAAATACATGTTAAGCTCGATCGCCTCATCCGTGAGGCGGTCGTTGATTCGCGGAATGTCAACAATGACAAGTCGATGCGGTTGCTTTTCCGCGGCGTGTTCCGGCTGCTAGCGGCAAAGATCCTGACCGACAGACAGCATGAACGCGCGCAAAGTTGGAACGCCGACAACGTCGCCGATGTCCTTTCGGCCATGAACGACTATTATCGGCTTGGCGAAGATACGCAAATTTGGCCAAGAAACACTCTGGCCTTATTGGAGCATGCGTGGGCTGCCTTCCGCGCCGGCTTCAACGTCGCCAATATTTCCGCTGACGACCTCGCCTACGTTTATGAAACAACACTGGTCACGCCACAGGCTCGAGCGGATTTTGGCACGCATAGCACGCCAAGGCATGTTGCCGATTATATTGTCGATCGTTTTCGGCTATGGGAATATGGTGTCAACCCGCCGAAGGTGTACGAGCCGTTCGCCGGCGCCGGGGTTTTTCTGGGTTCAGCGCTGCGGCATATGCGCGATGGCCTTCCGCATGATTGGACCGATAAGCAGCGTCATGATCTCTTGATCCAGCATGTCGGCGGAGCGGAGTTTGATCCTTTTGCGTGCGAAGTAGCAAAGCTATCCTTGATCCTTGCAGACTACCCGAACAAAAATGGATGGCAAATTGAGGAAGTTGATCTCTTCAGCAAAGGAACCCTAGCGCAACGCCTCGAAGGAATAGACGTCATCCTCTGCAATCCACCCTTCCAAGCGTTCAAAGCGCAGGAACGTGAAGCCTATCCCGATGCGGGTGCGATCGATGGTTCGAAGGCGGTCTTCGCCCTAGAGACATCGCTCCGGTCGCAGCCCAAGATGCTCGGGTTTGTTGTACCAAACACACTGCTGGTCGACCGACGATATCGCAGTCAGCGGCGCCGCATTGAAGAGCTCTATCGCGACATTGAGTTGGTCTCGTTGCCCGATGGCGTTTTCAATGCGTCACAACTCGATACAGCACTTCTTATTGCGCGTGAACTCCGACAGTCAGGAGAAACGCAGCGCATCCGTTCAAGCGCTGTTTACGATGCGGACAAGCGGCGTTTCGCCGTCAATCACACCGTTTCGCATACGATGGAAGAAGTTCGCGCATCGGGTTTCTCACGCGATGGGGAGCTTTGGTTGCCACCACTTCATCATGTGTGGACCGCACTCGCCACCCTGCCCAAGCTCGGAAAGCTCGTCCGCGGTCATTGGGGCCTACGGTGGCACGGCGGTCAGAAGAATAGCACTCGAGTATTCGATCTACCAGGACGAGGACGCGCGCTCGGCTATATGGATAGCAGCGCGCTCGATCAATTTGTTCTTCATGCGCCACGCTTTCTTGACGTCAGGCCGGAAGGCCTCCTTGCGGGCGGGAACTATGATTGGGATGCACCCAAAATCCTTTCAAATGCAGGCCGCTTGAGCCGAGGCTATTGGCGCCTGGCAGCAGCCGTCGACCGAGACGGCAGAAGAGCCTCTCAACAATTCATCGCTCTCTGGCCAAATGCAAACGTCGGTGCTGTTGATCTGGACGCGCTTGTTGCCTTGCTTAACGGGCCAGTAATAAGCGCTTTTGTCGCGGAACATTCGTTCGATAAACGTTTTCGAATCGGCATGCTTGAGAATGCGCCCATTCCAGCGGTCATCCCAGAGCGCCTTGGGGACCTGAGTCGAACCTATGCGGCTCTCGCAAGCCGACGGGAAAGCAGCGCTGAGGATCTGGCCCGACTTCTTGCTGAAATCGATGCATTGACCGTGGGGGCATATAGTCTTGACGAGGATCTGAAGCGAGATTTGTATGCAGCGCTGGGGGACAACGAACGACCGCTCAGAGGGCTCGCAACTCGCCGTCGTCGGTCGAAGAAACGTCCCGATCAGGACAGCAGGAAATCGCTGCTCCCACTCTTTTCGAACGACGGAGCCGTTGAGGAAGATATTGGAGAGGACCTGGGGGGCACTCTTTCCCCTGATGATGCTGCCGATCAACTTCGGTCGATATCGCGTTCAATACCGACGGATCAATGGGCGGGAAAGACACTGCTTGCGACCGAATTGTATAACTTGGGGTCGATCAGGCCGCGCGATCTCGACGATTGGATCAAACAAGGCCGGGTCATCTTCTTCTCCGATGAAAGCGGAGTTTTACGGTTTCCGGTAGAGCAGTTCGAGTGCAACGAGCCGCTGGCGGGGTTGGATGAGATCATGACGATAGTCGGCGATCCGCGCGTTGCTTGGCTATGGCTGCATCAGCCTCATATCCTGTTGGAACGCCACTCGCCGCTCGAAATTTTGAAGCAGTACGGCATCGAAAGGCTGCGCTCCCTCGTGATGCGGGATTTCCGTTAGCAGAATGAGGCTCGACGCTGCAGTCCTGACCAAGGTTACACGAGCGTTCAAGCCGAAGAACTACGTGCGCATATTTCCCGCTGTCTATAAAGCGACGCCACTGGGCACTGGTCCGGGCATGGCGCGCTTCAGCAACCTCAAGGGTAATTTTAGCACGCTTTACGCTGCCAATTCGTTGTCTACTGCAATAGCCGAAACTATCGTTCGTGATCGCTTCGAGGGGGGTGGCGCAAGGTTACTGTTCAGTTCCGAACTGGAGAACAAGTGCGTAGTTTCAATTTCAACTACTGTTGACCTCCAGCTCGTCGATTTACGAACCGATGGTTGCTTTCAACTGGGGGTGTCGACTGACATCGCTTCGGCCAAGGGATGGCACGAATCACGTGAGTTGGCTCAGTACTTATACGATTTCACTGAAGTTGACGGCTTGCTATATTGTTCTCGTCTCACAGGAGCGAATTGCGTTGCCGTCTTTGACCGCGCTATATCTATCAAACTGACAGCGGGGATATCCAAAGACTTGGTGGCAATGCGCCAATTACCGTCAGCGCTGAAGAGTCTGAACACTGGGATAATTCTATAACGCCATAGCCCTTGTTGGTGGCGACTTCAGTATTACGGTAATACGGTGTAATGCGCTAAGTCCCTTTTCCTGCGGCTTCGGCCCTGGAACCCCTCATCCGGCGCTTGGCGCCATCTTCTCCCTACCGAAGAAGGAAAGCAGCGACGAATGTCCGCCCCCCGGCCCATTCTGGCCGTCCGAGGGCGGGCGCGGGGGACTCGCGCCGGCGGGGCGAGCGCCCCGACAGCTTAGGGACTTCAGTTCGTGAGCCGACGCTCGTAGTCGACGAAAAAGAAGTCGGCGTCGTCGCGGGGGCCGCGCACGCCCGGCTCGCGGCGCGTCTCGCGCCACAGCGCCGGGTCGATCAGCGGGAAATGCGCGTCGCCTTCGGGGGTAAGGTCGATTTCCGTGATGTACAGGCGGTCGGCGCGCGCGATCGTCTGCGCGTAGATTTCGGCGCCGCCGATGACGAACGCCTCGCCGCGCGCCCACGCCAGCGCTTCCGCGACGTCATGGACGACGTCGACGCCGTCGCGCGCAAAAGCGGGATCGCGGGTGAGCACGAGCGAGCGACGGCCCGGCAGCGGCGAGCCGATCGAGTCGAAGGTCTTGCGGCCCATGATCATCGCATGGCCCATGGTGAGCGCCCGAAAACGCTTCAGATCGCTCGACAGCCGCCAGGGCAGCTTCCCGTCCGCCCCGATGACGCCATTGCCGGCGACCGCCGCGATCAGGGCGATCACACCGCCACCGGCGCCTTGATGGCCGGCCAGGGGTCGTAGCCGTCGAAGGCGATGTCTTCAGCGCGAAGGTCGAACAAGGCCCCGCGCGGCGACGGGGCGGCGGGGGCGAGCCGCAGCTTCGGCAGCGGCCGCGGCGGGCGCGAAAGCTGCTCCAGCGCTTGCGCTTCGTGATTCGAGTAGAGGTGGACGTCGCCAAAAGTGTGGACGAAGTCGCCGACGCCGAGCCCGCACTCGCGCGCGACCAGATGGGTGAGCAGCGCGTAGCTCGCGATGTTGAAAGGCACGCCGAGGAACAGGTCGGCCGAGCGCTGATAGAGCTGGCAGGAGAGTTTTTCGCCCGAGACGTAGAACTGGAACAGGCAGTGGCAGGGCGGGAGCTTCATGCGCTCGATGTCGGGAACGTTCCAGGCCGACACGATGAGCCGGCGCGAATCGGGATTGCGGCTGATTTCCGCGACGAGCCAGGCGATTTGGTCAAAAGTCTCGCCGTTCGCGCCCTCCCAGGAGCGCCACTGCTTGCCGTAGACGGGCCCGAGATCGCCGTTCTCGTCGGCCCACGCGTCCCAAATGGAGACGCCGTTCTCACTGAGATAGGCGATGTTCGAATCGCCCTCGAGGAACCAGATCAGCTCGTGGACGATCGACTTGGTGTGCAGCCGCTTGGTGGTGAGGAGCGGGAAGCCGGCGCCGAGATCGAAGCGCATCTGCCGGCCGAACAGCGAGCGAACGCCAGTGCCGGTACGGTCGCCCTTGACGACGCCGGACTCCAGGACTTCCCGCATCAGGTTCAGATAAGCCTGCATGGAACCCTCGCCGAACGAAGCCGCCTCCTTAGCCGATTCGGCGAGTCCCTGCGCGGCGCCCGGGGGCGCCGCCGGCGAAAATTCAGTGGACGCTCACGGTTTCGAGCTGGTTTTCCCAGGCGTTGGCGATCGCCGCGTCCTTGGAATCGGTGAGCAGAATCGGCGCCCCGTTGGCTGCGATCAGCGCGAACAGCCGCATTCCCGGCTTCAGCGACGGCGCCTGCGGGAATAGGCGTTGAGCGTCTTCCGAGCGGATCGTCTTGACGAACGCGATCGCCCCTTCGCCCATATGCGCCAACTCCTGAGCAGTCAAAGTCGCCGTGTTCTCGTTCTCGTTGGTCACCTTGGCTCTCCTTTCCTGAAACTCACCAAAACTCTACGCAGCCTGTTATCAGTCGCGCGACGAAATTGAAATCTTCTTGACCACCTTGTCCGGCCGCGGCCGCGCGACGTCGATCGACAGCAGGCCGTTGGCGAGCTCGGCGTCCAGCACCCGCATCCCCTCGGCGAGCAGGAAGCTGCGCTGGAATTGTCGCGCCGCGATGCCGCGATGTATGTACTCGCGGGACTTGTCGTCTTTCTGACGGCCGCGAATCCAAAGCTGACTCTCTTCCTCCGTCACTTCGATTTCGTCACGACCGAATCCCGCGATGGCGAGCGTGATGCGCAGGCGCTCCGGCTCGTCCTCCGTCGGCGCGATCCGTTCGATGTTATAGGGTGGATAGCCGTCCGACGCCGATTTCTGGGCGTTCTCGAGAGCGCGTTCGATCTGGTCGAAACCCAGCAGAAACGGCGAACTCGAGGCGGTAACGCGAACCATTCGAAGCCCCCTGGGCGCTCCGCCGGCTCGGACCTTCATTCGTGAACGGCCCCGCCGACCAGCTTGGACACAACTCGGCGCGCCCCATTCGGCGACGCGCCAGCCTCCATGATATGGCGCGGCTCGCGGCCGGTTCAAGACCCGGCCAACGGAGGGGGCGGCGCGGCCCGTCATGGCCGCTCGAAACCATGCTGCGCCGAAAGGGCTAAGGTTCTGTCAACACGGGCCGGCAACGAAAGAATCGGATAACATTGGGCCAGCCCAAGGGAATGATTCATTTGAAGCTCGGAACCAAAAGACAGTGCCAAGCCTGCGGCGCGAAGTTTTATGATCTCGGCAAGCGCCCGGTGATCTGCGCGCGCTGTGGCGCCGAGGTCGATCTCGCGCGCGTGAACAAGGCGCGCGTGCGAGCGGCGGAGCCCGACCGTCCCGCGCCGCCGAAGCCGGCCCCACCGGCGCCTCCCGCCCGGCGAGCGACGCCGATCTGGTCGCCGGAACAGACCCGCGCGCTCGATCGTGTCGCCGCCTGGCTGCGCGCCGGCGAACCCCAGGTGTTCCGGCTGTTCGGCTATGCCGGCGTCGGCAAGACGACGCTCGCGCGCCATATCGCGGCGGGCGCGCGCGGCGAGGCGGTATTCGCCGCCTTCACCGGCAAGGCGGCGCTGGTGCTGCGCTCCAAGGGCTGCGCCGGCGCCTCGACCATTCATTCGCTCATCTATTATCCCAAGGAGGTCGAGAACGGCGAGCCGAGCTTCATGCTCAACCCCGATGGGCCGGCGTCGCGCGCGGACCTCATCGTCATCGATGAATGTTCGATGGTCGACGAGGAGCTCGGCCGCGACCTGCTGTCGTTCGGCAAGCCGATCCTGGTGCTGGGCGATCCCGCGCAACTGCCGCCGATCAAGGGCGGCGGCTTCTTCACCGAGGCGGAGCCCGACGTGATGCTGACCGAGATTCATCGCCAGGCCGAGGACAATCCGATCATCCGGCTATCGCGCATCGTTCGTGACGGCGGGGAGATCCCTTTTGGCGAATATGGCGAAACCCGCGTCGTGACCCGCAACGACATCGATTCCGCCATGGTGCTCGCGGCCGACCAGGTGCTCGTCGGCATGAACAAGACGCGGCGCGCCTACAATCAGCGCATCCGCTCGCTGCTCGGCCGTTCGCAGACGCTGCCGGTCGTCGAGGACAAATTGGTGTGCTTGCGCAACAACCGCGAGAAAGGCCTGATCAACGGCGGCCTGTGGCGCGTTAAGGAACACCAGGGCGTGCGCAAGGACTATGTGCGGATGCTGGTTCGCTCCGAGGACGAGCCCGAGCTGCCGGCGACCAAGGTCGCGGTGCTGAAGGCGTTCTTCGAGGGCGGCGATGCGGACATCCCCTGGATGCTGCGCAAGGGCTCGGACGAGTTCGATTACGGCTATGCGCTCACCGTCCACAAATCCCAGGGGTCGCAGTGGGACGACGTCATGTTGTTCGACGAGAGCTTCGCCTTCCGTGAGCATCGCGCGCGCTGGCTCTACACCGGGGTCACGCGGGCGGCCAAGAAACTCACGATCGTGCGGTGATCACTTGGAGGCGATGAGCCCGAAGGCGTGCAGCAGCGAGCCGATTGCGATCAGCGCGAGGAGCGTGATCAACACCCAGAGCGCCGTCGCGACGCTGGACATCCTGCTCGCCGAGGCGCTGTGGATCGCCTGCCCGCCGAGCGCGTTCTCAGCCAGCACGCGATAGGTCGCGAGCCGCCGCTCGGTGCTTTCGCCGATGATATACGCGCGGGTTTCCGAGTCCGTCGGAAGCCGTCCCGTCAGTTTCTTGAAGTCCTCGATCCAGGAGCGCTTGTTCTGCTTGTACAGCGAATAGGCGACGAGCCCGGCGATCTCGCCCTCCTCGGAGACGAGCGCTTCGAATACGGGATTGTGGTCTCTTTCCTCGTTGGCGACCGCCGTCAGCGTCACGCCCGGCTCGCCGTCCCCAGCCTTCTCGATGTCGTTCGCCATCATCGCTCCCGTAATACTTGCACACAATCGTTCCGCGAGCCGCGGGCCCTCGACAGTAGCCCGATCCGCAGGCGTCACCAAGCCGCGGGCAGGCTCTCGAGCCCGCGGAAGGGGATAGGCGTCGCGATGGCGCGCCGCCCCCGCGAGCCCGAGCTTGGGCAGGCGGTCGGACAGGATCGGCAGCGCGACCCGCATCGCGTCGATGCGTAGGTTCGCCGTGCGAGCCTCAGCGCAAGGGATAAGCGGCTTCGACCAGATAGGGCCCGCCGCCCACCGAGTCCCTGGCCGAGAACAGCACGAAGCGGTTGGCTTCGAAGGCGGGCGCGGACAAATCGCTGCGCGCGACAAAATAGTCGGCGACCGCAGCCGGGGCCGCAGCCCGTAGCCTGGCCAAGGTCACGTGAGGCAGAAAATTGCGGGTCTCCGGGGGAAGGCCGAGGCGGCGCAAACCACGCTCGTGCGCCGACTGCAGATCGATGAGGGCGCCGTCCGGCTTGATGCGGGCGACGATTGCGCGCGGCTTGCCGCCGCCGAACCAGTCGAGGCCGCCGAACGCGATCACGGTCGGCGGCCGGCGAATGTCGTGAAGGAAATCAGCGATGCGGTCGGCGGTGCGCACATCGACGTCGCCGATGAAGCGCAGAGTGATGTGGTATTCCCCCGGGTCGATCCAACGGGCGCCGAAGAGGCCGCCGCGCATCGCCGCCAACGCCTCCACGACGTCGTCGGGGATTTCGAGACCAGTGAACAATCTCGGCAGGTCGACCCCCTCCGGCAGTCTTTCGAGCGACGCAGCGAATCGCTCGCCTCAGGGATAACCGGCTGAGATGGGATGCTCATGACCGCCGGCGGCCCCGGCTAACCGCCTGCGGACGCCTTGGCTCCGAGCGCCGCCGCGACGCGCAGCTCGATCTCCTGGGCGAGTTCCCGTGCCAGCCGCAACTCCGCGTCGCGCGACGCTCTCAGATTGGCGTAGCTGTCGAGGCTATGGTCGTAGGACGCCGAAGTCGTCGCCTGTCCCTGGTAGATCACCTCGCCCTTGTCGATCTCGGACAGTGCGAGGACCGCGGTTTCGATCAACGTCACCGAGCTCGCGACGCCGATCTGCGATTCGACGGTCGGCGTCGTCATATTCTGAGCGAGCGTGATCGCGAGCCTGTATTTCGCTTTCGGCGTCGAGCCGCTGCCGTTCATGTCGGTGATGAGGTCGTCGACGAGATAGTAGCCGACCCGGCCGGCGATCGGCTTGACGTCGATCTCGCGCATCGCTTCGACGAGCCCGGGATGCGAGGCCTCGCCGTACAGCGGCTGGAAGCAGCCGGACAGACCCGCCACGGCCGCCAGGGCCACGCCCGCTCGCGCGCGGTCAAACCACGACATTGACGATCCTCTGCGGCACCACGATCACCTTTCTGGGCGGCTTATTATCCATGGCTTTGCGCACCGCGTCGAGCGCCAACGCCGCCGCCTCGATCGCTCCGGCGTCGGCGTCCCGCTCGACGGTGACTTCGGCCCGCTTGCGGCCGTTGACCTGCACCGGCAACGTGATGTGGCTCGCCACCGTCAGCGCCCGGTCGACGACCGGCCAGGGGCTCTCGGAGACCAGCGTTGCGTGGCCGAGCGCCGCGAAACACTCTTCGGCGAGATGCGGCATCATCGGCGCGAAGGTCTGGATCAGCATGTCGCCCGCTTCCGCGAAGGCGTAGCTGAGATCGTCGCCGACCTCGGTGGTCTCGACGGCGCCGACCGCGGCCGACACCGTATTGGCGAACTCGTAGATGGTCGCGATCGCGACATTGAACCGCAAACGCTCGATGTCGTCCTCGATCTTGGCGAGCGCGCCATGGGCGGCGCGGCGCAAAGCCATCGCTTCGGCGCCGAATGCCGCCGGCTTCTGCGGACGGTTCGGTCCCACAATGCGCTCGATGTCGCAGGTCAAACGCCAAAATCGCTGGATCTTGTGGTAGGCGCCCTGCACGCCGGCTTCGGTCCAGATCACGTCGCGTTCGGGCGGCGAGTCGGAAAGCATGCACCAGCGCGCGGTATCGGCGCCATAGGTCGAGATGATCTCGTCGGGGTCGACGGTGTTGCGCTTCGACTTCGACATCTTCTCGATAGGGCCGATCGCGATTGGCTGATCGCCCTTCAGCGCGAAGGCGCGGCGCGCATCGCCTTCGCCCTCGATGCGCACTTCCGAGGGCGCCACCCAGGCGCCCGATGAGTCGCGGTAGGTCTCGTGGACCACCATGCCCTGGGTGAACAGGCCGGCGAACGGCTCGTCGAGCCCGACATGGCCGCATTTGCGCATCGCCCGCGTAAAGAACCTGGAATAGAGCAGATGCAAAATCGCGTGCTCGATGCCGCCGATGTACTGATCGACCGGCAGCCAGGCGTTGGCGACTTCCGGATCGGTCGGCGACGCGGCGTTCCACGGATCGGTGAAGCGTACGAAATACCACGACGAATCGACGAACGTGTCCATCGTGTCGGTCTCGCGCCGCGCCGGCTTGCCGCATTGCGGACAGGGCGCGTGTTTCCAGGTCGGATGGCGTTCGAGCGGATTGCCGGGCTCGTCGAACGCAACGTCGTCGGGCAGTTTTACGGGCAGGTCGCGCTCGGGAACGGAGACGACGCCGCAATCCTGGCAATGGATCACCGGAATCGGGCAGCCCCAGTAGCGCTGACGCGAGATGCCCCAGTCGCGCAGCTTGTAGTTGACTTGGCGCCGGCCTTGCGCACGATTGCCGATCAACCGCGTCTCCAGCCGACGCGAAACCTCTTCCTTGGCCTCGGTGATCGTCATGCCATTGAGGAAGTGCGAGTTGATCATCACGCCTTCGCCGTCATAAGCGACTTTGTCGACGGTGAAGGTCTTCGGGTCGACGCCCGGCGGGCAGACCACCGGCGTCGCCCCCAGGCCGTAGACGTTGACGAAATCGAGGTCGCGCTGATCGTGCGCCGGGCAGCCGAAGATCGCGCCGGCGCCGTAGTCCATCAGGATGAAGTTGGCGACATAGACGGGCAGTCGCCATTCGTGGTCGAAGGGATGCCTGACCCTGATGCCGGTGTCGTAACCCTTCTTTTCCACAGTCTCGATCGCGGCGACCGAAGTTCCGATTCTGCGGCAGTCCTCGATGAAGGCGGCGAGTTCGGTATCGTGCCTGGCGGCAGCGGCGGCGAGCGGGTGATCGGGCGCGACCGCCATGAATTTGGCGCCGAACAGCGTATCCGGACGAGTGGTGTAGATCTCGAGCGCGCTCGTCGGCTCCATGGCGCCGAGCGTCGCCTGATCGATCTCGAAGCGCACCAGCAGGCCCTCTGAACGGCCGATCCAGTTGCGTTGCATCAGGCGCACTTTCTCCGGCCAGCGATCCAGGCCGTCCAACGCACGCAACAGGTCCTCGGAATAGTCGGAGATGCGCAGGAACCATTGCGTCAGCTCGCGCTGCTCGACGATGGCGCCCGAACGCCAGCCGCGACCGTCCACCACCTGTTCGTTGGCGAGCACGGTGTGATCGACCGGGTCCCAATTCACTTTCGACTTCTTGCGCGCGACGAGCCCGGCGGCGAGGAAATCGAGGAACAACTTCTGCTGCTGGCGATAATAGCTGGGGTCGCAGGTCGCGACCTCGCGCGACCAGTCGAGCGACAGTCCCATCGACTTCAGCTGTGCGCGCATGGCGCCGATATTGGCGTAGGTCCATTTCGCCGGATGCGTCTTGTTCTGCATCGCCGCATTCTCGGCGGGCATGCCGAACGCATCCCAACCCATGGGATGCAGCACGTTGTAGCCCTTGGCGCGGCGGTAGCGTGCGACGACGTCGCCCATCGCATAGTTGCGCACATGGCCCATGTGAATACGGCCCGAAGGGTACGGAAACATCTCGAGGACGTAGTATTTCGGCCGCGGGTCGGAATTCCGGGTCTCGAAGACGGCGCGCTCCAACCAGATCTTCTGCCATTTCCGTTCGGCTTCACGGACATTGTAGCGCTCTGGCCGCATGGGGCGGATCTCTTCTTCGGCGTCTCGGATCAAAAGCGCGGGCGACAAATCACGATTTGGCCGGGGGGTCAAATCGCCGAGCTCGCGACGCCCTTCCGCCGGGCCTCGCGCGGCCGTAACACTGTTGTCATGAAGCGCCCACTGGGAGGCCTGCGAATCATCATGGTCGATCACGCCCGCGAACCCATTCTCCATCCGACCGCTGTCGAAGAACTGCGTCCAACCCAAATGACCGTCGGTTTCACCGAGGTCGAAAGCCGCCGCAAGGCTTGGCGCGAGCGCGACCCGGCCGACCGCGACAAGTTCTTCGCATCGCACATGGTTCCGGTGATCCTCGGCCCCGGCAAGCGCAAGTATCTCATCGACCACCACCATCTCGCCCGCGCCTTGTTCGACGAAGGCGTGGGGAGCGTGTTCGTCACCGTCGTCGGCGACCTTTCCAAGGTCGACGAAGACCTGTTCTGGAACATGATGGATTTTCACGGCTGGACCCATCCGTTCGACGGCAAGGGCCGGCGGCGCGACTATGCCGATCTGCCGAAGACCGTGGAAGGCATGAAGGACGACCCGTATCGGTCGCTCGCCGGCGCGTTGCGCAATGTCGGCGGCTACGCCAAAGACTTGACGCCCTATTCGGAATTCGTGTGGGCCGATTTCCTGCGCCGGCGCATCAAGGCGAAAAAGATCGCGAGCGATTTCGACGCCGCGTTGACGGAGGCGCTGGCCCTCGCCAAGTCCGAGGACGCCGACTACCTGCCCGGCTGGTGCGCGCCGCATGGGCAGAAGGCGGCCGAGGCGAAGGAGCCGGAGAAGAAAGCGAAGCGTAAAGGGTGAAGTAAGCCGGGCAATTTTCCGGGCGCCGTTGTAGGCGAGGTCCCTGACCTCTCTGCCTCCGTTTGCAATCGCCGCGTAGAATGAGGCGCTTAAGCTCCGGGCCGAGGTCGTCCTTCGACAAGCTCAGGATAAGGGACGTCGGCTACGATTCGCGCCGCCCGGGGAATTGCCCCGCTCGAGGCGCTGGAAGCGGCGCGAAATGGCGGCGGCGCGGCGCGACTCTTGGGGTTAGCGGCGAACAAAGGCGGTCGAGAGGGCGGCGCTTGCATACTGCCTCACAGGATAGCCTCGATGCCCTTGCGCCGGATCACGTTCAGCAGCACGAGGGCGGGACCGGTTGGATGCTTTGCGCCGCGCTCCAGTTTGGACACATGGTCAACCGTCAGGTTGAGGTAGCGCGCGAAAACCGCCTGGCTCAACTTGGCGCGCTCACGCAGCTCTCGGATGTCGGCGCCGGTCAGGGGAAGGACGGTTTCATCCGGCGGCTCGCGGTTCAAGTCGCGCATCGTCAGCTTGTAGGCTGTGTCGTCCATCGCCCCGACACGCCGCATTCCTTCGGCAGCTTCCATCATTTCCCGCGTGAAGCGATCATCGAACCCCTTTTTCGTCTCCTTCGTCATTTTCCCACCTCCACGAGTTCCCCAAGTTCGACAGCCGTTTGGATCGTCGCGGCATCGGCCGAGAGCCACGAGGCGGCAATGCGGCGAAGAATGATCAGTTGACGGTCGGCGAGATTGTCCTGTGCGCTCTTGGCGAAGCCGAAGAGGAACACGGCAAAATCTCCGGACCGAAACGCGATCATCACCCGATATCCGCCACGCCGCCCCTGCCCTTTTCGGGCGACGCGCTGCTTGACCAAACCGCCGCCGAGGTCGGCATCCAGCAATCCCCGCGCCGCGCGTTCAACCGCTCCAACGAGATTTTCGTCGGCAATGTTCTCGCTGCGGGCAAAGCGCGCAAAGGGCTCGAGCTGGTATATGGGCACGGCGACTTGCTAGTTCAATGAACTGTAGTTCGAATGGCGCATTTTGGGTAGCGGAATCACGCAAATTCGCGAGCGCGCCCGTCAATTCGCTCTTATTGCGAGTCGTGTTGCCCGAAAGGCGGCACCTTGCCGCGATGTTTGTAGCCGGCCGCGTCGAGGCCGGCTGGCCCAGCTGACAAGCGCGGCGGGGGCCGGCCTCAACGCGGCCGGCTACAATGGCGCCGAGGCGGGCTGACAACATGAAACGCAATAAGAGCCATTCAATTTGAAAAAGCCGGCGCGACCCGAAGTCGCGTAGGGCGGCTTGTCGTCCGGGTTCACTGAGTCAGCTAACCTCCCCCAAAATTCACCGATCGATGACCGGGATTTGCTCGGCATGTCAAACTCCAAAACTCATCAGACAAACCACAGGTAGAAATTCGTCACACGGTCTGCACGAACTGCTAAGTCGGCGACCCTGGCGCCGTGCACGAAACCTTGGACCTCGGCGAAGGCGCGAGCAGCGGGCGCGTTACCTCTGCACCCACTCGAAACCCGGAATCAAGCCCCCCTCCCCACCCCGCCATTGACAAGCCGCCTGCAACCAGGAAAACGAACGCTCCCCTCACGGCCACGGATTCCCCATGTCTCACGCCGCCCTCCAGTCCCTCATCGAGCGCGCCTTCGAGGACCGCGCTTCGGTCGGCGCCGAGACGCACGGCGACGTGCGCGACGCGGTCGAAAAGGCGCTGTCGTTGCTCGACGCGGGCGAGGCGCGCGTCGCCGAAAAGATTCCCGGCGCCGAGGGGCCGGACTCCTGGAAAGTCAATCAGTGGCTGAAGAAGGCCGTGCTGTTGTCGTTCCGCCTCAACGACAACGCGATCGTCGAGGGCGGCCCGGGCGGAGCGACCTGGTGGGACAAGGTCCCGTCGAAATTCGTCGGCTGGGACGAGAGCCGGTTCCGGGAGGCGGGCTTCCGCGCCGTTCCGGGCTGCATCGTGCGGCGCTCCGCTTTCGTCGCGCGCGACGCGGTGCTGATGCCGTGCTTTCTCAACCTCGGCGCTCACGTCGATGCCAAGACCATGGTCGACACCTGGGTCACCGTCGGCTCCTGCGCGCAGATCGGCAAGAACGTCCACCTTTCGGGCGGCGTCGGCATCGGCGGCGTTCTGGAGCCGCTGCAGGCCAATCCGACGATCATCGAGGACGATTGCTTCATCGGCGCGCGTTCGGAGGTCGTCGAGGGCGTGATCGTCGGCAAGGGCTCGGTCGTGTCGATGGGCGTGTTCATTTCGGCCTCGACCAAGATCATCGACCGCGCGACCGGCAAGATCCATGTCGGCTATGTGCCGCCCTATTCCGTCGTCGTCTCCGGGTCGCTGCCGGGAAAACCCTTCCCCGACGGCTCGCCGGGGCCGTCGCTCTATTGCGCGGTGATCGTCAAGACGGTCGACGCGCAGACCCGCGCCAAGACCGGCATCAACGACTTGCTGCGCGACTGAGTTCGCGCTGTATTTCGGTAAAACCGAAGCGCGAAGCGAGCCGCATCGAGGCCTGCGCGGAAAATCCTTGCCAAGCGACGCCGTTGCCGGTAATATCTTTGATCATGGGCGGCGCGCGAGGGCGGCGCCGGAAAGGCCGAGCCTGAGCGCCGGCCTTTTTCTTTTGCCGAAAGGAAGGCCGAATGACCGCCGACGCGCCCCCGCGCGAGCGCACGCGCGCGCGCCCGAAGTTCGGTCCTGAGCTGCTCGCCGCGCTGGTGATGGGCGCCAGCATCGAGACGATCGCGGCCCAGCACGGCCTGACGACCAAGCGCGTCGAAAAGCTGTTGCGCGACGAGCTGCGCAAGCGCTGGGTCGCGCCGGCGCAGGACTATGGCCGGCTGCAGATCGCAAGGCTGGAAACGATCCTGGCCAAGCTCTCGCTCCAGGCGGCAGAGGGCGACGTCAAGGCGATCGACCGTATTCTGAGAGTCCTCGACCGGCTCGACCGCTACTACGGGTTCGGCAAGTTGGCGCCGCCGAGCCCCGCATTCGACGAAGACGCACGGGCAAAACTGTTCGAGCGCATCAATCGTGCGGCCAACTATGCGCTGCCGCCGCCGCCGAAGGAGGGCGCGTGAGCGAACCGCCGATTTCCAAGCCGCGCCGTCGCCGCCGAGCCGCGAACGAAGCGCACCAGCGCCAGTTGCGCACCCTCGACGACATCCTCTCGCTCCCGCAGGAAGAGCGCGCAGATCTGCTCTCGAGGCTCGATGTCTGGGATTGCGAGACGCTGTTCTACGACTGGCGATCCTGGGCGCGGCCGGATCAGCTGCCGCCGCGCGGCGAGTGGGTGCGCTGGTTGATCTTGGCCGGGCGCGGCGCCGGCAAGACGCGCGCCGGAGCCGAAGCGGTGCGCGAGTGGGCGAGGCATTTCGCCTTCGTCAATCTGATCGGCCCGACCCACGAAGACGCGCGCGACGTGATGGTGCTCGGCGAGTCTGGCGTGCTCGCGGTCTGCCGGCGCGACGAACGGCCGCATTACGCGCGCGCGGGGCAACGCCTGGAGTGGCCGAACGGCGCCGTCTCGCTAGTGTTCTCCGCCGAAGAGCCGGATCGGCTGCGCGGCAAGCAACACATGAAGTTGTGGCTCGACGAGCTCGCCGCCTGGCGCCGCCTCGACGCCTATGATCAAGCGATGTTCGGGCTGCGCTTGGGACCTGAGCCGCAGGCGGTGATCACGACGACGCCGCGGCCGCTAAAAATCATCAAACAGCTCGTCGACGACCCCGACACGATGGTCACCCGCGGCTCGACGTTCGACAATGCGAGATATCTCGCCCACGCTTTCGTTCGGCGGATCGCCGCCCGCTACGAGGGCCGGGCGCTAGGACGCCAAGAGCTCTATGCGGAGATCATCGACGAAGCGCCGGGCGCCTTGTGGACGCGCGAGCTCATCGAGCGTCAGCGGCTTTCTCCCACCGCCGCCCACGAATACCAGCGCATCGTGGTCGGCGTCGATCCGCCGGCGAAATCCGGAGCCAAGGCCGACGAATGCGGCATCATCGTCGCGGCGCGGCGGTCCAACGGCGATCTCCACGTGCTTGGCGACCTCAGCAGTCAGGGCGAAACGCCCGGGCAGTGGGCGCAGCGTGTCGGCGCGGCCTACCGGCGCTATTCCGCCGACCGCGTAGTCGCCGAGATCAACAACGGCGGCGAGATGGTCGTCGAGGTGCTGCGGCAGAGCGACCCGAACCTTCCTGTGCGCAAGGTCACGGCGACGCGCGGCAAATTCGTGCGCGCCGAGCCGGTGGCGGCGGCTTACGAGCGTGGCGTGGTCTACCACGTCGGGCCGTTCCCCACGCTCGAGGATCAGCTATGCACGCTGACTCCCGACTTCGACGCCCGCATCGCCGGCTTCTCGCCCGATCGCGCCGACGCGCTGGTCTGGGCGATCACCGATCTCCTCGAGGCGGAAAGTTCGAACTCACTCATCGAATTTTACGCGCGACTGGGCAAGCCGTGAATTCGGCTCAGCGCTTCGGCGAAAACTCCGAGAGCGGAATCTCGTGCAGCGCGTCGCCGAGCTCGAGGTGGAATTGCTCGGCGGTGAAATGCGCGCCGACGATCTCGGCCTCGTCGTCCTTGGCTGCGGGACACTGTACGACGCTGCCCGCGAGGCCCCGGGCTCGCAAATAAGCCTGGAACTCGCCCTCGAGCTTCAGCCGATCGCGCGGCGCCTCGAACACGCCAGTGATCCAGATGTCCTTTTCGTCTCCGGACTCGGCGACGCAAAACGTCCATTTCGCGGACGCAGCGGCGGGCGCGACGGCGCACGTCGACGCCATGCAGAGGGCGCACGCGAGCCGACGGGCGAGCCGAGAACAAAACATGTACATTTCCTTGACGGCTTACGCCGTTCGTGAGATAGTTCGATACAGTGGAATTGGTGCGAACGACAGAGCCGGGGCTCGACGCCCCGCCGGTTTCGCCTTTCTTTCCCTCGATCCTCAGCCTTGGCGCATGGGTTCGCCCGCGCCCTCCGACGGAGCCAGAGCCCCGATGTCGACGCTCGCCCTTTTCCTGCCGCTCGCCAAAGTGGACGCCGACCAGCGCCTCGTTCAGGGGATCGCAACGGCCGAAAAGCCGGACCGCGCGGGAGAAATCTGCGATTACGCTTCCACGAAGCCCTATTTCGAGGCCTGGTCGGCGGAAGCCGAGGCGGCGAGCGGCGGCAAGTCGCTCGGCGCGGTGCGCGCGATGCACAGCCCCATCGCCGCCGGCAAGCTCACCGACATCACCTTTGACGACGACGAGAAGCGCATCGTGGTCGAAGCCAAGATCGTCGACGACGACGAGTGGGAGAAGGTCATGGAGGGCGTCTATACCGGCTTTTCCCAGGGCGGCCGCTATATCGCGCGCTGGGAAGACCCGGAAACCGGGCTCACCCGGTATACCGCCGAGCCGATCGAGATCTCTCTCGTCGATGTGCCCTGCCTGCCCGACGCCACCTTCGAGATGGTGAGGAACGGGGTCAGCGAATTCCGCAAATTCGCGATTGCACAGCCCGCGCCGGCCGCATCCCCGGCGCCAGAAGCGCCCGCTCCGGCCGCCCCCTCGACGCCGGCGCCCGAGGCGCCCGTGGCGCCCGCGGCGCCCGCGCAGCTCGCATTTCCCGTCGAAGCGCTCGGCAAGGCGGCGCTGGCGCTCTCCGCCGCCGCCGAAAAGCTCGAACGGGCGATCGACGAGAACAGCCGTCTGCGTAAAGTGATGGCCGAATTCGAGCCACGCCTCGGCGCCCTCGAGAGCCGCCTCACCAAGCTGGAGGCGCAACCGCAGCCGGCGCGCGCCGCGCTGCGCAGCGCGCCGCGCGAGGCGGATTTCGGCTTCGAGGCTTCGCGCATCGACGGCGTCGAGGCCGCGATCAAACAGCTCGCCGCCCTGCCCGACGAACAACGCGCTTTGGCGCTGACCAAAGTGAGCCTCGCCAACCCCCTGCTGCGCCGCTTCTGAGCGCCGGCCACTTCAGCAATCGGCGAGCGACGCCTGAGCTGTCGGACGCGCTTGCTCGCGCTTCGCCGGCGAGTTCGCGCCGGGAGCGGATGTCCCAAACTCGACCAACAAGGATGCGCCATGGGTCTCAATTACCTCGCGCCCGCCCCCTTTGCTTCCTTCGTCACTCGCAATGGCGTCTTGCAGGCCGACGCTAATGGCCTCATTGCCAACGTCGGCCCTGGCCCCCAAGCGCTCGATCTGCTGCAGGCTGGCTGCGTGCCGCTGTCGTTCCATCCGCTTTCGAACCCTCGCAATCTGATCGACGCCGGCGACTTCACGGTCAACCCATGGCAGCGCAACATTCCCGGCCTTGCTTCGGGCGGCAAGATTTCGACGGCGATCTCGAGCACGGTCACCTATTTCGCAGATCGTTTCTTCGCCGTCGGCGGCGCGTCCTCGGCGATTCTGATGGCGAATGTCGCAGACACCACCGTTGTCGGCTTCTCGAACTCGCTCTTGCTCACGCGGCAGGCGTCGAACGCGAATACGGCGCCGATCAACTGGGGGCAGGTGCTCGAGACTGCGGACTCCGTTCGCGCCCAGAATCAGACGATCACGTTCTCCTTCTGGGCTCGCGCCGGCGCCAACTATTCCGGCGGCTCGCTGACCGTTCAGGTGATCGCAGGCAATTCCGTGAACCAGTCGGCGGCAATCATGGTCGCGGGCTCATGGACTGGCCAAAGCAGCGTCATCAATACGACGCAGGCGCTCACGACCTCGATGACGCGCTATCAGTTCTCCGGCGTCGTGCCGGCGGCCACGACCCAGCTCGGCATACTGTTGACCTGGACTCCGAGCGGCGCGGCTGGCGCGGTCGACGGCATCTATCTCAACGGCCTCCAGCTCGAAGTCGGCGCCTCGGCGTCGCCCTTCGAACACGAAGACGTGCAGATCGTCCTCGAAGAATGCCAGCGCTACGCCTGGGCGCAACCAGAGCCCGCGTCTGGCGTCGTTGTCGGCGCCGGGCAGAACACCGGCGCCTCTTCGCAACTTTTCTACATGGCGACGCCGGTCCAATTCTACAAAGCTCCGACTGTCACTGTTTCGCCCAGCTCGTTCAAGACCAACCAGGCAGGAACGCTGACCGCCACGACGATCACCCCAGGCGCCACGCACGCCGTCAACGCCATTTCAGTCAACGGCAACTCGTCGGGAACCGCCGGTCAGGCGACGATGCTGCACGGCGGCGGCGGGTCGGGCTGGATTCTCGCAAGCGCGGATTTCTGACGCCGGCCGCTCGAACAACGACCGAGCGCGGCGGTCGCCGCGCTCGCCAGCGCGAGGCCGTCACGTACGATGCGACATTTTGGGCCGCGAACGACTCTCGTAGGTTCGCAGCATCTCGCCTGCATTTCGACACCTCTGAAGACCTGGACGAACATCGGCGGGCTCGATTTCGCCTACGTCGAGATGGATTGCGACACTTTGGCCAAGAGCTTGACCCACGAGCTGCAGGTCGGCGTCCACGGCTGGCCCTGGAAAGAGAGAATTTTCCTCGTCGATCCCGCCGACTACAATCTCGTTCCCTCCATCGCGATCGAGAACGGCGCCATCGTCGTCGATCTCTCCGCAGTCGACGACATCATCTTGGCCAAGAACGAGTGGCGCGGCCGGCCAATCCGTTATCACATCGGCCGCATAAGATATCCTCATCCGCTCGAGCCGTCCGACATCAAACCAAACCTGAAATAACCGCCGCGCCTCGCGCTCTGCGCTCAACCCAAATCCCCGCCGCTTCGTTATCCCGCCCTCGGCTTCGCTCGAGGGCGTCGGCGACGCGCGGCGTCCACACCCAACCAACCTCCCCGAAGGACTCCGCATGAGCATCGCCCAGACGACTCAGGAAACGCTCGGCTTGATGAAGGAATCGCTCGCCAAGAGCGTCACCATCTCGACCGGGTTGACCGCCTACGATCTTCAGGCCCCGGCCAAGAATCTCTATCCGATCATCACCCCACTGCGGAACGCGCTGCCGCGCGTGCAGCGCCAGAATCCGGGCGACGCCGCGCGCTGGCGCACCGTCGCCTCGATCACCGGCTCCGGCTTCGACGCCATGGGCTGGGTGCCCGAAGGCCAGCGCTCGGCGAGCATGTCCTATGTCGCGACGCCAATGGTCGCGCCCTATGTGACGCTCGGCGAGGAAGACACGGTGACCTTCGAAGCGGAAGCCGCCGCGCAGGGCTTCGAGGACATCAACTCGACCGCGACGCTGCGTCTGTTGCAGAAGACGATGCGCAAGGAAGAGACCGCGCTGCTCGGCGGCAACACTTCTGTTGCGCTGGGAACGCCGTCGGCGCCGTCGCTGAGCGCCTCGGGCTCCGGCGCCACGTTGCCCGCCGCCACCTATTCGGTCATCGTCGTCGCGCTCAGCTTCGAAGGCTGGCGCAATTCCTCGCTCACATCAGGCATCGCAACTTCGAAGACCATCACCGGCAACGACGGCAACACCTATACGCTCAACGGCGGCTCCTCCAACCGCAGCGGCAATACTCTGCAAGCGGTGACGCTCGGCCAGACTCTCAGCGCCAGCGTGGCGATCGTCAATGCCGCCGTCGCTTATGCCTGGTTCGTGGGCGCGGCTGGCTCCGAGACGCTTCAGGCGATCACCACGATCAACTCCGCGACCTTTTCCGCGCCGCTCACGTCCGGCCAGCAGCTCGCGAGCTCGGTCACGGCCGATTGTTCGCGCAATCCGACACTCGCTTTCGACGGCCTGCTCACGGTCGGCTTCAATCCGGCCAACGGCGCCTATGTCCAGTCTTTGGCCACCGGCACGGCCGGCACCGGCACGTTCCTCACCGCGTCCGGCCGCGGTTCGGTCAACGAGATCGACAACGTGCTGCTCACGTTGTGGAACAACTATCGGCTGTCGCCGACCGTGCTCTATGTCAACGCCCAGGAGCAGAAGAACATCACCGCGAAGTGCCTGACAAACTCGTCGGGTCCGCTGCTGCATTACAACGTCGGCGCCGATGCGGTCGATGGCAAGCCCTATGGCATCTCCGCCTCGGGCGTCGTGCGCTGGTATTACAACCCATTCAGCGTCGATGGCGGCTTCGACATCCCGGTCAGGGTGCATCCCGATCTGCCGCCGGGCACAGTCCTCGCCTACTGCGAACGACTACCGGTCTGGTATCAGTCCAACGAGACGCCCAACGTCGCCGAAGTGATGACGCGGCGCGACTATTACCGCATCGATTGGCCGGTGCGCACCCGCCGCCGCGAGTACGGCGTCTACGCGGAAGAAGTGCTCGCGGTCTATGCGCCGTTCGCTGTCGCGATTCTCACCAACATCGGCAACGGCTGACTCTTCGACGACACCAGCGGCCTAGGACGAACCATGTCGAGCCAGGACCTCACAACTTTGGCCGCGCTGAAAAGCTGGCTCGGCCTGCCCGCGAGCGCCTCGCCCAGCGACGTGACGCTCGCGGCGCTCGTCACCGCCGCGAGCCGCATGATCTATGCGTGTCTCAGCCGCCCGACGCTGCTGCCGCGGACCTATGTCGAGACGATCGATCTCGAGCGTCCTCGCGTGTTTCTGCGTAATTGGCCGGTCCTGGCGATCAACACCGTGACGCTCGACGGCTATCCGGTTCCGCCGGCGACCGCGGGGCCGGGAGGGCCGTCCGACGGCTATTGTTTGAAGCCCGGGGACAGCGCGCCGCCAGGAGCGCCGCAGGCGCTCGACCTGCTCGATCGCCATGTCCGGCGCCGCCCGCAGAATCTCGTCGTCAACTATGTTGCGGGCTACGCCGTGCAGAACGAAGCTCAAACCATTCCGACCTCGGCGCCTTATCAGATCAGCGCAGCTGCGCCCTATGGCGCCTGGGGCGCCGACCTCGGCGTAGTCTATGCGAGCATCGGAACGCCGTTGACGGCGACCGCCGGCGCTCCGACGACAGGCCAGTATTCCGTGAGCGCCGGAACCTACACCTTCTCATCGAGCGACGCCGGCGCAACGCTGCTGATCTCATATGGCTACGTGCCGCAGGACCTTTCGCAAGCCGCGCTCGAGCTTGCCGCCGAGCGTTTTCGCGCCGCCGATCGCATCGGGCTGCGCTCGAAGTCGATTGGCGGCCAGGAGACGATCTCCTACGACGGCGCCGCGATCTCGGCGCCGGTTCTCGCCATGTTGCAACCCTATCGCCGGGCGGCGATCTGATGCTCGGCGTCTCGCTCGATGGCGTCGCCGCGCTCGCCGCCGCGCTCGATTCCTATCCGGGCGACCTCGCGGCCGCGCTCGCGGCCAAGGCCGACGTTCTGGCTCAGGCGCTCGTCGACAAAATCCGCAACGAAAAGCTCGCCGGCGAAGTGTTGCAATCACGCTCCGGCGCGCTCGCGGCATCGATCGCCGCGGAGATTTCCTCCGACCCCGAGCAGATCGTCGCCACGATCTCCTCGCAGGGCGTCGATTATGCCGCCATCCAGGAATATGGCGGCGAGACCAGCGCCCACGAAATCCTACCGTCGAAAGCCGCCGCGCTCGCCTTCGTCGTCAACGGCGCCCTGCGCTTCGCCCGGCGCGTCGAACATCCCGGCTCCGTGATCCCCGCGCGCTCGTTCCTGCGCTCGAGCCTCGACGAGATGCAGGACGTCATCGTCGCCGAGCTCGCCGACGCCGCGACCTCCTCCTGGAGCGCCTCATGAGCCGCGAAGCCGCCTTCACCGCCTTGTTTGCCGCCGTCTCCGCGGCCTATCCGTGGGGCCTCGCATCGCGCCGTCTAAAGCTCTGGAGCGAGGTTCCGCCGAGCTCGCGTCCCGCGCTCTTCCAACTGGAATCCGGTCCCGAGACCTATCAATGGACTTCGCCGGCGACGCCGCGCCGCACCTACGAAGCCAAACTCTTTCTCTATTTCGACGCTCGCGACCCCTCGACGCCCGGCTCGACCGCGATCAACCAGGCCCTGGATGCCATCGACGCCGCGTTGCAGCCGCAGGGCCTCGATCTCGCGACCGGCCGCCAGACTCTCGGCGGCGTGGTCCATGATTGCAAGATCACCGGCGTTCCGGTGCGCGACGTCGGCGATCTCGACGGCGACGGCCTCGCGGTCGTCAGCGTCCGTTTGATCGCGCCCTGAAACCTGCTCCCTTCCTTCGGCCTCCGAGGATCTTATATGCCCACCGACGGAATTCAGAGAGACCTCGGGCCGAACTTTCTCGCCCGACTGACCGCCGCCGCGCGTTACGCGATCACCGGCGTCGGGCCGGAAAGCTGGTTCGGCCCGCAGCAGCCGTTGCAGCCGCAGGCGCCGCCGGAGGTGAAAGGCCGGCAGTGGGACTATCCGTTCGGCGTCAACCTCTCCTATATCCCGCGCTCAGAGGCCGGCATTTCGTTCGCCGAGCTGCGCGCGCTCGCCGACGCGCTGCCGCTGCTGCGCCTCGTCATCGAGACGCGCAAGGACCAGATAGCGGGCCTCAGTCACACTGTGCGCGCCCGCGATCCCCGGCGCAACGACAGCGCCGCCTCGCGCATCGTCGAGACGTTGGCCTTTCTCGCCCGCCCCGACCGCCGCCACAGTTTTGCGGCCTGGCTCAGGATGTGGCTCGAGGACATGCTGGTCATCGACGCTGCGACCCTCTATCCCCGCTACACCAAGGGCGGCGATCTCTATTCGCTCGACGTCATCGACGGCTCCACCATCACCCCGCTCGTCGCCGAGGACGGCCGCTCGCCCGAGCCGCCCGACCCCGCCTATCAGCAGGTGTTGCACGGCGTGCCGGCGGCGGACTTTGCCGCCGACGAGCTCATCTATCTGCCGCGCAACCCGCGCCCGCACCGGCTCTATGGCATGAGCCCGGTCGAGCAGGTGGCGCTCACGATAAATATCGCGCTGCGCCGCGACATGGCGACGCTCGACTATTATCGCCTCGGCTCGACGCCCGACGCCTTCGCCACGTTGCCGAAAGACTGGACGCTCGATCAGATAAAGCAGTTCCAGGACTACTTTGACGCGCTGATGAGCGGCAACCTGGCTCGTCGTCGCATGGTCAAGTTCATGCCCAGCGAGTTCAAGCTCACCGAGACGCGCCAGCCGCCGCTCAAGGATCAGTACGACGAATGGCTGGCGCGCGTCATCTGCTACGCCTTCTCGATACCGCCCTCGCCGTTCGTCGCCCAGGTCAATCGTGCGACCTCCGAGAGCTTGCGCATTCAGGCCTCGCAGGAAGGCCTCGTGCCGCTGAAGGCCTGGGTCAAGGGCGCGCTCGACCAAATCATCCAGGTGTGTCTCAAACAACCAGACCTCGAGTTCGCCTGGGTCGGCGACGACGCGGTCGATCCGCTGCAACAGGCGCAGACGCTGAATATTCTGGTGAGCGCGGGGATCAAGACCAAGGAGGAGGCGCGGGCGGATTTGGGGCTGGCGCCGGAGCCGACGCTGCCGGTGGGCGGAGCCGCCACCCGCGTTGGAAAGTACAATCATAACCACGACGAGCGCGGCTGGTTCACGACGGCGGAAGGAGCCGTCGAACCGGGAGGCGGCGCGGGCGAAGCAGGCCACGCTGGGCCGAACTCCGGGAACAACGCCGGCACCGAGACAACGTCAGTTGCCGCCAACAGCGTAAACAGGTATTCGGTCGACCTTAGCCGGAGGTTCCTTCTTTCACGAAGCGTAAGCCATTGATCTTGCTCGCGGCAAGGCGATTTCTGGACATGGCTACTGGGTACAGGCGAGGGAGATGTCCAGGAGGTCGAAGGCCTTTTGCTGAATGGGG
>JBKQKS010000333.1:0-13258 GCA_052147395.1 Roseiarcus sp.
CAGTGCCTTTCGAGGGAAACGGGGCTATTCGGTTGTGGGCCTTGGTTTGGCTCCAGATACATCGGGCTCCATAGTTTCCAGCCGGCTTCGCGCGGAGACCATCCGCTATCCGTGCGCCAGGCGGCGGCGTACTCCTGATCGGAAAGTTCGTTCATACGGGATTTCAACCGCTCCGGCCCACAACAGCCGATTTTCACGATTGGGAACCCAAATTCCCGTGACAAATCCCTTTGTCCGGGACAGGCTGACACATAGACGAGTCGCTCGTAGTACGAGTGGTTGAGTAGCCAGATCTGGTGAAGGAGATCACGAGGGATCGGTGCGAAGTCGTCGCCGCCGATTTGAGCCCACCGACGGCGCGGAAAGGCGTCGCGAATAGCGCTCCCCGATTTCGGTTCGCGAGTGCGGTTGCGACTGCGATCGTTGGGATCATTGCGCGATTGCGAGGTGTCCGGTGGCGTCTGAAAGTCGTCGGCATTAGCCGGCCCTTCTGGAATCAGGAGTGCGGAGAGGAGAAAGTTGCTCAGGGCGGCGGTTTGCAGCAAAATCTGTCTGAGAGCGATGGCGTTGGAGATGGCGGGTCGGTTCATGTCATGTCCTTTTCGGGGTGGTGTTGGAGTTGGCTACGTTTATTTGGATGCGAGGGGGATTTTTCCATTTTCGGGGTGGTGCCGGTTGCGAGGGCATTTCTGCGACGGTGGAGGCGAGGGAAGGCAGAGTAGCTTCTCGGCATGTTTAACTCCTGCTAGTTGGGAGATACGGCGGTGCGCGCAGAGAACGGCCCTCCGCGACAGCGGCGGAAGGACGGGAACTTGGTCGATCGATGTCGCGATGCCTCGAGGCATCAAGCCAAGGGCCTTTGCGATGACAGATTCGACAATCCCGATCGGCCGATCAACGTCTTTCGATCGATGCCCGATTCGGAAACCGTAGAGCTCTCGCGCCGGTTCGGGCGGGTCGTACGAGGGCGTCGCGCGACAGCCGCGGTTGGGGTCGGCGTCAATCAATTCGCAATACTCGAGGTCGGCGGGCGAATCGAGCCACAGGTGGAGAGATCCGTGGCGGAGGGCGAAGTCAACGGCGGCGTCAAAGTCCTGCGACGCGAGAGTCTCGGGCACTCGGACACGCAGGCAGTGCCTCTCGACGGAAACAGGGCTATTCGGTTGCGGGCTTTGATTTGGCTCCAGATACATTGGACTCCGGAGATTCCGCCCGGATTCGCGCGGAGACCATCCACTATCCGTGCGTCAAGCGGCGGCGTATTCCCGATCCGAAAGTTCGTTCATACGGGCTCTGAGCCGATGCGGACCGCAACAGCCGATCTTCACAACTGGGAACCCATATTCTTTCGACAAATCTCGCTGTCCCGGGCATGCCGAATCATAAATGGGTCGCTCGTAGTACGAGTAGTTGAGTAGCTCGATTTGGTGAAAGAGGTCACGAGGCATCGGGGCGAACTCGTCGCCGGCGATTTGAGCGCACTGAAGGCCCCGAAATGCACCGCGAATGGCGCGACCCGAATTTTGGTTGCGACGCAGGTGCGACCGCGATCGTTGGGATCACTGCGCGATTTCGAGTTGTCCGGTGGTGTCGGAAAGTCGCCGGCATTAGCCGACGCTTCTGGGATGAGGAGTGCGGAGAGGAGAAAGTTGCTCAGGGCGACGGATTGCATCAAAATATATCTCTGAGCGATGGCGTTGGAGATGACGGGTCGATTCATGTCATGTCCTTTTCGGGGTGGTGTTGGAGTTGGCTACGTGTATTTGGATGCGAGGGGGATTTTTCTCATTTTCGGGGCGGTGCCGGTTGCGAGGGCATTTCTGGGACGGTGGAGGCGAGGGAAGGCAAAAGTGATAAGCGTCATTGAAGCGGGGCGCAGAAATGTTGACTGCCCTGCTCGACCCGGAGCGTCATGCGCTCGCTATCGATGTCGGAGATCTTCAGGGCCACGACCTCGGACACGCGCAGGCCCGCGCCGTAGGCGACGCTGAACGCGGCCTTGTACTTCAGGCCTGGAGCGGCTTCGAGAAGACGAACCACCTCCTCTTGGCTCAGCACGACCGGCGCCTTGCGCGGTTCGTGCACGGTCTTCAGATGCCGGACGAGGTCGGGCCGTTCGACCGTCACATTGAAGAAGAAGCGCAGCGCGGCGATGGCGGCGTTGTTGGTCGCAGCGCCGATCTGCTGCTTGGCCATAGGCGCCTGAAAGTCGCGAACGTCCTCGCTCGTCGCGGCAGCCGGCGACCGGCGCAGGAAGGCGGCGAAGTTCCTGACGTGCCGGACATACTCCCTCTGGGTCGCTGCTTTGAACCGGCGCGCCGTCATGTCGTCGATCATGCGCTGACGCAGCGGGCTGATGGGTCCGTTGGGCTTGTTGGGGTTGTCGAGCATTGCGAAAGCTCCTGTTTCGCATCGGGTTGAACCCCACGATTTTGAGACAGGTCCCGAACTTCTCGATACTCTTCATTCCTCCCCGGCACCCCGCCGCCCCGCGCCGCCCCTACCGCGAGAGCGGTTTAGTCCTCGGGCGGTGAAGACGCCTTGCCGACGGCGAGGGGAGGTCCGGTTCGCTCGAAACAGCTGACATCGGAACCTCACGGCCGCAAGTCAAGGCGAAGTACATCGCGCGTCTCTCGGTTGCACAGAAGCCAAAGGCGCGCATGACCACAGTCACGCTATGGATCCCGCGGCATCCGAGCCGACAACCCGAACGGAGAAAATCCGGGGACAAAGTGAGTCGATGGACAAGCGTCCGGGACCCATAAATATCGTACGACGAAACACGGTTCCTGCATGCGCGAGACCGACGTGGAAGTTGCCGGCGATCGCGCAGCGGAAAACGGGAGGGGCTATTCCGCGAGCGACTGATATTGCTCGCGCGCGGTGCGGCTGGCGTGCGGTCAGTCCATCAGCCCGAGGCTCTTGGCGACGACGTACTCGGCGATGGCGATGAGACGGTCGACGTCGCGGGATGCATGACCGATGCGGACGACACAGATTTCGCGGGCGGGTTCGGGAGGACTGTCCGAAACCGTCGCGCGATAGCCGCGGTAGGGATCGACGCCGCGCTTCTTGCACAACTTGCGGCCTTCGGGCGTGTCGAGCCATGGCCACAGAGCGCCCCGCCGCACGAGGTCATCGAAAGCGTCGTCGAATTGCTTCGCTTTGACGAAGCGCGGCACCTTGACGACCAGCGAGCGGCGCTCGACGCTAACGGGGCTGTTCGGCGACGGCCCCTCCGAGGGCTCGAGGTACATCGCCCACCAGTCGTCCCATCCCGGTTCGGGTCTCGACCAGCCGCCGCGCAGGCGGCGCGCGGCGGCGTACCCTTCAGCCGAGAGTTGGCGCATGCGCTCCTTCAGATATAGCCAATTACAACAGCCCGGCTTTGCGAGCGAGACCCGGAGGTCGCGCGAAAGGTCGCGCTGACCTGGGCAGGCTGCAAGATAGATGTGCCGAAGGTAGTGTTCGTAGCTTGCGCGCGCGGTCGTTGAGAAGAGGGTTCTCGGCGGCGCGACGAAATCGTGGCCGCCGATCTGTGGCCACCGGATCGAGGACCCTGGGCCCAGCGCTGCGGCTGGCTCATGTTCGATATCGGCATGATCATGTTCGATCTCGCAGAGCTCGGAATTGGCGCTGGAAGCAACGCCGGCGCATTGGGGCCGGTCCTGAACATCGCAGGGCGCGTTGTGCGTCTTTTCGCGGCTGGTTGAGGGCATGAGAGCCCGCACGAGGATGGCGACGACTTCGGCGATGAATTTCATCAAGGCGCGGTGCAGTTCGGTGAAGGCGCGTAGGGTCGGCGTCATTGTCTGGAGATCCTTTTCGGGGTGAGGTTTGGGGAAGCACGGGCAATCCGAGGAGGCACAGGCGGTCTCCCGGTTTCTTCAGGGCGGTGGGGCGCGCGGGCGGGGCGCGAAAGAAATCTCGCGCGGCCTAGCATCGATTGATCTGACCCTTGGTCGCGCGACGGCGTTTGGGCGGGCGTCGGCGCTTCAGCGCGGCGCGCTCTGCGCGATCACATGGTCTTACCGGCCGATCACTGGCCCAAGATCCACTCGACCAACAGCTTGGAGCGCCTCAACTGCGAAATCAAACGTCGAACCGAGGTCGTTGGCATCTTCCCCAACGACGAAGCCATTGTCCGCCTCGTCGGCGCAATACTGCTCGAACAGTACGACGAATGGGCGGCGCAACGCGCCCGCGCTGGAAAGCATCGCCACGCTCAGCGATGATGTCGTCGTCGTATGGCCCGCCCTGGCCATCTGATCAATCCGGCCCAAGCCGGAAATCGTCGTGGCTGACCGATCAGTTACACCACGCAGAGGGACACGATCTCGCGCGGTCTCGACATTAGGGCCTTTGGGTATAATAAACCCCGGCATTTCCGAAAGCTGGTCCATAGGTGGAAATGGAGTACAGCTCATGTTCGAAACCGTTCCCGTCGCGCCACCGTGCCTGGATCCGCAGACCTACAGCGCGGAAAACCGCCATCGTCTCAGCAGGCCTGCCCTTCGCATCTTCTTTGCCATCGTCGATTTGTGGAAGCTCACCGAAGAGGAGCGCCGGCGCGATCGCTGACAGCGGACGGAGTGCGACTTCGGTTACGAACGGTGTCTCGTGGCTGCCGTCACTTCTGTGATGATTGGCGCGGCGCTGCGAGGTCTGGCGTCCGGGCTGTAGACATTCGCAGCAAGCCAGTCGAGCTCGGCGTTCCGATCGGCTTCGCCAACCTCGCGCCCCCAGACGCGCTCAACGGCCCGCCAGCGGTAGCCGCGGGACTTCAATGCGTCCTTGAGTTCGTAATTGGCGCCGAGAGCGTCAATTCGGTAGGTAGTGCGGCGCGAATTTTCAATCAACTCGGACGCGACGGTGCGGCCCCCGGGAAGGATGTGCCCGAGCAAGCCGATCAACATATCGATGTCGGCAGCGGCGCGGTGCGACGCGCTCCCGGAGAAGAGGCCGCATTGGTACAGAAGATGAGAGAGAGCGCGACCGTCGAAGTGGTGGCGTCGCCAGTCGACTTCTGTGAGACTGCACGCCCACGGGCGGCGCGCTGCAATTTCGAGGCGGTTCTCGAGGAACGGCCGGTCGAACGCAGCATTGTGTGATACGATCAGTGAACCTTGTTCGAACACAGCCGTCGCCAGGTCGTCCGGGATCGACTGGCCGGCGACATCCGCATCCGTGAGCCCGGTCAGCCGCGTGGTCTCGAGCGGCAGTGCGAAGCCTGGATCCTCGAGCCACGACGCCGAAGGTCCGATGCCAACGATCTGACCGTGGGGCGCCACGGCGACGAGCCGAGCTGCCAATTCTATGATACGATCGGTCGTCGGGTTGAGTCCCGTCGTTTCCACATCTACAACTGCGACAATCTGATCTTCGAAAGAGGTTTGATCGATGGACGGCACACCATCGAGATCGAGCCGGTGCAGGCAGCGATAGCGGCCCGTGGCGTCGAGAAGTCCGGCCAACGCCTCGGCGACCTGTTCTAGCTTCATCATCGAGTACGCCTCCAAATTGAAAATTCTGATTGATATTGCCTCGGCGGCGCTTGGCGCCGCGGCACGATAGTCGCCATCCGGGCCTCAATGCCCCTACGCGTCGCCTTCAACGCCTCGTCGTCCCAGGGGTCGATGTCATGAGCGCGTACGCGGCCCGAAATATCGGGAACGGTCTCGATGTCGAAAGCCTTATAGCTTCTAGGCATTTTGGACTCCTGTCTGTTGTGGTGAGTTGTTGGCGCGCGAGCGCCGACCGCGGAGGTGCGGTCCGGCAAGCGGCCTGAAAGCGCTGCTGCGCGGCCATGGGATAGAGTATGACGCGCGATGCGTTGTATTCGGTGTTCGACCGTCGGGGTCACCGCGCGGGCTTTGTTCGCGCGGGCCGGTTCCACGACCGATCGGCTCGGCGGCGGCAGCGACGAGTTTGAGATTGGAGGCCGGGCTATTTCGCGTGAACTATGCGATCATGGCGTCGAGCGCAGCGACGGATTTGGTGAGCGGGCTTCTCGGAGCGAGAAGCACGGATAGAATGATTGTCATCATTTTCGGGATCCTTTCGGGGTTGGTTTCGATGAAGAGTGCAATTTGAGTTTGGTAGAGATGATTGTCTTTCGGGGGACATCAGGTGGAAACAATTTCGTTCTGAAGCAATGACCGAGATCAGGCGTGGACGGAACTCGAGTGTTGTAATTGCTCACCCCTCTTGACGGGAGTTCAAGCGGCGGTCGGTAGAGGTCTTCCTTCGAGGGTCAGTCGGATGACACCATCTCCGCGCCCGACCTCCTACGCCCCAAGTTGGGCGCAACGCAGATGAGGCAATGCTCGAGCCTTCGGGAGCATCGACACGTGAGGCAATACGCATTCTCACCTTGATTGTCGCGCTACACTCTCCGCTGCGCCGTGGCGTAGCCCGCCGTTTTCCACACCCTTGCCGCAGCGGTGCGGGGGGGGATGTGAGGCCCGTGACGAGATCGGCCGTTTAGGTGGGGGTGGGAAACGGCGGGCGGCGCCGAGCGTCAGGCGATGCCGGGACCGCCGTTTTCCATGCCCTTGTCGAGCGGCGGATCGAGCGAACTCGCGCCGCCGGGGCGTGCCTTGGGTTTAAGAGGACGTCCTCGCCTTGCGCAGGCTCTCGCCGGAGCGTTCGATGCGATAGACGTTGTGCACGACGCGATCGAGCACGGCGTCGGCGAGCGTGGGCACGCCGATCAGCTCAGCCCGCGCGCCACGGGGACTTGGCTGGCCATGATGAGCTAGCCCTTGTCGTAGCGGTGTCTTCGACGATTTCGAGCAGTCAGGACGGAATAGCGGGTTGCCCTTTTTCCCGGCTCGAGCTCGGCATGGCGAGGTGGCGCAGCGCAAATTCAGCATCGGCATCGATCTCGGCACAAACAACTCCGTGTTGGCGTTTTCTGAGCTCTCGGGCGAGGACGGTACGGAAGTGCTCGAGATCCCACGTTGGGATACGCCGTCGACGGTGAAGGAGTCCGAGACGCTTCCGTCGTTCCTCTACCTGCCGGAGGACGCGGTCGCCGCTCAGATCCAGGGCCAAGGGCCGGGCGCCGGCAATTGGGTGGCAGTGGGCGGGCTCGCGCAACGCAGGGCGAGCGAAACGCCGGGGCGCGTCGTGAATTCCGCCAGGTCCTGGCTCTGTCGTCATGCCGCCGAACGCTCGTCGCCCTTTCTGGCGTTTGCTTCTCACCGTCGGCGACGACGGGCAGACGCGGCTGGAGCTGGACGCTTATTTCCCGAGCGAGCACGGGCCTATGACGCCGATGATGCGACGCGGCCAGCTCATCGACAAACTCAATCAGCTCGCATAGCGGCTCCACCAGTCGATCATTTTGACCGCCGGTTTGGGCATCTTTGGTTGGAATTGCGGTGCATAAATATTCGCCATCAGCCAGGCGCGCTCGTCGGCCGATTCATCTAGCGAAACTTCCCGCACCCAGACGCCCGCCTCCACCTCCCAACGGTATCCGCGCCCTCGGAGCGCCTCATATCGGTCGACGCTCGCGCCAACCGCGCAGAACTGGTGGGTCGGCGTTCGTGCCCGCACGAACAGTTCCTCGAGGACGGTCCTTCCCGACACCAGATGGACGCCCAGCAGCCCGACCACGGCGTCGACATCGGCGCCGGCCCTGTGGCGGCCGTCGGGCTGGAAGTAACCCGCCTGCAGCAGCAGCCAGCGCAGGGGGCCGACTTCAAAGCCGTTCGCGAGCCAGTCGACCTCGGCGCGAATGCACGCCCAAGGATAGCCAGCGCCCTCGGGGAGCCGCCGCTCGGTAATGCGCCGGACGAAGGCGGCATTGTAGGCTACGATCAAGAATCCCCGCTTCAAGAGCCGCGTCGCGAGCTTCTCATCGATCCCCCGCCCAGCCAGATGCGCCTCCGTCAGACCCGTCGAGGACGTGACCTCACGAGTCAACGGCGGCTGCCCATGGTCCTCGAGCCAGGAATACATTCTTCCGACTTTGACGATCTCGAATGTTTCCGAGTCCGCCCAAAATGGCCTCGCGGCGAGTTCGACGATCTTGTCTCGTGAAAGGTCGGTCCCCGTCGCCTCGACGCCGACGACCAAGATGCAAAGATTGCCGGACTGGGCGCGCTTGACCTTTGCGCGATCGTCGAACTGCAGCCGACGGAGAACACGGAAGTCGCCGGTGGCTTCGATCGCGGCGACAACGTCCGAGAGAGCGCGTTTTTCGAACATGTCGTTCCTACTCGATTCTCGAGAACACTCGCGCTGGCGGGTTGCGGTCCGGAGGTCTGGGTTTCAGGGGCCGGGTCTTTGCCCCTATTTTGTTGGGCAAGATCAGGGTTGTCTGATGCGCAGACGCGGGCCGTAGGCGCCATCACCGCGCATGAAATCCGAAGGCTGTCTTCGTCGTGGGTGCGGTCGCGAGGCGCCGAGCGCGGACGATGTCTGTTGCGGAGAGGGCGAACCGCCCGTCGCTCGCAGCGAATCCGAGTGCAAGCTCGATGACGAACTTCGCGGCTCGCGGCCGGTGACCTCGCAAAATGTGCACGACGTCGTCATTGAGATCCGACGCGAATCCGTAAGCGAGATGCATCGTTGCCTCCAGATAGATCGACCTCAGGACTTTGGCTTCCTGGGCTGGGCTCGGCGCTTCGACCGGAATCTCGAGGAAGCGGTCGCGGATAGATGGGCTGATGCTCGAGACATCGTTGGCCGTCGCGATCCAAATCACGCCGTCGGCGCGCAGTCGGATCTCGAGATACGGATCGACGAACGCGCGGGCGGTCGCGGGTTCGAGAAGCGTGTGAAGCGCGTCGACGGGAACGCCATTGGGACCGTCCCTCGCCTTGTCGACCTCGTCGATGACGACGATCGGCGAGGCGTTGGCTCCCGCAAGCAACGTGCGCGTCAGTAGGCCAATCTGCGCGCCGCGCCAGGCGACGGAATGTCCGAGCAGCACACCGATGTCGTCGGATTGGGCCAAGGAAAACTCGGCGAATTCGACGCCGAGCGCGGACGCGCAATTGCGGGCGAATCGCGTTTTTCCAATGCCGGGATCGCCGACCAAGAGCATCGGCCTGACCGCCATCGGCGCGCCCGTAACATGCGAGAGGTAAGCGGAGCGGAAGAGCACGCGGGCGGCTGTGGCGAAATTCGGGGCATCCGCCTCGAGGTCAGCGAGCCGGGCCAACATCGCGGAGTTGCCGTCGAGTGTGGACCTCAGTGGCCCTCGGGCGTCGGCCAAAAGCGAGTGCAGCCGCCGCACGAGATCGCCGCTGGCCGCGTCGCCAAGCGGCGACAGACCGAAGTCGTCCGCCGCGCCGAGGGCGCGCAACCGCGCCTCGACCTCGGCCGGGTCATACAGGGCGACATCGAAGGACTGATCATCAATAGGCGAATTAGGGCTCATTGTTTGCGGCTCGAAAGATGGACGGCAGATCGGAGAGAGGCCACGAACGTGCGGTGGCCGGGTCCGGAAAGAAGGAGCGCCGAGACTCGTCCCGGCGCCTCAGAGACCTATCGAGCGGCGAGGACACGCGCCTTTTCGGCCGCCGCGGCCTCGTCGACGAGAGCGACACAAGACTGGCGGGTCGTCTTGTGCAATCGACCCTCGAGCACCTCGTTGGCCAAGAAAACCCTCGCTGTGGCGGCGACGTCGTCCATGCGATAGGCAGCGACTTGGTTGATACGGCCGGCCGCGATCATTTCGCCAACTCGCGATCCGTCGACGCCCTCGGTTTTGCCCGCGATGCCGAGGAGGCTGCAAATTTTGCTGAGCGACGTCCGTGCGCGCCCGTCGTGAGAGGCGAGGATATCGCACAGATCGAGATGCTCGCCACCGTATCGTTGGTAGAGTTTGGGGTGCGCGAGGGTTCTCGCCACGACGCCATGTTTGAGCGCCCGATAACGCAGAACGGGTATATCGAACCCAGATCCGTTGAAGGACACTAAGATGACGCCCATCCCGTCGACGTCGCGGAAGAATTCGTCGATGATGGCCCCCTCGTCGCGGTCGCCGATGTGGAGGGCCTTGCGCTCGTAAACAAACGGCGTCGCCGTGGACAAACCGATCCGCATGTATGCGATCACGACGACTTGGTTGAAGACGTGCGGCGGCAAACCGTCGCCGAGCAGAACCTTGACAGCCTCGGCGTCGTCGGGGTCGACGTTGTGAGCTCGAGCGAGCGCCGCGATGTCGGGGACAGTTTCGATATCGAAAACCATGTAGCTTCTGGGCATGTTTAGCTCCTGCTTGTTGGAAGATATGGCGGTGCGCGCAGGGAACGGCGCTGCGCGACGGCGCCGGAAAGAAGGGAATGTGGTCGATCTATGTCGCGACGCCTCAGGGCATCAGGCAAGCGCCTTTGCAACCACAGATTCGACAATCGCGATCAGTCGATCAACGTCCTTCGATCGATGCCCGATTCGGAACACATAGAGCTCTCGCGCTGGTTCGGGCGGGTTGTAGGAAGGCGTCGCGCGACAGCCGCGGTTGGGGTCGGCGTCGTTCAATTTGCAGTACTCGAGGCCAGCAGGCGAATCGAGCCACAGGTGGAGAGATCCGTGTCGGAGCGCGAGGTCAACGGCGGCGTCGAATTCCCGCGGCGCGATGGTCTCGGGCACTCGGACGCGCAGGCAGTGCCTCTCGACGGAAACGGGGCTATTTGGCTGCGGGCTTTGGTTTGGCTCCAGATACATCGGGCTCCAAGGCTTCCAGCCGGCTTCGCGCGGAGACCATCCGCTATCCGTGCGCTAGGCGGCGGCGTACTCCTGATCGGAAAGTTCGTTCATACGGGTCTGAGCCGATGCGGACCGCAACAGCCGATCTTCACAATTGGGCACTTAAATTCTTTCGACAGATCTCTCTGTACCGGACATGCCGAATCATAAATGGGTCGCTCGTAGTACGAGTAGTTGAGTAGCCCGATCTGGTGAAAGAGGTCACGAGACATCGGCGCGAAGTCGGCGGCGCCGATTTGAGCCCACGGACGGCGCGTAAAGACACCGCGAATGGCGCGACCCGATTTTTGGTCGCGAGCGCCGGTGCGACCGCGATCGTTGGGATCACTGCGCGATTTCGAGTTGTCCGGTGGCGTCGGAAAGTCATCGGCATCAGCCGGCGCTTCTGGGATCAGGAGTTGTGGAGAGGAGAAAGTTGCTCAGGGCGACGGTTTACAGCAAAATCTGTCTGTGAGCGATGGCGTTGGAGATGGCGAGTCGATCCATGTCACGTCCTTTTCGGGGTTGTGTTGGAGTTGGCTACGTTGACTTGGATGCGAGGGGGATTTTTCTCATTTTCGGGGTGGTGCCGGTTGCGAGGGCATTTTTGGGACGGTGGAGGCGAGGGAAGGCAGAAGTGATAAGTGTCATTGAAGCGGGGCCCTGAAACGTTGACTGTCATCGGAAGACAGACGCGCGGGTGACGTCGCGCTGGCACGATGCGCTGTCGTGTACGAGACTCTGTTTTGGGTTGGGTCAGGCGGTAGAATCGGAGCCTTGTAAGATCGATAGTCGTTGCGAGCGAGCGGAAATCGGAGCGGCGGAGAGGTGCTAAGAAGGGCTTCTAGTTGGGACGGTTCGACTAAGGCGGGCTTCGTGGTTTCCAGACACATCAGCTGCCGAGGCGGAATATTGACGGAGACGCGACATGAAGAGCTATGGACGTGTCGAGAGGTTTGTGTGAGCTGATTGTCGTGCCGTCCTGGATGTCGAGCTTCGGGCACGGGGTGGCGAGAACATTGGTTGGCTAGGCGCCGATTTCGTATTGTACTTAGATCTGAGCAATCAAGGCGCTATAAGCTCTGGTGGCGACGTGCGCCTGCCCAGAAATTCAAGAAGCGAATGTCGACTTGGCGCAGCTCGGCACTCTCGTCCGCAGCGTGACGCGCGAGGCGCCGCGGAGGCCGACCGAAATGCTGAAAACAGCGCCGGTTATGTGTCGCATCGCGAGGCTAGGCGCGGGGCCTGGGCGGCGTCGCGGGTCACGAGCTGAGCTCGACCACGATCGGCGATCCGTTCGGCTCGCAGATCGTCACGTCGAAGGTTGAGTCACGCAGCATGCGGCCCTGACTTTGTGGGTCCTGGAGGAAGTTGTGCCTATGCGTTCGCCATCGGCGCTGATTAACAGCTCGGTGGACGGTTCGCAGCGCCAAGCGCGCGTCGACGCGTACCAGATGTCGACGGACGGTTTTGACGCGAAGATCCTTTCGCCGTGCGCGCGCGTATGCGGGCGGACGCTCACGCGTGCGGATTTCGACGAGGCCGGCCAGGGTTCCGATTTCATGTCGGCCACTTGGTGTGTGCTTCCGCGGATTGAAGGGATGATGTTTGGCTTGGACGGATTGGTCAAACCGGGTCGGATTTTGCTGTCGGTAAATTGCGAAGAAGGGCCGGTTTGTTCGGCTTCGCGCGGGTGGCGGCTGGCAACGACGGGTGGAACGCGCTCTCTATTGCGCCATAGCGTAGGCCGTCGTTGCCCGCGGCCTTAACGCGCCGCGGGCGAGGCGGGCGACCGCGGCGGCGCCAGTCGGCGTCATGGCATTCACCGGCGCTTGCGCAGGCTTTCGCCGGCCAGTTCGATGCGACAGGTATTGTCTACGACGCGGTCGCGGATTGCGTCGGCGAGGGTTGGAACCCCGATCAGATCATGCCAGCGGTCTACGGGAATTTGGCTGGAGACGATGAGGGAGCCTTTGTCGTAACGGTCCTCGACGATTTCCAAGAGATCGCGCGCCTGGTCGGCGAAGAGCGCCTCCCAGCCCCAGTCATCCGGGATGAGCGTTTACGCGCGTGAAAGATCGCAGCAGCCTGGCGTAGCTCGCGTGGCCGTGGGCGACAGCGAGATCGGCGAAGAGGCGGGGAACGCAGGTGTAGAGGACTGAGAGGTTTTCCCGGCATGCTCACACGCGCCAACCATGTCATTCAGCTCTCGCGCTGTTGGCGCCCGACCATCGAAGATCAGTGCACCGGCCGCGTCCACCGCATAGGCGCGACGAAGCCGATCTTCGTCCACTTGCCGATGGCGGTGCCGCGCGATGGGCGCCGCGCGCTCGACTAACCCGACTTCACCAACTCGCGCCGATTTTCGCGATTTTCGGGGTGGGTGAGAGCCATCTTGAGAGTGCCGAGTTCTCGGCTACTTTTTGCCAGTTCGTGACGTGCGCTCATAGTCGTCGAGCCATGGTTCGATGAGCCGGTCGATTTCCTCGAGCTGGCGCTCGGAGCAGGATTCCGGCGCACAGCTTTCCAGCCACCCCAGCACGTGAGTCTCGAT
>JBKQKS010000334.1:0-7482 GCA_052147395.1 Roseiarcus sp.
TCAGAGCTTCGCGATCCCAGCCAAAAAATCGATGGAAGCGATTGTTCTTTATCAAGACGTGCATCGAATAGCCGACGTGGGCGAACATCGAGTTGATGCCGCCCCCGGTGCTCTCGAGATCGGCGCCAAAGACCTCGTTGCCGGTAAAGATGACTCCATCGGCGCCGCTGAGCGAGTACCAGCCCTGCCGACCGTTGGCGAAGGTGTTGCCTTGGATCCGCGCGCCCTGCGGGCGCAACAGATAAAGGCTGCGACCCGAGCCCAACACGTCGCAGTTTTCCACAACGAGATTGCGGCCCGCCAAGCCGATCGAATCGACGCCGTTGCGCTGAAACGCGAGAGCGTTGCGCTGTCGCGCGGCTTCGTCATCCGGCGTCAGATGTCCCTCGAAACCGAGGGCCCGGATCCTGAGATTGCGCAGAGTGATGTTTTCCCCGTCCTGCGAGCTGCCGGGCCGCGGAAACCCTCCGTGGATCACATTGAAATGCCGGCCCGAGACGATCGTGAGGTCTTGGACGGTGAAATTGGAAAAGCCGTCGAGAAGAACGGGAGGCGGCGTCGCCGTATCGGCCCACTCGAGAAAGGTGTCGCCGCGATTTTCCCCTGAGACGACGACTCCGTCCGGGATGGTCTCTGGGCGGGTCAGCCGATAGCTGCCACGAGGAAACAACACGACGGCGCCGCCCGAAACATGCTGAGCCGCATCGAGGGCCTTCTCGACCGCTTCGCCATCGTCGGCCTTGTCGTCTCCTTTGGCGCCAAAATCCCTGACGTTGATGACGGTCGATGGTGTCGACGGTCGTGCGCGGATCTCGACCGAGCCGGCATCGCGTCGCGCTCGGGCGCCGCCCTGTCCGTTCGAAAGGATCAGCGTCCACTTCCCCGGCGCCAGATCGACCGGAATCGCAAACGTCGCGTCCCACAGGCCGCCATCCCGCGCTGTGACCCGATGGGAGGGCGCGCCGGGCCTCGTAAATTCGAGTTGCGCCTGCGGCGCGCGCGCTATGTTGCGCCCCATCAAGCGTACCCACCCGCCCGCGGACGCCGCCGGGCCGAGGTCGCCCTGGACCCAGTAGATCGTCGGAGCGTTGAGAAGGCCCTGCACGGCCGCGCCGTCGTCGCCGAGGCGCCACTCGTAGACGCCTCCCGCGAGGGCGGAAGGAAGAACGAAATCGAGCGCCGAGGAGCTCGCGCGCAACACCGGGACGTCGATCGGCCGTTCCGCAGGTCTGGAGTCGTCGTCCGCGAGACGGGTGATCTCGACCGACCGGATGTTGGTCAAATCCGATCCGGACAGCGCGACCGTGTCGTCGGCCTTCACCGGGTCGCTCGCCCAATAAACCACCGGCGCCGCTCGAGCGGGGAGCGAAAGCAAAGCGATCGTCAGGAGTATGAGCGCGTTGCGCATTGTTTTCTCTTGCGGTCCGGGATGGCGGGATCTTCGGAGGGCGTCGCCTTTCACGAGACGTTCGGGCGTCCGTCTTCTCGCGCGAGCGCGGCAGCGAGGCGCGCTCCTGCCGCGACGAGCCCGTCGTTGGTCAGCAGGGCGGCATTCTGCCCCACCCTCGATAGACGTCGCGAGCCGACGAGCGTGATCCCGCCGGGATTGCGCGCGATCGCGGCCCCAATGAGGATTTGCCCGAGCCTGCCGGGATCCTGAATGTTCTCCCCAACCGCTTTGCTCAATCGAGCGGCGGCCGCGACGTCGCGGCGGAACCATTCCAGCAGCGGCGCATGGGCGCGCAAGATCGCCCGATGGGTGACGTGGAAGCTCGGCGGATCGAGGTGGGTGGGATTCGGATCCAGCACGCACCACGAGTATTGGATCATGTCGAACACCCGCCGGATCGCTTCGGGGATGCCGTTGAGCCGATCCATCTCGGCGGCGAGGCCGATAGCGCCGAACATGCCCTCTCGCCTCCGCTCGTCCAGATAGGTCAGCAATTCGTCGGTTATGTCTGCCGCAGTCACTTCGTGGAGCAGCAGCGCGTCGAGGCGATCGGTCCTCAGCCGCCTCAGCGACTCGGCGACCGACGCCTGTACCTCCTGCAAACCGAAACGGCCGCGGAGCGGCGGGCCGGCGACCATACGCGCGCTGAAGCCCCGCGAGAAGGTTGGCAAGAGTCGCCGCACAGCCTTGGCGACGATACGGATCAATTGCATGCGAAAACTGAGACGCGGTCGCGCGATTCCGACTTTCGTGGCGATCGTGACTTGGCTACGCCGGCCTTCCAACGCTTCGCCGAGCACGTCTTCGGCCGTGCCATTGCCGTAAAGCGGAGCAACGTCGAAGTGGCGAGTGCCGGCATCGAAAGCGGCGTCGACCAATCGTCGGTTGGCGCGCGCTTCGAACCCTCCTGTGAGATAGGCGCAGCCGAAACCGACACGGCCGACCTCCAGGGGCGCTCCCGGCAGACGCACTAGTTTCATCGGTCGCGGCCTTCCAACAGCTTGTCGGCCAAGCGCAACCCGAGAGCGAGCGCCGTGAAGGTGGGATTGGCGAAGCCTGATGACGGGTAGACAGCCGATCCGGCCACATACAAGTTCTCGATGCCATGGACCCGGAGATCGGAATCGACCACGCCGTCGGCGGCCGAGCCCGCCATGCGGGCCATGCCGATATGATGGTTGGCGTCGTCGATACTGGCCATGAAGGCGGGGTCGCGGGCCGCGAGCATTTCGTCGAGACGAACGGTCGCCAGTCCAGACCCCCTGAGATAATCGGCGATCAGTTCGGCAAAAGTCGCCAGGGTCTCGATCTCCGCGCCGTCGATCTTCCAATCCATGTCCACGAGAGGCATACCGAAGGCGTCTCTTTCGGGACGCAAGCGGATGCCGCTCTCGGCGACCTGACGCTGTTCGGAGGTCAAACGCAGCTGGACGCCGAGATCGGCTGGACTGTGTATCCGATTGTAGCGCAGATATCTGACAACCATCGGCGCCCCTATGCTGACAAGGCTGTAGATTTGCCGCGGGGCGGCGCTCAATCCTCCCTCCAACCGTCCCCTGAGCATGGCCTTGAAGAAGATCTTGGCGTTGGCGAGATTGTCGGACACCGATGACTTGAAGATGAAATGGGCGGCGATCCCGAGAAGCCGCTGTTGTCGCTGAGCTGCTTGTGAGAGCTTGAGCTTCGGCTGATATTTGATCCCATCGAGAAGTGCATTGTCGAAAAGATGGTGGAAGCGCTTTCGGTCGTCGAGATGGACTTCGCCGGCTATGCAATCGATATGATCCATGAAGCCCTTGCCGATCCACGCGTTCGCATGCCAAGGCGGCAGCGCGCCATCGGCCAGCGGCAGGGAGAGCAGCCGGGCGATTTCGATCGTGCCGTTGGCGAGCACGACCTGCGGCGCTGTGTAACGCGTGCGCCGCGCGCCAATGTCCGCGGTTTCGACGCCGCTCACCCGCCGCCCGTCCTCGGCCAGGGTCAGCGCAACGACCTGGGCGTTCGTGACAACGCGCAAGTTCGGGCGCGCCCGAATGTCCTTCTCGAACAGGGTCGCGAAATTGGCTTCCGGCGTCCAGCGGGTGAAGATGAATTCCAGTTCCGGCGGCAGCGGCGGCGCGTCGATTCTCAGCCTTCGAGCGACAGCCGCATCGTCGTTCTCCACATTCGTCATGCCGACGAGGGCGAAGACCTGCTCGTAGTAAGGCGCGACGTCATCGTAGGAGATGGGCCAGGCTGCCCTGTCCGACACCCATGGACGCGGAGCGAATACCAGCGGGTCAAAACGGACAAGTTGGCCGCCCCAAAAGTTCGACGTTCCGCCGAGGGTCCGGAATCGGCCGAGATGCAACCCCTCGAGTTTGACTCCAATATTGCGGGCGGCCTCGAATATTTGCTGGGACTCCTTGCGCAAACTTTCCGGGCCCGCCTCAAGCACTAGGAGGTCTCGACCTGCCCGGGCTAGGTGAACTGCTAACGTTAAACCGACTGTTCCGCCGCCAACAATTAGAATCTCAGCGTGAGTTGAAACCGAACCGCCTATGGCCTCCTTATACTCGAATATCAATTTCGCGTCTCCCTGAACCTGCATCCCCGATCCCGTAGACCGCGATACAGGGACGGTATTGGATCAGATCTAACTCCTCGTTCCAGTCTCAGTACTTATTATTGGATCAAGGCGAATTCCTACACGCCCCCAATAATAGAAATGACTCTAGCATCCGAAGTGAGGTACAAAGGCAATTACACTGTCCTTTATGATGATATCTGCACGTTGATAATCAGTTCTCACCAAAATTCCCGACAAGGACCGTCGTCCTATCGCAAGCCAGTCGTGAGATTCCATTAATATTATTGGCTTCGAGTTCCACCAATTTCCGTCTTCGACTAACACTTGCGACTCTGCCCCTTCTATATCCATTTTCAACATGAAAAATTCAGTATCACTGTTTGCCTGCAATATACCATCGATTGTAACGCTGGCTATGCCACTCTCTCCCTCCGTAACCTCGACGAACCGATACGAGAACGCCCTCTCCCCTTCGTTCTCCGCTCTTAGCACTGCGACCTTGTCCCAAATACATTTATTGACGGGAACAATGCTGGTGCCGTACTTTGACACATTCTTTTTGAGCATCACAAAATTAGCGTTATCAGGTTCAATGCTAACAATTCGCGCTTTCCGAAAGTCTTTGATAAGTTCCAAAGTCGCTAGACCGATGTTTGCGCCTGCATCGATAATCAGAGGCGTGCGTCCCGATTCAACAATGTTTCGATAACGCGCTTCTAAAATAGTCCATTGCGGGAACGCAGCTACTGAATAGCATTTCTTAACCATTAAGTCAAAATACACGAGCAGATCGCTAGTTCCGGCTCTCAGATTTACATCTTCGCCTTCAAAAGATACTGTCTGAAATAGTTTTCCTTTAGGTAGCGCCACCCATCGAGCTATGTCTAAGACGAACTTCCAAATCCCTTTAGACATACCGAAACGACTAACATAGCCCCCAAGCATCACAATCGCGTGACCTATTTTCTTACTCGACATCTTAACAACTCCGCATTTTTGTAAGACTTGTACCAACGGCACTCTTGTAAGATAAGTTCAGCAATGTTCCGCAGAATGGATTGGGCGTAACTGTTCACACCCCCCGCCCTTCCCGCCCCTTCAACCAGGGGCCGGGTGAGCGTTTTCAATGTGTTAGCCGAACGAGCGACGCGGTGCGCGAGGGGGGATGTGAACGCTTACGATTGGGCTGTGGGTTGCAGTTTGTTGACCACGTGACAGGGCAAGGAAAGCGGCGTGAGCCCCTTCGAGCTTCATTTTCAGCGCTCCCAATCGCACATTATTGTTGAACCAGACTTGCCAGTTGACCTGCCGGCTGTTGCGGTTGACCTTGTAAGCGATCTTGTCCGCGAAGCCATCCCGAGTTCGTTGAGCTTTTCGCACCGCGCTAGGCTGTCATAGGCGTTGTCTGCGTAGTAGGCCTCGCCGTCTTCGCCCTGGATCATCGCTTCGCCGCCCTGGCCATCGTGCAGATCGGCGCTCGTCATTTCCGCTTGGCGCACGAGGCCGCTCTCTTGGTCAACCGCCAGACGCGCCTTGTCGTTGAGAACGGCACTGCGCCCCTCGGCGCTCGCACCGCCAGCTTCAGAGGCGTCCAGCTCTCGCATAAATGCTATTCTTGCTTCTGGTTTCCAGGACGAGGATCAGTATTGCTTCAGGAGCAGCGGCGGCAGGCGAATTCGACGCGGTTGCCTCGGTCACGCCAATCTCACGAACAATGAAACGACGAACAGGATGACGTCCCAGTCACCGCTATGCCGTCCCGGGGACTAGCCGCGTTTTACGGTCGCGCAGGTCGCACGATCCATTCAAATTGGGGGAACCTCTTACCAATGCCCGTCCGGAGATCGTATAGTAAGAAAATCACTGCCGTCAGTTCGGCACCGGCGACGGTGAGCGCGATGCCATCGAGTCCGAGGACTTTCGCAAGCGGGATCGCTGCACCTATGGCGAGCAGCGAAGCTGTTGCCGCCACGAACGAGAGCCGCCCGTGAGCATTGACCGACAACAACAGGTTCGACGAGAAAACCCAGATTCCGTTCGAGAAAGTCGCCACCGCCATGATCCAAATAAAGCTGCTCGGCGGTGTAATTTGGCCCGCCGTCCAGAGGGCGACGAGTTTAGAGCCAAACGCCGCGAAGAGAAGCGAGCCGGGCACAAGGACGAGGCCAATGGCAAAAAGATTCACCTTCGCTAGACGTCGCAACCCAACCCGGTCGGCCTTTGCCAAAGCGGTTGCGAATTCGGGCATAGTCGAGCGATTGATTATGCCCCCCAGCTGAACGGCGACACGGCTCGCGGTTCGAACCGGACCGAGCACCGCGGCTGCTCCTGGAGAGATTAAAGTGCCTGCGACCAGGATCATGCCCTGAATGTTGAGCGAAAGCGCCAAAGGCACCGACATCGCCGCAAGGGCTGGAGCCAGCAACCGCTTCAGTTCGGAAGGTCGAGCAGCCCCAAACCCGATCAAGAGCCATGGCCGAAGGCGCTGCAAAATAATCGACATCGTGAGGAAATTTATCAACCGCCACACGAGCAAAGCCGCTGCTGCGGAAAGAAACCCCCCACCGAGCATAGCGGCAACTAGAACGGACAGCCCCTCGGCGGACTGCATGACATCGAAAACGATCGTTCCTACGACGTAGCACCCGACGGAGCGGTGAGCGGCAAGAGCAATGCGCGAGCAGAGCGCCGCGGCGGAATAGGCTACCACTAAGAACAGCGCGATCTTGTGGACTTGCCAAAACGAAGCGCCACTGTCTTGAGCCGACATAAAGAGGAGGGGAAGCGCGAGCGCGATGGCCGCCGAGGAGATCCCGGCCCCCAAGAGGAGGATGCTCTGGAAGGTGACAACGACCTGATGGCGCTCGCCGCGAGCATAGGCCATCGTCATATCGCTCGTCGCCGCGGCGGCGAAGCCCAAATCGCTGAGCGCGAAATAGGTCGGGATCGTGGTGATCATCAACCAAACGCCGTAGGCGTTCACGCCCCAGGCGTGTACGAGCACGGGAACGGAAACGATTTGCACGACCGCAGACCAGAAGATCGAACCAGAGTTTGCGACGCCGTTGCCGATCAGCCTGCGTTTCATGGACATTTGGTCGGGAATCCTAGACCTGAAAACGCGAAGGCGAAGCGGATGGCTCGAATAGCAGACCTTCGAATTCCGTCATGGCGTTCGGGGCGGAAAGAAGGGCGGCGATGGCAGCTTGGGCGGTGCGAGTGTCGCGTGTCGTTCCGTCTGCGTGGCTCCGGATCGCCTCGGCCAGCGCCTGCGGGTCGCCGGGGGGCACGATCGTCGATGCGTCGTCGAGGAAGCGCCCCAGTTCCGTGTCGGCAAGCGTGGTGACGACGATCGGTCGGCCGCTGGCCAGCATGCCTCCCAATTTCGACGGCAGGACGAGGTCGCCCGCGCTCTCCTGCTGCGGCAGCAGGTGCAAGTCGGCGAGAGCCAGGAAATCGGGCA
>JBKQKS010000335.1:0-29909 GCA_052147395.1 Roseiarcus sp.
TCTTTCTGAACGCGCGCCGTATCGCGGAAAGGCTAGCGTCTCGAGATACACCTAATATCGAGTATAGGTCGCCCATCTTTCTACACAAACCTACCGCTCGGAAACGCCAACCCGTCGTTCCGCCATAACAGCTCTGCCCGAAAGAGCCGTGGCCAAACGAGTTTTTTGCTATAGCGTGTTTGCTGCGCTCACGCCAGAACGCGAAAATTCGTCGGTTCGATGACGCGGAAATTGTCCGCGCCCGAATCGCGGAATTCGGGCTAGCGTCAGTTGACCTGTTCGTGTACGTAGCGCGGCGCCGCCTCGTTGCTCTCCGGCATTCGTCCTGTCCTACAGGCCGTTGTCAACGGGTTTTGTCGGACAGGGGAATCGGCTGAGGAAATTTGCAGCGTTCTGCATGCAAGTCGACCGATATCCCGAGGTGGCGAGGTCGTCGGCGCATTCGGTTGGGGTGTAATCGGCCGGGACTTTGGCGATGGCGTCTGAGACGCCTTCGACGGTTCGGGCGCCCGCCTTGCGCAGCAAGGTTGCAAGCTTGGCGAAAACTTTGTCGTTAAAGGGAGGTCCGCGCGAGCGGAAAACCGTCTGCTCGGCGAGCAGTATCACTTCCGACAAAATATCTCCACCAGCACGTTGATGACTTTGCGCACGTCGTCGTTGGCGAGGCTGTAATAGACCTGCTTGCCGTCGCGCCGAAAGGTAACGAGGCCCTCCAGCCGGAGTCGCGCGAGTTGTTGCGATACGGTCGATTGGCGGATCTCCAGCGCCTCTTCGAGCTCGCCGACGTGTTTTTCGCCGTTCACCAGCTGGCAGAGGATGTGCAGACGTGACTCGTGCGCTAGCGCCTTCAAGAAGTCGCTCGCTTCGCGCGCGCTCTCCGTCATCATGCTTATCGGGGTCAGGTCAAGCACGTCGAAGCCTCTCGCAGCCACCATGGACATTGCCTACCGCCCACCGCAAATCGCTAGTAACCATATAGACTATAGCGGCTTTGCGAGGGAGGCGCGAGCGGCATTTCAGCAGGGCCTCGAAGTGCTCGATGCGGCGGCCGATCCACGCATGAGCGCGGTTCGACACGCCAGCCTGTCCGGCCGCGCGCCGGCGGGTCGAAAATGACCTGTCCTTTCCATGGCTCGAACTCAAGAGTCCGCGAGCCTCCCCTCCGTTGCGACGTCCCTGAGGGCGCTCGTGATGGCCGCCCTCGAATCCGCCGCTGCTTTCGCCGCGCCGGCCCCGTTTCCCCCGGGCTGGCGAGCGTCCGCGACTCTGTTATGCGTATATTCACGCATTCGAATGTCTTTGTCATCCATTTTCCAGCGCCGATGGCGCCCGTTCAGCCGGGGGCGACTTTTGGGCGCGCGCCCAGTCCCCCAACGCCGTCCCCCAGGCCTCCGCCGTCGCCGCGTCGATTTCGAGAATCGTGTAGCGTGCCCCCTCTCGGATCGTGACCCTGAGGAGCTTCATGCCGCTCTCGTAGGCGACGTCGTCGAGCCAGACGCGGCGTCCGTAGGGCGCCTCGATCTCCGCGAGCCGCGTTTTGACGCTGTCAGCCACGGGGCAACGGCTCCGCGCGCTGGAACGCGACTTCGAGCTCCTGCTCCCAGAAGCGCGGCGTATCCGCGAATTCGGGTTTGATGTCCATGAACAGGTGGATCGCGCCGGCCTTGGCGGCTTCGACCACCACGCGCTCGAGCTCGAGAAAGCTCGTCATTTGCGGATTGGCGATCATGAGTTCGCTGATTCGCGCCATCAAAATTTTCCCCTCGTGTTCACGCGGCCACGCGATCGTGGAAGCGGATGCGATAGATGAGCCGACCGGCGCCCTCGCGCGAATCGTCGAAAGCGGCGCGGTCGTGCAGTACGTTGTTACAAATGAGGCCCTCGCCCGGCGAAAGCCGGCCTTCGAGTACGAGCGGGTCGTTGTCGAGGATCGCTTCGAGCCGTTCGGCCGCGCGCCGGGTTACGGAATCGTCCCGCCACGCCACGTTGCGCTTGCGCGCGGTGTAGCGCATTCCGAGCGCTCCCGATTCCGGATCGACGTAGAACACCGGCCCGACGTTGAGCGGCCTGACGTGCCCGTCGGGCTCGCGATTTTCCGGGATCGTCATGGCGTCCGGGCGCGTCAGCGCGGCGACCAGCTCGGGGTCCTCGTCGCGCAGGCGGATATAGGCGATGTCGGGATCGAGCAGCCGATTCGCGCCGCCGCTCGCGGCAGCGCGTGCGCAATGCAGCAGCATCGCCTTGATGCAGCGCGCTGGCCCACGGAAGTTGTAATAGCCGTCGGTGTGCCATCTGAGCCCATGATCGGTATAGGGAATGTAGCCGAGCCGCCCGCCGCCGGCGACGACCTCGATGCGCACCACCCCGTCGGACTCGGCCGAACGATGATCCTCCGCAATGCGGAGACCGAGAGCGGCGCCGAAGGCTTTCAGCTCCGATCTCGTATTCACGTCCTCGCCGGATGCCGCAGGCGTGACGTAAATCGCCATGTTGGCGCGCCTGCAGCGCTCGCGGATCGCCGTTTGCTCCGCCGCCGTAGGCGCTCCGAGACGCTCGATCTCGACTCGAAGCGCGTCCATACTATTCGGATAAGAAGAAAGCTTGCGCGCCCGCCAAGCCTCGTAGGCGCTATAATTGTTGAGATCGAACGCCGCCGCTGTTGTCGAGGGGTCGCGTTCCAGGATTTTGGACATCCGAAAAAGGCCTCCCACACAAAAATTTCTTCGCCGCATCTATTCACATATTCTAATTTTTGTCTATGATCGGCGTGCGAGGCGCCCGCGAGAGCGCAGTTAGGGAGATTGTCCATGACGGATAAGGACGTGCACGAGTCCCCCGCGGCGGAGGTTTCCGCTCCCGCTCATCACCCGACCCCCATGTTAGATCAATTGGAGGGCGGCCCTTGGCCGAGCTTCGTCACCGGCCTGAAGCGGCTGCGCGACGAGGGCGTCCCGCAAAATGCGGCGATGATGAACGACCTGCTCGGCCAGCTCGAGCACTCCTACGAGGAGCGGCTCGGCTACTGGAAGGGCGGCACGGTTTCGGTGTTCGGCTATGGCGGAGGCATCATTCCGCGCTTTTCCGAGGTCGCCGCCAAATATCCGGCCTCCAAGGAGTTCCATACGCTGCGCGTGCAGCCGCCGGCCGGCTACCATTATTCCACCGACGTCCTGCGCCAACTCTGCGACATCTGGGAGAAGCACGGCTCCGGCCTCATCGCCTTCCACGGCCAGAGCGGCGACATCATGTTCCAGGGCTGTTCGACCGAGAACGTCCAAAAAGCCTTCGACGATCTCAACGAGATCGGCTTCGACCTCGGCGGCGCCGGGCCGGCGATGCGCACCTCGACGAGCTGCGTCGGCCACGCCCGCTGCGAAATGAGCTGCTACGACGAGGTCAAGGCGCACCGCACGATGCTCAACCAGTTCCTCGACGAGATGCATCGTCCGGCCTTGCCTTATAAATTCAAGTTCAAGTTTTCCGGTTGCGGCAACGATTGCGTCAACGCCATCCATCGCGCCGATTTCGCGGTGATCGGCACCTGGCGCGACGACATGAAGGTCAACCAGGAGGAAGTGAAGAAATACGTCGCCAAGGCCGGGCGCAAGTACACGATCGACAAAGTGATCTCGATGTGCCCGACGCGCGCGCTGAGCCTCAACGACGACGACACGCTCGAGGTCGACAACAAGTCCTGCGTGCGCTGCATGCACTGCCTCAACGTGATGAACAAGGCGTTGTCGCCGGGCGACGACCGCGGCGCGGCGATCCTTGTCGGCGGCAAGCGGGCGCTGAAGGTCGGCGACCTCATGGGCACGGTGATCGTGCCGTTCATCAAGCTCGAGACCGACGAGGACTATCAGAAGCTGGTGGATTTCGGACGCCGCCTCGTCGACTTCTTCGCCGAGAACGCGCTCGAGCACGAGCGCATCGGCGAGACCATCGACCGCATCGGCCTGCCCGCCTTCCTCGAGGCGATCGAAGTCGACCCCGACCCGAACATGGTCAACCATCCGCGAACGTCCTGCTACGTACGCACCGACGATTTCACGGAAGAGGCGGAAAAGTACTTCGAACGCAAAGCCCACGAAGCCGGCCTCGACAAGGCGGCGGAATAACAGGGCGCTAGGGAGGCCACACCGATGAACGCACCGCTGGAGCACCGTCGCCCGATCGAATCGGGCGTACCCGATCCGTTCCCCTTCATGCACCCGCTTCTGAAGAAGAACTACGGGCAATGGGCCTGGCATGACCGGCCGCGGCCGGGCGTGCTGCACCACGTCGCCAAGACCGGCGACGAGGTGTGGACGGTGCGCGCCGGCACGCAGCGCCAGATGGACGTCTTCACCATCCGCAAGCTCTGCGACATCGGCGACACGTTCGCCGAAGGGCATGTGCGGTTCACCACGCGCAGCAACATCGAATTCATGCTGAGCGCGTTCGACAAGGTCAATCCGCTGATCGAGGCGCTGGAGGGCGCCGGCTTCCCGGTCGGCGGCACCGGCAATTCGGTGTCGATGATCTCGCACACCCAAGGTTGGCTGCATTGCGACATCCCCGGCACCGACGCCTCCGGCGTGGTGAAAAGCCTGATGGACATGATGCACTACGAGTTCACGCATGAGGAGATGCCCAACCGGGTGCGCATCACCACCTCCTGCTGCCAGATCAACTGCGGCGGCCAAGGCGACATCTCGATCAACGTCCAGTATACGAAGCCGCCGCGCATCAACCACGACCTCGTCTCCAAGGTCTGCGAGCGTCCGGCGGTGGTGGCGCGCTGCCCGGTGGCGGCCATCCGCCCGGCCATTGTCGACGGCAAGCCGTCGCTCGAAGTCGACGAGAGCAAGTGCGTGTGCTGCGGCGCCTGCTATCCCCCGTGCCCGCCGATGCAGATCAACGGCGCCGATTCGACCAAGCTCGCGGTCTGGGTCGGCGGCAAGCATTCCAACGCGCGCTCCAAGCCGACCTTCCACAAGCTCGTCGTCGCCAACCTCCCCAACAATCCGCCGCGCTGGCCGGAGGTCGAGGAGGTCGTGCACAAGATCCTCTTCGCTTACAAGGAGCACGGTCGCCATTACGAGCGCATGGGCGAATGGATCGAGCGCGTCGGCTGGCCGCGGTTCTTCGAGCTCACCGGCTTTGCCTTCACCAAGCACCATATCGACACGTGGACGGGCGCGCGCAAGACGATGAACATGTCCGCGCACCTCCACTTCTGATCCAGGGAGACCTTCCTTGCGCTTCGCGATCCAGGTCAACGAAGGTCCCTACACCCATCAGGCGTCGGACAGCGCGCTGCAGTTCGCGCGGGCGTTGCTCGAGAAGGGGCATGAGATCTTTCGGGTGTTCTTCTACCACGACGGCGTCAACAACGGCACGCGTTACACCGTGCCGCCGCAGGACGACCGCAATCTCCAGCGCGCCTGGAGCGAGCTGGCGTTGACGAAGAACATCGACCTCGTCGTGTGCATCGCCGCGGCCCAGCGCCGCGGCATCCTGGACGCCAACGAAGCCAAGCGGCAGGGCAAGGACGGCGACAATATCGCACCGGGCTTCCGCATCTCCGGCCTCGGCCAGTTGATCGAGGCCGGCATCCACGCCGATCGTCTCGTAGTGTTCGGAGACTGAGGTCCGCGCGCCATGTCCGAAACCAAGAAGAACTTCCTCTACATCAACCGCAAGGCGCCCTACGGGACGATCTATGCGCTGGAATCTCTGGAGGTCGCGCTCATCGGCGCCGCCTTCGAGCAGGATGTCGCGCTGGCGTTCATCGACGACGGCGTCTACCAGATCGCCGAGGGTCAGAACAGCGCCGGCATCGGCATGAAGAACTTCTCCAAGACCTATCGCGCGCTCGGCGACTACGAGGTGCGCAAGCTCTATGTCGAGCGGGAATCGCTGATCGAGCGCGGGCTCGGACAGGAAAACCTGATGCCGATCGTCTACGAGGACGAGAACGAGGATTATGCCGAGAAGCCGTCGATTCACATCGTCGATCGCGCCGAAATCGCGAAGCTGATCGGCGAGGCCGATATCATCCTGAGTTTCTAGAGGTCGACCGCCTTGTCCACGCTGCACATCGTCAATAAATCGCCCTACGAGCGCGTCACGCTCGCGAGCTGCCTCTCACATCTAGCCCCCGGCGACGCTGTGCTGATATTCGAAGACGGCGTTCTCGGCGCCCGCAAGGGCGGCGCGTTCGCCAAGCGCCTGAGCGAGGCCGCCGCGACCTTCGCGCTCTATGTGCTCGGCCCGGACGTTTACGCACGCGGCTTGAAGGATAACGACTTGGCCGAGGGCGTCAAAGTCGTCGGCTACGACGGCTTCGTCGATCTCGCAGTCGACCATGCGCGGGTCTGCGCCTGGCTCTGAACCTGGGCGCGTGGCCCTGAAAACCAGATGAGGGAGAGGGAAATTCCATGTCAGCATATGCATTCAACGGCGCCGAAATCCCGCACGACGAAGAGGGCTATCTCACCGACATCGGCGAGTGGACGCCCGAACTCGCCGGGCTCATCGCCAAGAGCGAAAACATCGACATGACCCCCGAACACTGGGAGGTGGTCAACTTCCTGCGCGAATATTACGAAGAGTATCAGATCGCGCCGGCCGTTCGCATCCTGATGAAGGAAATGACCAAGAAGTACGGCAAGCAAAAGGGCGACCAGAAGTACCTCTACGCCCTGTTCCCCTACGGTCCCGCCAAGCAGGCGTGCAAGATCGCCGGCTTGCCGAAGCCGACCGGCTGCGTCTGACGAGCTAATCGCCGGGGCTTTCATCCCGAGACCGTCGAAGGACGGGCTCGGCTGAGGGAAGTGAGGGCGCGCGACCGACGCGGTCGGCGCAGACGAGCGCAGCGGGCCCTGGTCCGCCGGCGAAAGGGCGCTTTATTGCGCCTGAACGGGGAGGAACATGGCGACGTACATCTATGCCGCGCTGTTCTATGTCGCAGCCGTGCTGCTCCTCGGCGGCTTGGCGAGGCGCGTATGGATGTACGCGCGCACGCCCGCGCCGTTGCGCATTCCGACCACGCCCGCGCCGACGACTCGAAGCGGAGCGGCGCTGCGGGTGGCGCGCGAGGTCGTCGTGTTCGAGAGCCTGTTCAAGTCGAACAAGTGGATTTGGCTGTTCGGTTGGGCGTTTCACGTCGCGCTGGCGTTGGTGCTGTTCCGGCATGTGCGTTATTTCGTCGAGCCCATTCCCGAGATTGTCGCGATCGTGCAGCCATTCGCCGCGCTCTATGGGCTCGCCATGGTTGGAGCGCTCGTCGCGCTCCTTGGCCGGCGGTTCGTGGTCGAGCGCATCCGCTACATTTCCGGACCGTCGGATTATGCGATGCTCGCACTGTTGCTGCTGATCGGGCTCAGCGGGCTGACGCTAAAATTCGTCGATCGCACCGATCTCGTGGCGACCAAGGCGTTCTTCCTCGGCTTGATGCGGTTCGACATTCATCCGCTGCCGACCGATCCGGCGCTGCTCGTGCATCTCACTCTGGTTGCCGCGCTGATGATGGTGTTCCCGTTCTCCAAACTCTTGCATGCGCCCGGCGTGTTCTTCAGCCCGTCGCGCAACATGGCCGACAACACGCGTGAGCGCCGGCATGCGCCTGCGGCGCGGCTCGACCCGGCGCGAGGAGGTTGACCGCTATGGCCGCCGCCATCGATTTCGAATCCCGTTCGCACGGCGATCCGCTCGAGCTGCCGGCGATCGCCTGCGGCGCGATGGCCGAATCGAAGCCATACGCCGCTGCGCCCGCGCATCAAAAGGCGCTCGGCTTCCCTGGCGAGCTCGTCGAAGACTGGCACGACAAGGCGATCGCTCGGCTCGGCGAGCTGGTCGAGGGCTCGCGGGCGCTGCAGGTTTATCTCGACTCCTGCGTCAAATGCGGCGCCTGCACCGACAAGTGCCATTACTTCCTCGGCACCGGCGATCCGAAAAATATGCCGGTGGCGCGCCAGGATCTGCTGCGCCGCGTCTATCGTCGCCATTTCACCTTCGCCGGCAAATACATGCCGTGGCTGGTGGGCGCGGAGGATCTTACGCGCGAGCTGCTCGACGACTGGTACAGCTATTTCCACCAGTGCTCGCAGTGCCGACGCTGCTCGGTGTACTGCCCCTACGGCATCGACACCGCCGAAATCTCCATGGCCGCTCGCGACATCATGGACACGATCGGCATGGGGCAGAAATACTCCAACGAGATCATCGGCAAAGTGTTCAAGATCGGCAACAACCTCGGCCTGCCGCCGAAGGCCCTGAAGGCGACGCTGGAGGGTCTCACCGACGACATCGAGGAAGAGACCGGCGTACGAGTCGAGCTGCCGGTCGACAAAGAAGGCGCCGATATCCTGCTGGTGACGCCGAGCGCCGATTTTTTCGCCTCCCCGCACATGGAGGGTTTGATTGGCTACGCCAAGGTGCTGCACGAGGCGGGCGCCAACTGGACGTTCAGCTCGCATGCCTCGGAAGCGGCCAACTTCGGCATGTTCATCGGCTCGCACGACAACATGCAGAAGGTCGCGCTACGCATCCGCAAGGCGGCCGAGGATCTGAAAGTCAAGCGCCTGGTGTTCGGCGAGTGCGGTCACGCCTGGCGCGTCGCCTACAGTTTCTTGAACACGCTCGCCGGTCCGCTCGATTTCCTCGATCCCGCCTATCCGATCCCGCAGCACATCTGCGAGTTCACCTGGGATCTGATGGAGAACAACCGGCTCAGGCTCGACAAGTCGAAGAACGACCACATACGCTTGACGTTCCACGACTCGTGCAATGTGGCGCGCGCGTCGCGCATGGGCAAGACGCCGGGCGGACAGTTCGAGATCCCGCGCGCCATCCTGCGCTCTGTCTGCAACTACTATTTCGACATGGCGCCGGACACCATCCGCGAGGCGACTTTCTGTTGTGGCGGCGGCGGCGGGCTGCTCACCGACGAATTGATGGACGTGCGCCTGAAGGGCGCGCAGCCACGGATGCGGGCGTTGCGCGAAGTCGCCGAGGAGCATGGGGTCACGCACATGGCGGCGATCTGCGCGATCTGCAAGGCGCAGTTCTCCAAGGTGCTGCCGAAATACGGTTTCGACAGGGAGGCGATCGTCAGCGTCCACCAGATGGTGTCCAACGCGATCGTGCTCACGGGTTCCACACAGGCCGAGGCGCTCGACGCATCGGACTGAACGATCTTTCGAGGAGCAAGCAATGAACGAGGCGAGCGATCCCCGCAAAGTGACCCACCGTCGTTACAAGAACGGCGAGACCCCGTGGGACTGGCCGGACCTGACGACCAAGATCTTTCAGGCCGACAAGACCTACAAGTGCCCGACCTACGTTCATCGCACGCCGCCTTGCCAGGGTTCGTGCCCGTCGGGACACGACATTCGCGGCTGGCTCTCGATCGCGCGCGGCATGGACAAGCCGCCGGTCGCCGGCATGCCCTGGCAGCAATATGCGTTCGAACGCATGATCGAAGCCAATCCGTTCCCGTCGGTGATGGGCCGCGTCTGCCCGGCGCCCTGCGAGGACGGTTGCAACCGCAACGAGGTCGACGATTTGGTCGGCATCAACGGCGTCGAGCAATATGTCGGCGACTGGGCGATCGACCGCGGTCTCACCCCTTCGCCGCCGCCGCCGCTCAGCGGCAAGCGCGTCGCCGTCGTCGGCGGCGGTCCCGCCGGCCTCGCTGCCGCGCATTTCCTGCGCCGCAACGGTCACTCGGCGACGATCTTCGAGGCGCACAGTGAGCTCGGCGGCATGATGCGCTACGGCATCCCCGGCTACCGCACCCCGCGCGACATGCTCGACGCCGAGATCGGCCGCATCCTGGCGATGGACGGCGTGGAAGCGAAGGTCGGCGTCAAGGTCGGCCGCGACGTCTCCATCGAGGATCTCGAGCAGGAGTTCGATGCGATCTTCTGGGGGATCGGCGCGCAGAAGGGTCGGCCGCTGCCGGTCCCCGGCGCCGACGCGGAGAACTGCCTCACCGGAGTCGAGTTCCTCGACGCGTTCAACCGCGGCTGGATCGTCGCGACCGCCAAGCGCATTGTCGTCGTGGGCGGCGGCGATACGTCGATCGACGTCGCCTCGGTCGCACGCCGGATCGGCCACATCGCACACAGCCACGAACACGATGCGTCGACGCACGAAGCCTTCGGCTCGACCGCTCACGACGTCGCGGGCGCGCTTCGGCGCGGCGGCGTCGAGGCGGTGCTCACTTCGCTGTTCCCGATCGAGCAGATGACCGCAGCCGAGCGCGAACGCCAGGACGCAATGCGCGAGGGCGTCGAGATCCTCGGCGGGGTGATGCCGCTCGAGGTCATCAAGGACGACCGAGGCCTCGGGCGCGCGCTACGCATGTGCAAGTGCAAAATGAAGGGCATGACTCCGCTGCCGATCGAAGGCACGGAGTTCGAAATCGAATGCGACATGATCATCTCCGCGATCGGCCAGATGGCCGATTTCTCGGAAGGATTGGCGCGTCTCGACGGCGGCCGCGGGGGGATTGCCGTCGACCCCGTCTATCAGGTCAAGAAGAACCCGAAGCACTTCGCCGGCGGCGACGCGATCCGGCCGCATCTGCTCACGACCGCGATCGGCCATGGCCGTATCGCCGCCGAGACGATCAGCGACTTCCTCGCCGGGCATCTCGGCGAGCGCCGGCCGAAGATCGACACCCATCAGTTCAATCTGCTGGCGGAGCTGCAGAATCGCCATCTCGAGCCGCAGCCCTACGACCATCGACAGGCGCGCGGCGCCGACACGGCCAAATACGCCATCCACAACTACGAGGACCGCGGCTCGACGCAGGTCATTCCCCACACCGCGCTGTTCAAGGGCCATTTCGCCTATGTGGAGCGCGGCAAGCGGGCGGAGCGCCACGTACACTCCCACGAGGTGCTCGGCGATTTCGGCGAGCGCATCGTCGCCTTCTCCGAGGCGCAGGCGCGCAAGGAGGGCGAGCGTTGCATGAGCTGCGGCATGTGCTTCGAGTGCGACAACTGCGTGATCTATTGCCCGCAGACCGCGGTCGTGCGCGTGCCGAAGAAGGAACGCGCCGTCGGCCGTTACGTCTACACCGACTACAATAAATGCATCGGCTGCCACATTTGCATGGACGTCTGCCCGACCGGCTATATCCAGATGGGGCTCGGAGAGTGAGATGCGCATCGCATGGCTCGCCGCTGTCTTCGCGCTGACCGTCGCGCTTGCGCCGGCCCGCGCCGAAGACGCCTACGCGGGTCGGACGCCGGAGCCGGTCCTCCCGAAAGGGCAGGGCGAGCATTGCATCCGCGACAACGCGTTCATGCGCCGCTACCACATGACGATGCTGTTGCATCAGCGCGACGTGACGACAGACGAGGGCGGCGCCCCCGGGGAGTTCAGCATCACGCGTTGCGTTCAGTGTCATGTGGTGAAGGGCGCGGACGGCAAGGCGGTGACCTATGCCGATCCCCGTCACTTCTGCCGCGCCTGCCACGACTACGAAGCCGTCTCGATCGATTGTTTCGAGTGTCATGCCTCGCGTCCGCCGACTGAGGAGAAAGCGGAAACTGCCGCGAACGTCGATCACGATCTCGCCGCGCTCGCGGCCTATCTCGGGGAGAGGCGGCCATGACCCGGTCGATCGACGATGGGCGTCCGGAAAACGGCGCGCGGCGCGGTTTCCTCGCCGCGGCGGCGTCGCTCGCCCTCGCGACCCTCGCCCCGGGCGTCACGCTCTACGCCTTCGGCGCCGCGCCGTCCGGCGGCAAGGCGTCGCCGAGTCGGCGCTGGGGTCTCATCATCGACGTCGGCAAGTGCGCCGACGGCTGCGACAAGTGCGTCACCGCCTGCCGCACCGAGAACGGTTGGGGCGCCGACCCGGGCCCGGCGGATATCCAACCGCAGTGGATCCGCAAGGTCGAGCTGAAGGACGCGAAGAGCGGCGCCACGCGAGCGCTTCCCGTCATGTGCCAGCATTGCGCGTCGCCGCCCTGCGTCGACGTGTGCCCGACCGGCGCCTCGTTCAAGCGCCCCGACGGCATCGTGCTGGTCGACAAGCATATCTGCATCGGCTGTCGATATTGCATGATGGCCTGCCCCTACAAGGCGCGCTCGTTCGTCCACGAGCCGATCGAAGATCAGAAGCCCTGGGCGCCGCGCGGACGCGGCACGGTCGAATCCTGCACCTTGTGCGTCCATCGCATCGACGCCGGACGGCTGCCCGCCTGCGTCGAGACTTGCAACGCAGAGGCGGGCGGCGCGATGATGTTCGGCGATCTCGCCGACCCCGACAGCGACATCTCGCGCGCCGTCGCGTCGCGCGCCAGCGCCCAGATACGTGCGGACCTCGGGCTCGATCCCGGCGTCCGCTACGAAAACCTGTGATCGAGAAGGGGCTCGTTCCCGTCATGGCGAAACTGGCGTACCGCACGCTCGAGGATCACAGCCCGATGCTCTGGAGCATGGTGGCGATCAACACCGTCGTGCTCGCGGCCGGACTGCTCTCCGCGCTCTACATGGAGTCGCACGGACACATCGTCACCGGCATGAACGATGAGATCGTGTGGGGCACGCCGCACGTGTTCGCGGTGTTCCTCATCGTCTCGGCTTCGGGCGCGCTCAACGTCGCCTCGATTTCGTCGGTGTTCAACCGCTTCGCTTACAAGCCTTATGCGCGGCTCTCCGGCGTTCTCGCGCTCGCGCTGCTTGCCGGCGGTCTGATGGTGTTGGTGCTCGATCTCGGCAGGCCGGAACGCGTGTTCGTAGCGATGACACACTATAATTTCCGCTCGATCTTCGCCTGGAACATCTATCTCTATTCCGGATTCGCGCTCATCGTCGTCGCCTATCTGTTCACCATGATGGACCGCCAGGCGAGCCGTTCGGAGGGGCTCGTCAAGGTCGTCGGGGTGTTCGCTTTCGCCTGGCGTTTCGCCTTGACGACGGGCACGGGCTCGATCTTCGGCTTTCTCATCGCGCGCGAGGCCTACGACGCGGCGGTGCTCGCGCCCCTGTTCATCGCCTCCTCGTTCCTCTATGGCCTCGCGTTCACCGTACTCGTGCTGATCACCATGAGCCGGGCGACGCGCGAAGAGATGATGACGGCGGAAATGGTCAGTAAGTTCGACGGATTGCTGGTATTGTTTTCGCTTGCCGTGCTCTACTTGACCTTCGTCGCCGACATCACGAAAATCTATGAGAGCGCGCATCGCAGCGCGGTGCTGTTCCTGCTGTGGAGCGGCGGCGTGTATCCGCTGGTGTTCTGGGTCGGCCAGGTCGCGATCGGGTCGATCGCGCCGCTCATCGTGCTGTTGGGGGGTCGCAGGATGGGCGCGTCGGGTCGCATCCGGTTGATCGTCGCCTCGACGCTGTTCCTCGTCGGGGGCCTGAGCCAGATGTATGTGATCATCATCGGCGGCCAGGCCTATCCGCTCGACATCTTCCCCGGCCGCGTTGTGTCCAGCGTGTTCTTCGATGGCGCCATTGCTCACTATACGCCGTCGCCGCCCGAGATTCTGCTCGGCGCCAGCGGGGTGTCGCTGGCCATGCTGCTTTCTGCGCTCGCGTTCCGGCTGATGCCGTTCCTGCCCAAGGGCGAGCCGGTCCTGGCGAAGGCGAGCATGGCGGGGTGACGATGGCGCGCCTTCTCCTCTCGGCCGCGCACAAATCGTCGGGCAAGACGACGATCACGATGGGCCTCGCGGCGGCGCTTTGCACACGCGGGCTCGACGTCAGGACGTTCAAGAAGGGGCCTGACTACATCGATCCGATGTGGCACGCGCGCGCGAGCGGAAAGCCGTGCTACAATCTCGACTTCCATACTCAGACGCGGGCGGAAATCGTCTCGACGCTCACCGCCCGCTCGCGGGGCGGCGACATCGCGCTCATCGAGGGCAACAAGGGACTGCATGACGGAGTCGACGTCGAAGGACGCGACTCCAGCGCGGCGCTCGCCAAGCTGACGCGTTCGCCCGTCGTGTTGGTGATCGACGCTGAAGGGCTCGCCCGCGGCGTCGCGCCGCTCATCATCGGCTATCAGAAGTTCGACGCCAAGGTCGACATCGGCGGCGTCATCCTCAATCGCGTTGGCCCGGAGCGTCAGGTCGGCAAGCTCCGCCAGGCGATCGAGCGTTATACCGATATTCCCGTGCTCGGCGCCGTCGGGCGTTCGGAAGGGCTCGGCGTGCGCGAACGCCACCTCGGGCTCACCACGCCTCACGAGACGGCGCGCCCGGACGCCATCGTCGCCATGGCCGCGGGCGCGGTCGTGCGAGGCGTCGACATCGAACGGTTGCTCGCGATCGCCGCCCGAGCCGCCGACCTGCCGCCGGGCCGCCCGACGCCGGAGCGGCGTCGCGCAAAGGACCTGCGCATCGCGGTGGCTCGCGATGCGGCGTTCGGCTTCTACTATCCCGACGATTTCGAGGCGTTGGAGCGCAACGGCGCCGAACTCGCGTTCTTCGATGCGCTGGTCGATACTCGTCTTCCGCCCTGCGATGGCCTCATCATCGGCGGCGGTTTCCCCGAGACCCACGCCGCGCGGCTCGAGGCCAACTCGTCGCTGCGCGAGGATATCCGGGCCGCGATCGCCGCGGGCCTGCCGACTTACGCCGAATGCGGCGGCCTCATGTACTTGTCGCGCGCGATCATCGTCGAAGGCGAACGCCGTGAAATGGTTGGCGCCGTGCCCGCCGAGGCGCGCATGGGGACGACGCCGCAAGGCCGTGGCCTGGTGACGCTGGAGCCGCGCCCCGCGAGTTTCTGGGGCGAGAGAGCGACAAAGCCGATCCCGGCCCACGAGTTCCACTACGCCCGGCTCGAAGGACTTGCCGAAGACGCGACGTTTGCCTATCGGGTGAAGCGCGGCTTCGGCATCGATGGCGCGCGCGACGGTGTACGAGTGGGGTCGGTGATTGCCAGCTTCAGCCACTTGCGCGATACGTCGCGCTGCCGCTGGACGGGAAAATTCCTCGAATTCGTGCGCGCCGTGCGCGAGCGGCCGTTGGCCGCGCGCCCCGCGATCTCGGTCGCGCCTCCGTTGCCGCGGGCGGGCAAGGCGCTCATCGTCGGGGCCGGCCCGGGGGACCCCGATCTCATCACGCTCAAAGCGCTGAAGCTGATGCAGGAAGCCGACGTCGTGCTCTATGACCGGCTGGCGGATTCGGCGGTGATGAAGCTGGTCCCGGAGCGCGTCGAGCGCCTATTCGTCGGCAAGCGTCCGAACCAGCACGAACTGCCGCAACACGAGATCTCGGCGCTGATGGTGCGGCTGGCGCGCGAGGGCAAGCGGGTGCTCCGGCTCAAGGGCGGCGATCCGTTCATGTTCGGACGCGGCGGCGAGGAGATCGAGGCGCTGGCGGCTGAGGGCGTCGCCTTCGAGGTTTGCCCCGGCGTGACCGCCGCCACGGGCGCTGCGGCCTACGCGGGCATCCCGCTCACCCATCGCGATCATGCGCAGGCGTGCGTGTTCGTCACCGGACACGGCAAGGACGGCGTCGTCGATCTCGACTGGGAATCGCTCGTTCAGCCCCATCAGACGGTGGCGATCTACATGGGCTTGAGCCGGCTCGAGACGCTGATGCAGGAATTCATCCGTCGTGGCGCGCCGCGCGACATGCCGGCGGCGATCGTCGATAATGCGACGCGGCCCAATCAGCGTGTGGTCGTCGCGACGCTGGCGACGCTCGCCGAGAAGGCGCGGGCGGCAAAACTAGAGGGGCCGGCGATCGTCATCGTCGGAACCGTAGTGACGCTTCGCGCCAAGCTCATGGGCGAAGCGTCGGGAAATGGGACTGCGCAGGTCGAGGAGGCGCTCGACGTGTGAGCGCGTGGGATTCGACGGGAGCGCAACGTCACGCGCTCCCCATCAGGAGGCAGGCATGAGCTATAGCATCGAGGGCCGGGAAATCGAGACGACGGCGAACGGCTATCTCGTCGACCCCGACGATTGGAGCCGCGAACTCGCCCAGCACGTTGCGGGGCTCGACGGGATCGAACTCGGGCCGCGGCACTGGGATGTGATAGACTTTCTGCGCGACGAATATTTCAACAACAATCAAAGCACTCCAAACACTCGCGTTATCTTGAAGGCGATGTCCGAGAAATGGGGCGAGAAGGTCGATCAGCGCGCGCTCTACGACCTGTTTCCGCTCGATCCTTCCAAGCAGGGCGGCCGCATCGCCGGCGTGGCGGAAAGCCGACGCAAGGGCGGCTATTGAGGGGAGCGCGCAGCGGTCATAAAGTCGCTTAGGTCTTGACAGGCGAGGCGACAACATATTCAGTTATCGGGATAAGTGATGGCGACCGCCGCGCGGCACGCGATGCTGAACTCGAAAGGGGGGATGCCATGAGTGGGTCCGAAATCGCCAACGCCAAGAAAATGACGATCATCGTCACCAAGGGCACGCTGGACTGGGCCTATCCGCCCTTCATCCTGGCCACGACCGCTGCGGCGATGGGCGTCGACGTCACGATGTTCTTCACCTTCTACGGGCTGCCGCTGCTGCTCAAGAAGCTCGACCTCGAAGTCAATACGCTCGGCAATGCGGCGATGAAGATGCCGGTCATGGGCATGCACGTCGGCATGCCCAATCTCGTCGCCGTAATGCCCGGGGTCACCGCGTTCACCGGCAAGTACATGAAGAACATGATCGCCAAGAAGGGCGTCGCATCGATCGAGGAACTGCGCATGGCGGCGATCGAGTCCGACATCAACATGATCGCTTGCCAGATGACCATGGATCTGTTCGAGTACAAGCTCTCGGACATGATCGAAGGACCGACGCTGGGCGGCGCGGCGACCTGGATGGAAAACGCCCTGAAGTCGGACATCAACCTCTACATCTAACCCGAGATCCGGAGACTGAAGATGAGCGAAACGCTGCTCGACGCCAAGGGCCTCAACTGCCCGCTGCCGATCCTGAAGGCGAAAAAGGCGCTCAAAGATATGCCGATGGGCGGAAACCTGCGCGTCCTCGCCACCGACCCCGGCTCGGTCGCCGACTTCCAGGCGTTCTGCCGCACCACGGGCAACGAACTCGTGGAGTCCAAGCAGGACGGCTCCACGTATAACTTCCTCATCAAGCGTACGGCCTGAGCTGCTCCGAATCGCGAGCTCGCGCCTCGCGCCGGGACGCTTCGCGCGCCCTGGCGTGCGGGAGCTATCGGGCGGCGAAACTCGGGTCTGCGACGGAGTTTTGCGGCCGCCGCACAGCGGCGCGAAAAAGGCGTCGCGTCGTCCGATACTAGAGGAAACGTCATGGCGGACATCGTGATCATGGGCGCGGGCCTCGGCGGCGCCGTGATGGCCTATGAGATGAAGGCGGAGTTGCGGCGGGAGGATACGCTCACCGTCGTCACCAAGGATCCGGTCTATCACTTCGTGCCGTCGAATCCTTGGGTCCCGGTCGGCTGGCGCACGCGCGAGAACCTGGAGGTCGACCTCGCGCCGACCATGGCGCGCAAGGGAATCAATTTCAAGGCCTGTCCGGTGACCACGGTCTCGCCGAAGGAGAATACGATCGAGTGCCAGGACGGCACGAAGTTCGAGTACGACTACCTCATCATCGCGACCGGCCCGGAGCTCGCGTTCGACGAGATCGAGGGATTGGGGCCCGAAGGCTTCACGCAGTCCATCTGCCACATCGATCACGCCGAGAAGGCCGCAGTCGCATTCGAGACGTTTTGTCAGAAGCCGGGTCCGATCATCATCGGCGCTGCGCAGGGCGCGTCCTGCTTCGGACCGGCCTACGAATTCACGTTCATCCTCGAGACCGAGCTGCGCCGGCGCAAGATCCGCGATCAAGTGCCGATGACCTTCGTCACCGCCGAACCCTACATCGGCCATCTCGGCCTCGACGGCGTCGGCGACACGAAGGGCCTGCTCGAGAGCGAGATGCGCGAGCACCACGTCAAGTGGCTCACCAGCGCGCGCATCAAGAAGGTCGAACAGGGCAAGCTGACGGTCGAGGAAATCGCCGACGACGGTTCGATCAAGGCGACCAAGGAGTTGCCGTTCGGCTTGTCGATGATCCTGCCGGCGTTCCGGGGAATTCAGCCGCTGCGCGGCATCGAGGGCCTCGTCAACCCGCGCGGGTTCGTCATCGTCGACAAGCACCAGCAGAACCCCACCTATCCCAACATCTTCTCGATCGGCGTATGCGTCGCCATTCCCCCGGTCGGCCCGACGCCGGTGCCGTGCGGCGTGCCGAAGACCGGCTTCATGATCGAGAGCATGGTGACGGCGACGGCGCACAACATCGGCCAGCTCCTGCGCGGCCAGAAGCCGACGCATCAGGGCACCTGGAACGCGGTCTGCCTCGCCGACTTCGGCGATTCGGGCGTTGCTTTCGTGGCTCAGCCGCAGATTCCGCCGCGCAACGTCAACTGGTCGTCCTCGGGCAAGTGGGTGCACGCGGCCAAGATCGGCTTCGAGAAATACTTCATCCGCAAGATGCGCAAGGGCGAGAGCGAGCCGTTCTACGAGACGATGGCGCTCAATGTGCTCGGCATCGACAAGCTGAAAGCGGTGAAGACGGACGCGTGAGCACCGCTCGAGCCGTTCTCCCGGGCTCGAGCCAGGGCGGCGGCGCCGGGGGCTCCCTCTCCCGCCCCTTCGACGAGCTCAGGATGAGTTCTCATCCGCTTCGCGCACCTTGATACATGAAAGACCGCCAATTGTAGCCGCGGTCGTCGGGCGGCTGCCGGGGTCAGCGACCCCGGCTACAAGGTTGCCTTTCAGGAGAGGGCGGGAGAGGGAGCCCCGGCGGCGGCCCGCTAACTCACTTCACCTCGAACTCGACCATCGGCGCGCCTTCGGGGTCGTTGACATGCACCGCGCAGGCGATGCACGGATCGAACGAGTGGATGGTGCGCTGGATCTCGAGCGGCTGGCCGGCGACCGCGAGCCGATGGCGATCGGCGAGCGCCGCTTCGTAGGCGCCGGGCTGGCCCGAGGGATCGCGCGGGCCGGCGTTCCAGGTTGAAGGCACGACCGCCTGATAATTGGCGATGCGGCCGTCGCGGATCACGATCCAGTGCGCGAGGCCGCCGCGCGGCGCCTCCATGAAACCGACGCCGCGCGCTTCGTGGGGCCAAGTGGAAGGGTCCCACTTGTCCGGATTGTGCACGGCGACGTTGCCCGACTTGATGTTGGCGACGAGCGCGTCTAGCCATCCCGGCATCGCGTCGGCGATGATCTTGGTCTCCAGCGTGCGCGCCGCGGTGCGGCCTAGGGTCGAGAACATCGCCGTGAGCGGCAGATCGAGCATTTTCAGCGCCTGCCCGGCGAGCGCCTTCGTTTGTTCGTGGCCGGTCGCGTAAAGCATCAGCACGCGCGCCAGCGGGCCGACCTCCACCGCCTTGCCGCGCCAGCGCGGCGCCTTGAGCCAGCTATAGCCGCCGTCGATGTCGAGATGGTCATAGGGCGGCTTGGGGCCGCTATAGGCGAGCTTGGTCTCGCCGTCGTAGGGGTGCAGACCGGCGTTGCGGCCGCCCGAATATTCGTACCAGGAATGCGACACGAACTCTTGGACCTGGGCGGGGTCGTCGAGGTTCACCGGCTCGATATGGCTCAGATCGCGGTTGAGAATTACGCCGGCCGGAATGAGACGTTTCGTCGCATCGTTGTCGCCGGCGAACGGGAACTCGCCATAGGTCATGAAATTGCCGAGGCCCTCGCCGCGCGCGAACCAGTCCTTGTAGAATCCCGCGACGGCGAGCGTGTCGGGCAGATAGACCTCGTCGACGAAGGCGCGCATTTTGGCAATGATGTCGCCAACCGCGGCCAAGGTGACGACATTGACGCTGGTGACCGCAGCGCCGCTGGCGTCAGGCGCCGCCGAGATCGGCGACGGCGCGCCGCCGACCAGGAAGTTGGGGTGTGGGTTCTTGCCGCCGAAGATGGCGTGCAGTTTGACGACCTCGCGCTGCCAAGCGAGCGCGTCGAGATAATGGGCGACGGCCATGAGATTGGCTTCCGGCGGCAGCTTGTATTCGGGATGGCCCCAGAACCCTCGAGCGAAAATGCCGAGCTGGCCGCCTTCGACGAAGCGCTTCAGTTTCGTCTGCGCGTCTGCGAAATAGCCGGGGCTCGACTTGGCATAGGACGAGATCGACTGCGCGAGCGCCGAGGTCGCCTTGGGGTCGGCCTTCAATGCCGAGACGACGTCGACCCAGTCGAGCGCGTGCAGATAGTAGAAGTGCATCACGTGATCGTGCACGTATTGCGCGGCGATCATCAGATTGCGGATCAATTGGGCGTTGACCGGGATCTCGTAGCGCAGCGCGTTCTCGACGGCGCGCACCGACGCGAGCCCATGCACCAGCGTGCACACGCCGCAGATGCGCTGCGCGAACACCCAGGCTTCGCGCGGATCGCGGCCGCGCAGCACGATTTCGATGCCGCGCACCATGGTGCCCGAGGAATAGGCGGCCGTGATGGCGCCGGACTCGTCGGTGTCCGCCTCGATGCGCAGATGGCCCTCGATGCGGGTGATGGGATCGACGACGACGCGGCTTGTCATGACGGTTTTCAACTCCGGAGTATTCGAGCGCGGGCGCGCGTCAGTCTGCCAGGTTGTCGGCGACCAGCTCCAGCAGGCTTTCGACCTTGCGGTCCCATTTGAAGTGTTTGGCGCCCTGGGTCAGCGTGATGCGGCATTGGCCGCAAGCGGTGACGAAGCGATCGGCCCCCGCGGCATCGACTTCGTGCTGCTTCAACTGGAACGCCTTGAAGCGGATCGGATCGGCGCGGGTATTGGACACCACGCCCCCGCCTCCACCGCAACACCAGGTGAGCGAGCCGGAGTTCGCCAGCTCCTTCATCTCGAAGCCGAGCGCCTTCATGATCCGTCGCGGCGCCTCGGTGACGCCGCCGCGGCGCACGAGCTGGCAGGGATCATGGAACGACGCGCTCTGGCCGATCGGCTTCAGCTCGAGCTTGCCGCTGGCGATCGTTTCGTCGAGGAACTCAGTCATGTGGATCACGCGCACCGGGACCTTGCCCCGGTACCAGCGCGCCGCCTCCCAGCGCGCCGCGCCATAGGCGTGGCCGCATTCGGGCAGGATCAGCGTATGCGCGCCGATCTTGACGGCGGTGTCGATGATCTTGCGCGTCATCTTCTGCTGCAGTTCGACGTCGCCGTTGATGTAGCCGATGTTCGAAGCCTCGAAGCCCTCGGAGTGATAGGTCCAGCTCGCGCCGATTTTTGTCAGAATCTTGGCTATGTCGGCGAGCGCCTTGGTGTGATCGGTGAGCTCCGCGGGCGCGACGGTGACGAGATAGTCGGCCTTCTCGAGGTCGACGCGCATCTCGACGCCATATTGCTCGCCGGCCTCGCGAATGATGTCGGGAAAGTCCTCCGCCGGGGTGGCCGGGCTGCTCCAGGCCTTGGCGGTGCGGTCCATCAGTTGCAGGCGATCCGGGATCAGCCCGGCCTGGAACATGCCATGGCGCGCTTCCTTGATCAGCTCGGCGATGTCGATGCCCATCGGACAGGCCAGCGTGCAGCGCCCGCACAGCGTGCAGGCGTCGAACAGCAACCGCTCCCACGTCTCCAACTCTTCCGCCGTCACCCGTGGCGTCAGCTTCAGCCAGCGATAGACCGGCGCGAAGGGGCCGACGTTGCGATGATAAGCCTGTTCGAACGGCGTGAGCTTGTTGATCGGCGTATAGGCCGGCTCCCCGGTCGCGACATAGAAATGGCAGGCGTCGGCGCAGATCCCGCAGCGGACGCAGGATTCGAGATGCGAGGCGGCGACCACGCCGTACTCGCGCAAGAATCCGTCCATCGCGGCATGACGACGTTGGGCCTCGCTCACTTCGCCTTGCGCGTCGTAGGGGACGCCGAGGGCGGTCGTCTTCCCGGTCATACCGGCGCCCCCCTGCGGCCGAGTCGCACGCCGGTCACGCCGCGCGATATGAAGAACATGAACGCGTGCATCAGACGCCCGAACGGGAACCAGACGAAGAACGCGCATACGCTAAGCATGTGCAGCGCCAGCAGCGTCTCGTAGCGCGCGCCCAAATGCAGCGTCGCCAACAATCCGGTGAGCAAGGGAAGAAACGTGACGATCCAGCTCACATAGTCGTCGGGGCGGGAGATCAGCCGGACCACCGGGCTGGTCAGCCGGCGCGCCATTGCCGCGATCAGCGACGCCGCGGTCACCACGGCGACCAGCGCCACGATGTTGCTCGGCAGCGCCGGCCAGGAAAGCCCGGTCAGGCTCTTGATCACCAGCACGTGCGGGGCGAAGCCGAACACCACGATGGCGAGGCCGATGTGGAACACGTAGCCATTCACGATCGGGAAGACGCCCGATCGGCGGAACGGCGTATGGAGCCATAACTTCGAGATTTCCGCGCCGAACCAGGCGCCGAGCGCGCTCGGCGCGCCGGCTCGCGGCTCGCCGGTAACGTGCCGCCACGGGAGCGCCAGCACTCCGACGAGACGCCAGACGACGCCGAGAGCGAACACGATCAAGGAGGCCTCGAGCGCCGGCCCGCGGGCGAAATCGAGCAAGGTCATGCTTTGTCTCCTTTCGCGGGGGTCTTGGGCTTCATGCGTTGGCGCGCGAGCCAGGCCGCGCCGACGCCGAGCGCCGCGCCGGCGATCGCGGCGCGCGCCATTGGGCCCCCGACCGAACGCGCCGGCGCCGACAGCGGCGCATAGAAGTCGCCGCGGTCCCAGAAATCGGGCTCGGAGCAGCCGAGGCAACCGTGTCCGGACTGGATCGGGAACGATACGCCGCCGTTCCACTTCAGCGTCGCACAGGAATTGTACGTGATCGGCCCCTTGCAACCGACCTTGTAGAGGCAGTAGCCGGCCCGCGCCCCTTCATCGTCGAAGGCGTCGGCAAACAGGCCGCGCTCGTAGAACGGCCGGCGATAGCAACGGTCGTGGATCGTCTCGCCGTAGAACGCCTTGGGTCGGCCGTTGCCGTCGAGCTCCGGCGGCGCGCCGAACGAGACGAGATAGGCGAGCGTTCCGGTCATCGCCTCGGCGATCGGCGGACAGCCGGGAATGTTGATGACGGGCTTGTCGGTCACGAGCTCGCTGATCGCGACCGCTCCGGTCGGATTGGGACTGGCCTTGGGAATGCCGCCGAAGGCGGCGCAGGTTCCGACCGCCACCACCGCCGCGCAGTCCCCCACCGTCTCCCGCAGCATATCGAGATTCGAAACCCCGGCGATGGTGGAATAGACGCCGCCGTCGGCAGCCGGGACGGCGCCGTCGACCACGACGACGTATTTGCCTTTGTTCTCCGCCATCGCCGCCCGACGCGCCTGTTCCGCCGCGACGCCGGACGCCGCCTGCAGCGTATGATGATAGTCGAGCGAAATCAGATCGAAGATGAGGCTCTCGAGCGTCGGCGAGAACGAGCGGGTGAAAGACTCGGTGCAGCCGGTGCATTCCTGGAACGACAGCCAGATGATCGACTGTCGCCGCGCCGCCGCCAGCCCCTCCGCCAGGGCGGCGACCGCCGTCGGCGGCAGCGCCATCAGCCCGCCGAGCGCAATGGCGTATCGCAGCAGCGCGCGTCGCGAAATTCCCCTCGCGCGCAGCATCTCGCCGAGCGTCGGCGAGGACGCGCCAGGGCCTGCGCGCTGCAAGAACTCTTCGTTCATGACCGCCACCTTTCGATGATATCCCTGACCGCGCGTAGAGCGGCCGGCGCGGCGGCGGCGACCGCCGCCGTGGGTGTGATGCCCCACGCGATCGATTCGGGCTCGATTCCGACGAGCGCGCGATTGGCGAGCCCTGAGCCCGTCAGCCGCGCCGCGTCCATCAGATCGGCCAGCGCCAGTTCGTGGACGGAGGCGCGGGAAACGCCGAGGCGCGCATCGAACTCGGCGCCCTCGAACACTCTGACGGCGCCGGGCGCCTCGCCGAACCGCGCCGCATCGACGACGATCAAGCCTCGGGCGGCCTCGATTTCCGGGAGCAGCGCCAAGCCCAGCGTGCCGCCATCGCGGCAAACGACGTCGTCGACATCTTCGAGCCGGCGCACGACATGGACGCCGACGCCATCGTCGGACAGCAAGATGTTCCCCAACCCCAGAACGAGAACAGATCGGTCAGAGCTCACGACGATCTCGCTTCCCGGCGCCATCTTCGAGGATTAACATATATAAATTTGTGAATGGATGTTTGCACGGCGTCAAAAGGTCGCTGGCGCCAACGACTCGATGGCTACATCGCGCGCGACGATACGCCGGCCGGCGGACCCGGCGCCCGCGACGAGCGTCGTCGGCTGCGCACTCGGCGCGGGCCGATCGGTTGCGACGCGGAGGCGCCGGTGGCCCACCGCTGCGAAGACCGCATCGGAGAGCCGACCGGACCGAGGTCACGAGAAAGCCGCGCCGCGCTCGACGCCCAAGCGCTCGAATACGATCGCCGCGGGGCAGAAGCCGGTGGAGGCGGACTGGATCATGTTGAACCCGGCGAAGGCGGTCAACAGGAACCACCACGGCGCGCCGAAATACCCGAGGGCGACGGAAATCAGAACCACCAGTCCCGCGAACGCCAGCACCGCTCTATGCAACGTCATTGTATCCTCGCCTCTGCGGGTGAAGCTTTCCTATTCCTGTCGGCCCGCAATAGATCTCGTGCAGCGTCGCCAGCATCTTCTCGACGGCGACGCCAGCGAGGGAATAGTATATCGTTTGGGATTCTCTACGCGTCGCGACGATATTCTCTTCGCGCAGCTTCGCCAAGTGCTGAGAGACGGCCGACATGCTTAGGCGCACGGCGTTGTGCAGCTCGGTCACCGTGCGCTCGCCTTGCAGCAACTCGCACAGGATCATCAGGCGGGCCTGGTTGGCCATCGCCTTGAGCAAGCCCTCGGCGGCGCTCGCGTTTATTTGCAGAGCCTCTAAATTCATACTTGCTGAATTAGCATATGCTGATATATAGGTCAAGCATGTTTTGGAGCAGAGATTCATGCGACTACTGTCGACGCTGTTGTTCACATTCGTCGCCGCGGGCTCGGCGCTCGCGGCGGAGCCGTTCGTCGTCCATGCCTCCGATATCGTCGATCGCAAGGCGGTGATCGGCGCCGTGGAGCCGATCCATCAACTCCTCGCGCGCGCCCGGATCGGCGGGACCATCGCCACGCTCACGGTCGAGGAAGGCGACAACGTCGCCGCCGGCGATGTCATCGCTCGGGTCGCCGACGCCAAGCTCGCCCTGCAGATCCAGGCTCTCGACGCCCGCATCGCCTCCCAGCAGTCGCAGCGCGACCAGGCGCAAACCGATTTCGATCGCGCCGAGGAGCTCATGAAGCGCGGCGTCGGCGCACAGAGCCAGCTCGATCAGGCCAGGACCAATCTCGAAGTCGCCGAGCGCAATCTCGCCGCGATGAAGAGCGACCGCGACGTGATTGCCCAGCAGGCGAGCGAAGGCGCGGTGATCGCGCCCGGCGCGGGCCGCGTTCTCACTGTGCCCGTATCGGTCGGCCGCGTCGTGCTGCCCGGCGAACCCATCGCCACAATCGCCGAAGGCCAATACATCCTGCGCCTGGAATTGCCGGAGCGCCACGCTCGGTTCATTCGCGCCGGCGACAAGGTTCTCATTGGCGCCCGCGGACTCGATGAGGACCGCGGCCAGGCGACCGGCGCGGGCGTCGTACGCATCGTCTATCCCGAGATCCAGGGCGGCCGCGTGATCGCCGACGTCGCAGTCGGCGGCCTCGGCGACTATTTCGTCGGCGAACGCACGCTGGTCTACATCGACGCCGGCAAGCGCGCGACGATGCTGGTTCCCGCCGAATACGTCTATCGCCGCGCCGCGGTGAACTACGTGCGGCTGCAGAATGGCGACGAGATTGTGGTGCAGCCGGGCGAAACGCATGACGAGGGCGGCCACGCGATGGTGGAGATCCTGGCCGGCTTGAACGACGGCGACGCGCTGGTGAAGCCGTGAAGCTCGGCCTTTCCGGCATTCTCACGCGCGCCTTCATCAATTCGCCGCTCACCCCGCTGCTGCTGATCGCGGCGCTCATCGCCGGCGCGCTCGCCGTGGTCTCGCTACCGCGCGAGGAAGAGCCGCAGATCAGCGTGCCGCTGGTCGACATCACGGTGTCGGCCAACGGCTACCGGGCCGATGAGGCGGTCGAGCTCATCACCCGGCCGCTCGAAGACATCGTCAAGGGCATCGACGGCGTCGAGCACGTCTATTCCCAGACGCAGGACGATGAGGTGGTGGTCACCGCCAGGTTCTTCGTCGGCACGGACGAAGACACCGCGATCCTGCGTGTGCACGAGAAGCTGCGCGCGGCGATGGACCGCATCCCCAGGGGCATTCCCGAACCGCTGGTGATCGGGCGCGGCGTCAACGACGTGCCGATCCTGGTGCTCACGCTCTCGGCCAAGGCCGACAAGTCGGGCGAGTGGACCGACAACGGCCTCTATCAGGTGGCCGAGGAGCTGCAGCACGAGCTCACCAAGGTCAACGGAGTCGGCGAGACCTTCATCGTCGGCGGCGCGCCGAGCCAGATCCGCGTCGAGCCCGATCCGGAGAAGCTCACGCTCTACGGCGTGACCCTCGAGCAGCTGATCAGCAAGGTTGAGAACGCCAACCGCGCGTTCTTCGCCGGCGCCTTCCGCGTCGACGGGCGCTCGCTGCCGGTCGACGCCGGACAGACGCTGCAGGGCGCGCCCGACATCGGGCTGCTGCTGATCACCACCCGCGACGGCCGGCCGGTCTATGTCGAGGACATCGCCAAAGTCGTCGTCGGCTCGGCCGAGGTCGACCATCGCGCCTGGACTTTTGACCGCGACGCCGACGGCAAATTGAACCGCCGCCCGGCGGTGAGCCTCGCGATCGCCAAGCGCAAGGGCGAGAACGCGGTCAGGGTCGCCGGCGACATCCTGACGCGGCTGCACACGATCGAGGGGCGCGTCGTGCCCCATGGCCTCGATGTGCAGGTGACCCGCGACTATGGCGAGACCGCGAACGAGAAGGCGAACGAGCTGCTGTTCCACCTCGCGCTCGCCACCGTCTCGATCGTCATCCTCATCACCCTGACCATCGGCTGGCGCGAGGGCGTCGTCACCTTCATCATCATCCCGACCACCATTCTGCTCACCCTGTTCGCGTCGTGGATGATGGGCTACACCATCAACCGGGTGAGCCTGTTCGCGCTGATCTTCTCGATCGGCATTCTCGTCGACGACGCGATCGTCGTCGTCGAGAACATCGTGCGCCACTGGCATGCGCGGGGGACACGCGGGCTCGTCGAGACCGCCATCGAGGCGGTGGCGGAGGTCGGCAATCCCACCGTCATCGCGACGCTGGCGATCGTCGCGGCGCTGCTGCCGATGATGTTCGTGGGCGGCCTGATGGGGCCTTACATGAGCCCGATCCCGGCCAATGCGTCGATGGCGATGCTGTTCTCGTTCTTCGTCGCCGTCGTCGTGACGCCCTGGCTGCTGCTGAGGCTCGCGCGCAAGCGCTTCGAGAGCGGTCCCGGCGGTCCCGGCGGCGCCGGTCACGATCACGGCATCGGCGCCATGGGGCGGTTCTACATCCGCGTCGCGACGCCGCTGCTCACTGGCCGCTGGCGCTCGAAACTGTTCCTGCTCGCGGTCGGCGGCGCGACCGTCGCGGTATGCGTGCTGTTCGCGACCAAGGACGTCGTCGTCAAATTGCTGCCGTTCGACAACAAGTCGGAAATCCAGGTCGTGCTCGACCTGCCGCACGGCGCGACCGTCGAAGACACCGACCGCGCGCTGATGGCGGCGGCCGAGCGGCTGAAGGATCTGCCCGAGCTCGTCTCGATCCAGGCCTATGCCGGCACGGCGTCGCCCTTCGACTTCAACGGCCTCGTGCGCCATTACTACCTGCGCAACGAGCCTCAGATGGGCGATCTCTCGATCAACCTGACGCCCAAGGACGATCGCAACCGGGCGAGCCACGCGATCGCCCTCGATATCCGCAAGCGTCTCGCGAGCCTGCCGCTGCCGCCGCATGCCTCGCTCAAAGTGGTGGAAACGCCGCCGGGACCGCCGGTGCTGTCGACGCTGCTCGCGGAAATCTACGGACCCGACGCCGAGACGCGGCGCGCCGTCGCCGCCAAGGTGCGCGAGGCGTTCGAGAGCGTGGACTATATCGTCGACACCGACGACAGCTTTGGAACGCCCTCCGAGCGGCTGCGTTTCGCGATCAACCAGCAGGCGCTCGAATTCCACGGCGTCGAGGAGCAGGCGGTCTACGACACGCTCGGCGCGCTGATCGGCGGCGCGCCCGTCGGCTATTCGCAGCGCGGCAGCGGCCTCGAGCCGATCCTGATCGAAGTCGCGCTGCCCAAGAGCGAGATGACGCTCGACCAGCGGCTGATGTCGACGCCGCTGCCGGCCGGCGGCACGCCGCGCCAGGGCGCCAATGTCGAGCTCGGCGACGTCGTGACCGCGAAGCACGAGACGAGCTCCTATCCGATCTTCCGCCACAACGGGCGCTTCGCCGAAATGGTGACGGGGGAACTCGCCGGGCGCTATGAAGCGCCGATCTACGGCATGCTCGCCGTCGACGACGCCCTGAACAAGATCGAGTGGGGCTCGACGCCGAAGCCGAACGTCGCCTTCCACGGCCAGCCGCTCGACGAATCGACGCCGACGCTGCTATGGGACGGCGAATGGGAGGTGACCTATGTCACGTTCCGCGACATGGGCGCGGCGTTCGCCGTCGCCATTCTCGCCATCTATCTGCTGGTCGTCGGCCAATTCGGCTCGTTCAAATTGCCGCTGGTGGTGCTGACGCCGATTCCGTTGACCCTCATCGGCATCGTGCTCGGACACTGGGCGCTCGGCGCGCCGTTCACCGCGACCTCGATGATCGGCTTCGTCGCGCTCGCCGGCATCATCGTGCGCAACTCGATCCTGCTCGTCGACTTCATCCGCGCGCGGCGGGAGCAGGGCATTGCGTTGCGGCCGGCGCTGATCGAAGCTGGCGCGACGCGGTTCAAGCCGATCGTGCTCACCGCCGCCGCGGCAATGATCGGCGCGGCCTTCATACTCGCCGATCCGATCTTCCAAGGTCTGGCAATTTCGCTAGTGTTCGGTCTCGCCTCGTCCACGGCGCTGACGCTGCTGGTGATCCCCGCGATCTACGTCTGGCTGCGTGACGACGAGCCGAAATCCGCTTCGAATACAACTCGACGAGGAGCATGACATGGATCCGACGAATTGGCCCGATTTCGCCCAAATGCTGAGCGGGGAGCTGAAGCACCTGCGCGGCGGAGCACCCGACGTGATGAAGGCTTTCGGCGCCATCGCCCAGGCGGCGCTGAAGCCCGGCGCCCTCGACACCAAGACCAAGGAGCTCATCGCGCTCGGCATCTCGGTGGCCATTCGCTGCGACGATTGCGTCGCCTTGCACGCCAAGGCGGCGGTCGAGCGCGGCGCGACGCGCGACGAGATTCTGGAAACCTTGGGCATGGCTATCTACATGGGGGCAGGGCCCTCGGCGATGTATGCGAGCCATGCGCTCGGCGCCGCCACGCAATTCGCCGAAGCCAAGGCGAATGCGGCCTCTCAGAGCTGAAGGAGTTAGGAGATGGGTTTCTTCGATATGTTCCGCGGCGGCGACCGCAGCGCCGACGAGATTGCCCACGACGAATTGTCGACGGCCGTGGCGGAGAAGGCGTGCGTGTTGATCGACGTGCGCGAGCCCCATGAATTCTCCCGCGGCCATGTGCCGGGCTCGCACAACATGCCGCTGTCGCGCTTCGATCCCGCGCGGCTGCCGCACGGTAAGCAGATCGTGCTGATCTGCCACTCCGGGGTGCGCTCGGCGAGCGCGCTCGCCCGCGCCCGCGCCGCCGGCCACGCCAACGCGCGCCACTACCGTGGCGGCCTCATCGCCTGGCATCACTCCGGCGGCAAGTTGGCCTGAGGAGACGTTCATGGCCTATCACGTGTCGCGGGGCGGGGG
>JBKQKS010000336.1:0-3569 GCA_052147395.1 Roseiarcus sp.
GCTCGGCGACCGCGATGGTTGCGGCGCGCCCGCCCATGTGAAACTCATCCACGCTCGCGAGCTGGTCGATCTCCGCCGCGTCGGACGATCTCTCGAGTTGCGCGAGGCCGGCGAGGATCGCGCCTTCCAGTGACCCGTGGGTGTAATGTCCGGCGACTTGCTGCTCTATGGACCCCATGACTGTGCGCTCTGGGTTCGATGCGCCCTCGAGCCTGCGAACGACTTGTCGGCTCGTTGTCGCGAGCTAACCATGTCCCTCGTGGGTTGGCTACTCCTGAATCTGTAGTGCGTTTTCGGCCGAAACGCGGTACAATCCGGAGCATGAAATCCTACGGACAGTTCTGTTCCATCGCCAAGGCGCTCGAGATCGTGGGCGAAAGATGGACGCTGTTGATCATGCGCGAATTGATTTGCGGCTCATCCCGGTTCAACGAAATCCAGCGCGGCGTCCCTCGGATTTCGCCGTCGCTGCTATCGAAGCGGCTGAGTTTCCTGGAAGGCGAGGGGATCGTCGAACGTGTCGAGACGACGGGCGGTTATCAGCTCACCGCGGCCGGATGGGAGCTGAAGCCTGTCGTCGAAATGCTCGGGGTTTGGGGGCAAAGGTGGGCGCGAGGGCGGTTGAACGACAACGATTTCGACCCCGACCTCCTGATGTGGGACATGAGACGGCGCATCGCTTTGGAGAAGCTTCCGCCGACGCGAATTTGCTTATGCTTCGTGTTCACCGACGCGCCGCGCGAAAAGGCGTCGTATTGGCTGGTGGGTTCGCCGGACGGTGTGGAGCTTTGTGTTGCGGACCCCGGATTCGAGGTCGACTTGTTCATAACGACCGACGTCCGAACCATGACGAAAGTCTGGAACGGCGACTCGGCCCTCGCGGACAAGATCAGGGACGGCGCGATCGATCTGTATGGCCCGAGCAATCTGCGACAACAATTCCCTTCCTGGCTGCGGCTCGGCATGTTCGCGCACGTGGGAACGGCCGCCGAAAGCCGCTGACCATGGCCGAATTGCGAGATTCGCCGATCGTGTCCCATCTGGCGGTGTAGCAGCAGCGGGAGCAAGCCGATCGCGAAGCACGCAACCGAGCGCCCGCCGCACGGACGCCGGGTATCTCGACGCGCTCGCAGCCGGCAAAATTCAAGATCAAATGTCGACGCGCCGGGGACGGCCGCATATTTTCCCCGTCACGGCTCTGCTAAACTGGCGAGCGCGCGGCCGGGGATCCGGACGACCTCTTCCGCGGCGAAAAAAATAGCTAAAGATTCCAACGTACACGGAGTGACGCCGATGTCAGTCGACCCCATCATCGCCAAGGCTCAGCAAGCCCTCGCCGCCTCGCTGCGCGAAGCCTATTACGCGGGCCGCGGCGACGCGGCGACCTCGCTGAAGGAGAAAGTGATCGCGCTGATCGAAGAGCTCATCGCGCCGCCACCGCATCTGGAGGCCGCGGCGCCGGCGAGCGGGCCTGAAGCCGCCGCTGAGACGCACGAGGGCGCGGCGCACGAGGGCGCCCCGCCCCATGAGGAGCATGGGCACGAGGGACACGCTCCCGAAGGCCATTACGAGCAGGCCCACCAAGGCTGAGGTCCGGCCTCAGCCGCCGGAGGTTCGCCGACCGCGGAGCCCGGCGGCGAATATTGCCGCCAGCGCCAGCCAGGAGATGATCATCAGCGAGCCGCCTGTCGGCGCGGCGAACGGAAACAGTCGTCCGCCGGCGAACGCCCGCGAGCTCAAATCGCCGGCGAACAGCATCGTTCCGAGCGCGAGGCCCGCGCCGGCGAACAGCAATGCGCGGGGCGCGCGCGCGGCGTGAGCCGTCACGCCAACCAACGCTGCGGCGTGGAGAATGAGGAATTCGGCGGCGGTTCGGCCGAGGTCGCCGCCGTTGCGGTGCGCGGCGAGAGCGGCGAGAGCGACTCCGGCGCCACCCATCAGCGCAGCGAGCGCGGCGAGCGCGAGGGCCGAACGCGGCATGGCAAGACCTCCAGCGAGAAACCGGAGTTCGTTGAGCTATAGCCCGAGCACGTTGTCAACGACGAGAAAAAGGCCCCGGCGGCGGCCGGGGCCTTTTTTCGCAGCGGAGTCGGCGGTGGGAGCAGGCGCCGACCCCCTGCTTCGACCGGCAACGTTCATTCGCAGACGTTGACGCGGCGCCGACCGATGTAATTGCCGTAAGCGTCGTAGACCGGCTGCCAGCGCCAGCAGTCCTGGGCGGCGACATCGGCGGCGATCGCCGCGCCGGCGAGGCCGATGACCAGGCCGGGGCCCCAGAAAGGCGGGTGAGGCATTTTAGCCTGAGCCGAGCCGACGCCGGCGGCGACGGAAGCGAGAGCGGCGAAACCGACGAGAGCGGATTTGACGGAAGCGCGCATGGAAGTTTCCTCAGGTGCTTGGGAGCGGTGGGTCGTCCGCCCCGACATCCGTTGGTCGCAGCGACGGCGCGGCCGGTTCACAACCTTTTTTGAGATTTTCGAGAGGCCGATCGGGGCGAGACGTGAAAAGGCTCCGGGACGCGCGCGGGGCCCGGGCGAAAAAAGACGCGCCGTCGGCAGTTCGGGGACAGAAGGGTTGCCGACGGCGCGACCGTCCGGACGCGGCAGCCGCAATCGGAGCTTTGCGGCGTCCCAGCGGGTGCGCCGCCAAGGCCGCGGCGGGCGATGAGAGGGCAGCCTCGGGCCGCCAATGGGCTCGCCCGTTGGTCGCCGGGGAAACTCGCGAGGTTCAATCGCAAGCGATGTTTTATTTCGCTTCCGACTCCGCGCCGCCATGCGCCGCGAGAAGCCCCTCGAGGGTCGCCGAGAACACCGTACGCACCTGCCAGCGCAAATCGTCGAGGGAGATCGCCCCGAGCTTCTCGTATAGCCCGAGCGAGACGACGCCGTGCACCGAGCCGAACAGGCCGCGCGCGAGCAGGCGGCGTTTGTCGCTGTCGAGCCCGGGCAGCAGCGCGCCGAGCGGCCGCTCGATGTTGGTGAGGATCGCGTCGAGCCGCAGCATATAGGCGCTCAACGCGGGCCCGTCCGGGCTCGCATGTTCGAACGCCGACGACCACAATTGCCAGTTGTCGTGGGCGAACTCGAGATAGACCTCGGAGAGCGCGAGAAAGCGCGCTTCCGCCTCTCGTGGGCTCGCCGCCTCGAACGGCCCGAGCCGAGCGAGCACCCGAGCCTCCAGGCGGTCGAGCGTCCGAGCCTTCACCCCCAGGATCAAAGCGTCGATGTCGGGAAAGACGTTGTAGATCGAGCCGACGGCGCAACCGACCTCGGCCGCGAGATCGCGCGCCCTCAGCGCGCGGTAGCCGCCCTCGGCGATGACGCGCGTCGCCGCCGCGATCAGCGCCTCGTGCAACTCCTCGCGATTTTGCGGCCTCGAGGATTTGTCAACCACTTCACCCATTTCTGATCCGTTATTTTGAACGGCGTTCAAATTGTGCTTGAACATCGTTCAGAGATGAACTATACCCGATTTTGTGAACCCCGTTCATTCCTACCACGGAGACGCCCATGTTCAAGACCTTCGTCACGTTTTTCAGAGGCCGCAACTTCGAAGCGGCCGAAGCCTTC
>JBKQKS010000337.1:0-2821 GCA_052147395.1 Roseiarcus sp.
ACGGGCCGTCGCCCGCGGCGCTGGAGGCGATCCGCGCCGCCGCCGCCGACACGCTGCGGCTCTATCCCGATCCGGAGGCCACCGAGCTCAGGGAGACGCTTGCCGCCTATCACGGCGTTGCCGCCAACGAGGTGTTCGTCGGCAACGGCTCCGACGAGGTGCTCGCGCATACGTTCGCGGCGCTCTTTAAGCACGAGAAGCCGCTGCTGTTTCCCGATATCACCTACAGCTTTTATACAGTGTATGCCGCCCTCCATGGCGTCGCCTTCGAGACCGCGCCGCTCGATGAAGCCATGCGCATAAAAGTCGACGGCTATCGCCGTGAGGCCGGCGCGATCATCATCGCCAATCCCAACGCGCCGACCGGCATCGCGCTACCGCGCGCGGAGGTGGAGCGGCTCGTCGACGAGCATCGCGACATTCCCGTGGTCATCGACGAGGCCTATGTCGATTTCGGCGGCGAAAGCGCGCTTTCGCTGCTGAAGGGCCGGCCCAACCTGCTGGTGGTGCGCACGATGTCGAAATCGCGGGCGCTCGCCGGCTTGCGTGTCGGCTATGCGATCGGCGACGCCGGTCTCATCGAGGCGCTGACGCGGGTCAAAGACAGCTTCAACTCCTACCCGCTCGGCCGGCCGGCGCAGGCCGGCGCCGTTGCTTCGGTGCGCGACGACGCCTATTTTCGAGCTCGGCTCGCCGACGTGCTGCGCGGGCGGAAAATGATGATCGCGGGGCTCGAACGGTTGGGTTTCGACGTGCTGCCCTCGGCGGCCAATTTCGTGTTCGCCCGCCACGGCGCGCTCTCTGGCGCCGACTGGGCGAAGGCGCTGCGCGAACGGGCGGTGCTGGTGCGCCATTTCGACAAGCCGCGCATTGCCGACTATCTGCGCATCACGGTCGGGACCGAGGATGAGATCGGCAGGCTCATCGCGGCGTGCGCGCAGATTTTGGGTCGACGAGGCGTTTGACGATGAGCGAAAACGCGGCGCCGCGGGCCTGCGGAACCTGCACGCTTTGCTGCAGGCTGTTGGAGATCGCGGCGCTCGGGAAACCGGTCGGCGTTTGGCGCCGCCACTGCGCGCCCGGCGCCGGCTGCAAGATCCACGCTGCGAAACCCGGCGAGTGCGACGCCTTCGCCTGCGAATATCTCGTCAATCCGCAGTTCGGCGAGGAGCGGAAGCCGGAGCGGTCGTACATCGTGCTCTCGCGCGTAGCCGGCGTCGACCGGCTCTCGGTCAATGTCGATCCGCAGCGTCCGGACGCCCGGCGGCGCGAACCTTTCTATTCGAGTCTCGAGCGCTGGGCGGCGGCGACGCGGCGCGGATTGGTCATGGTGTCGATCGCGCGGCGCATGTTCGCCGTGCTGCCGGATCGCGACGTCGACCTCGGCGTCGTCGACCCCAACGACCGCATCTTCGTGACCGAAGTCCAGACCCTCGCCGGACGGCGGCTCGAGCCGATCGAGCTCGACAGCAACTATCCGCGCGCCGCCGCGCTCGGCAAGGCGCCGCGCGCGGCGAACTGAATTCACGCGTTGCCGCGCGTCTCGAACATCACGAGATCGAGCGAGTCCTTGGCGCTGCGATTGGACCACAGCACGAACTGGAAGGCCTGGTAGTATTTTTCACAGGCCGCGAGCGCGACCTCGACGATCGAGCCGCACTGCGCGTCGCTCGCCTGGGCGCCGCCGGCCAGACTATGGGCGTGGCGGAACATCACGATGTCCTCGCCGGCCCACAGGTCGAAATGGCCGAGCCAGAGCTGGGCGTTGATCATTTGCACGAGGTCCAGAATTTCGTGGCGCCGGCGCGTCGGGATCTTGAGATCGAAGGAGCAGCTCACGTGCAGCGCCTCCATCTCCGGGAGCCAGGTGAAGGCGAGCTCGTAATTGGCCCAGGAGCCGGTGATCAGGATCGAAATTTCGTCATCGTCGACGCGGTCGAACGCCCAATTGTTGACCGCGGCGAGGCGTTCGATCACATCCACCGGGTGCTCGGGACGTTCGTGAAGTTCGGATTCGGCAGAGATCATGCTCGAGCTTTCGGGGGCGTGGACGGGATGCGGAACGCGGTTACGCACTTCCGACGGGGCGGGACCGTTACGCTCGAGGCCCGAATCACCCCAACCGCGAACCTACAATCCCACACGCCAATCGGCCAGAGGCAAACTGGCCGATTCGCACCGTCAGGTAAATCGCGCCGGCGCCGCCGTCCACAGAATCCCCGTGACGAATCAAAAAGTTGTGGAAATCACTGTGAGTTCGAATCGTCCTTGCCGAGCCGCGCCTCTAGGGCGGCGACTCGCGCCGCGAGCTCGTCGTTCTGCGTTCGCGCCAATGCCGCCATTTCCTTCACCGCCTCAAATTCCTCGCGGCCCACGAAATCCATGCCGGCCATCAGCCGCTCGAGCTGGGTGCGCGCGAGCGTCTCCAGTTCCCGGCGCGCGCCGTCGGCAAGCCCGGCGGCGTCGGTCATCAATTTGGCGAAATCGTCGAACACGCGGCTGCGGGTCTGCGGCATGACGGGAACTCCTGTCGTGGGCTTGTTGCCGCGGGCCCTCACCCTGAGCTTGTCGAAGGGCGACCGCGACCGCCGCGCTCCCTTTTCGACAAGCCCGGGGCGAGGGCGCGGCTACAGATGCGCCGTCGACTATGTGGCGTCAGCGTGCAAAATTGTCCAGCCTCGACGGAGCCCCCATCAGGGCAATCGGGTGAAGAAGTTCTCGACAAATCGGCGAAGTGCTGAATCTCTGCAAATCCACTGATTCGCCCATCGGAGGATTGCTGTGGAAAGTTCGGCCATCGAGCGGGAAGCGCTCGACGAAA
>JBKQKS010000338.1:0-7135 GCA_052147395.1 Roseiarcus sp.
ATCATCATATACGAGCACGAGAGCGCCAACGGGGCGGGGGTGTGGAATTTCAGCCGTAGGTGTTTTTACGCCAGAGGGCGGGTTCTGGGCGCGGCGACGCCATGCGCTCGGCCATCTTCTTTTTGAACTCGTCGAGGGCAATGGGCGGGCGCGGATCGTTCATGGCGGCGTCGAGAGACCGTTTCAGAATCTCTGTCCGAAGATCGCCGTGCGGCTCCAAATCCTTGTGCTCACCAAGAATGACGAAGACGGCTTCGCTCGGATCGACAAAAAACCCTCGCTCAACGAAGTCGAGCACCCATTCGGCTAAACCAGGCGGCAGGAAAACCTCAAAACGAAGGCCGCCGTTGCGCGCCTGTTCGCGCAGCGCCTTGGCTTGCGCGATGTCGCGCGCGCGATCTGCGGGCGTCCGCCAATCTTCCTGCGTGTCGGATTCGTCGGTCATGGCGCGGGGTGCAGGGCTTCCCTCACGGCGGCGGGATTGCGCCCGATCACGACAAGGTAGGCGCGGGCGGCGGCGTCGGGGTCTTTGCGCCCCTGTTCCCAATCCCTCAAGGCGCCGAGAGGAATCCGAAAACGCTCCGCGAATTCTTCCTGGCTCAAGTCGAGGGCGCGGCGAATGACCTTCACCTGCGGCGTCCGCTTCATGCGCTTGAAATCTTCGGGCGTGAGCGGCTTAGCGTCAGGATCGTTCATGGCCGCAGCGTGGCGCTCCGCCTCGGTCATGGCGTCCAATCGGCTCCAATCATGCTTGGATTCAGTCGTCTTGTTCATGGTATTCTCTTCGTTCATAGGGTTCCGCGCCACGCGCCGATATGATGCGAATGCTTTCTCCTCTCATCGTGTAGGCGACAAACAGGACACGCCCGCGCGCCATACCGATGATCGTAAAACGATCTTCGCCGTAATTCTCGCGATCATCCAATTGTTCGATCGCGAACGGGTCTGTGAACATGTCCCGCGCCGCATCGAATGTGACGCCGTGCGCGACGACGTTCGATGCAACCTTGCGCTCATCCCACGGGAATTTTCCATCATTCATAAGGATACTGCTCAGCAGTAGTTTTGTCAAGGATCGAGCGCCTCGTTTTGCACCAGACATATGCAACAGAAAAATGCGCCGCCGCGGCGGCGTCGAGCTCGTCCTTGTTGTAGAAATGGTGGAACAAAGCGCCGTTGCTCACCCCCCGCGGCACGGCAGATGTCGTCGACGGAGCTGCCGGCATAGCCGCGATGGCGGATCGTGGCGACCGCGGCGTCGAGCAGCTTGGCGGAGACGAACGTGGACATGCGGCGACGGCGCCGACGGGGTTGGTATGACGTCAAGCCCTGTCCGACAATTTGTGCAAGAGTCTGCAGGTCGGGAGCGCACAGATCGGAAACATGGAACCCGATCCTGCCGCCTCGAGGGCGTTGCGCCCGCGGCTACGACAATCTATCTCCTGGCCGCGGGGGGACGCGGGGTCTGGCATGGCGGCAAACATTTTCATCCTCACCGGCGCCGGGGTCTCCGCCGAGAGCGGGCTCGGCACGTTCCGCGACAAGGACGGGCACTGGGCGCGTTTCGATCCGATGAAGCTCGCGACGCCCGAGGGGTTCGCGGCCGACCCGCGCGCGGTGCTCGCTTTCTACGACGCGCGGCGGCGAAACTTACGGGAGTCGGCGCCCAACGCGGCGCATCATGCGCTGGCGAAACTCGAGGTGGCGCTCGCCGAGCGCGGCGGCGAACTCACGCTAGTGACGCAGAACATCGACGATCTGCACGAGCGCGCCGGCTCGCGCCGCGTCATCCACATGCACGGCGAGTTGCTGAAGGCCCGCTGCCAGAGTTGCGCGAGCGTCGAGCCCTGGCTCGACGACATCGCCCTCGACGCCGCCTGTCCGGCCTGCGGGCGCGCGGGCGCGATGCGGCCGCATGTGGTGTGGTTCGGCGAAATGCCGCTCGGCATGGAGGCGATCTATCACGCGCTCGACGAGGCCGACCTGTTCGTCGCCATCGGCACCTCCGGCGCCGTCTATCCCGCCGCCGGCTTCGTGCGCGATGCGCAGGCGATGGGCAAGCGCACCTGCGAGATCAACCTCGAGCCCGCCGACAATTTCAGCCTGTTCGACGAAGCGCGCTACGGCCCGGCGAGCGAGACCGTGCCGGCGTGGGTCGAGGAGGCGCTGGCGGACGAGCGCCGATCCGGATGAGACGAGGCATGACCAAGGTGACGCAGCGAAATAAGTGCGTCAACTTGCCTTGCCGTCATTGCGAGCGTGAGCGAAGCAATCCAAGGCGGCCGGGCTGCGGCCCCTGGATTGCTTCGTCGCTTCGCACAGGGGAAATGCGAAGCGTTTCCCCGACCTCGCAATGACGGAGCGTCGGACGTTTCGAGCGATTCAGTAATGTCGGTTTGCGGTGACACGCGCGTCTTGTCATGTTTAGCCCGGTTCGGTTTTGGCATAATTAGGAATTGACGGGCGTGTCACCGTAGTTCCCGCTCGTTCGAGCGGCCAAAGCCAAAATAGTCGCGTCAGCGACGACACAGGCGATTTGAGCGGCCAAAGTCCTAAAACCCCAGGCTTTGCCGGGGGATACTTACTTTTCAAACACATCATTCTGTCCATCAACGCGCTTTTGCTTTCCCGGTTACTACCACGTCGACTTCGTAGCCGTTAAATTCAGTAGGCAACCCATTCGACGCGGAGCGCGTTTCCGCGTACACTTTGACAGCCCAATTGTTTCGCATGCTATTTAGACCTATTCCAATCGCCCTGTCTGCTCGGTCAGAAGCATACTTCCGTTGAAACGCCTCCTTCGCGGCAATAGCAGACACCCGAGAAGCATTGAGCTTTTCGTTGAGCGGATTTTCAACTTTGCCAGGCATGTAAACTCCAAGTTAGCGGCCAAAATACAGCTCGATGTCCAGCGCGTTCAACACCGTTTCTATTGGATTTGCGTACGTAACGCCTTCAAGGCCGGAGCCCCTTTCGGTACCGGCAAAAAGTAATCCAACAGGTCGATCGTCTTTGCTCATTACAAGCGCCCCGCTATCCCCGCCCTTTGAGAACGCTGCTGTGCGCCCGCTTATCGCGATTTGTCTGTCGAACCTTGCGATTTTATTCGGACGCCCCAAAAGCAAATTCACTGCGATATTGTCGACCTCGACAGCATCTACTATTCCATTGGTCAGACCAGTCGTCTGACCAACTTTCTTTACTTCATCGTCAGGAAAAACTTCCGTAGGGTTGGTATCAATCTCCCAAGAATTGTCGGATGCCGCAGGGTCAGAAAACTTCCGACATTCGCGCGGAACACCATCCATCAGATACGCAAACGCACAATCCACAAGATTTATTGTGCCAGGGGTAAAGTCTATAGTCACGAACTTATGGAGGGTACCGACGTGGTGAGCCGGCTCGCCCTTCTTTCCACCGTCATATTTTGCTGGCTGCAAAATCAGATCTCCCGCGCGACCTTTGTTGGTATCCGCCAAAATGTGATTGTTTGACAAGATCCCAACTCCCCCGCCGGCGCGGTTGACGGCAAAAGCGCCTACTGTACCCGCAGTAACGCGGTGATGCCCAATTGAGCAGCCAACACATACCGGGCGTACCATATAATCCGCGACACCTCCACGGCGGATTGCCGGGCCAGTATAAATTACCTTGCATTCGCCCTTGGCCAGAGTCTGCAAATTGTCCACGATCGGGTGATCGGCCAGCTTCTTCTTCTGAATGTAGATTCCGAGCCGGAGTTCATCACTATTGCGATTGTGGCCTTTTGGACGCAATAATCCTAACCCTATCAATTCCCGCGGATCGACGCCTTTCGCCTTACGCGCCTCGGCCATTTCCTTGAACGCGTGCGAGCCCTTTTGCGGCGAGAAAGTCGGTCCGTCCACCCCTACTCCCAACGCCACTGGCATCTCCTGAAACTTGAATACCTCCCGAAACGCGTCGTATTTCGCGTTTCGCACGTTATCTAAATTTATTTGTCAAAATCCCTCGACCCCGCCGATCTAACGTTACCACTTTATGACTAAAATGCAACGGCGAATGCAACGGGTTACGGGGGCATGATACCGATTGCAGGATTTGTCATCTGGACGCTTCTGCATTGCCGTCGAATTCGTGCATTCGGTATCATGTCCCCATATCTGCTGCGCTCGGCGGCCTGCCGACGCTTCCCTCATCACTAGATTACGGGATTACGGCAAGACGCCCGTCTTTTCCGATTTAACCCGGTCGCGAAAGCAACCGCGCGCCTTCTTCTTCAAAACACAGGCGACGCCGAGGCCGCGACGACGCAGGCTACATGAACCTTACGGCAGTTCGACGGCGCCGTCCTCGGCGAGGCGGAAATGCGGGTTCCAGGCGACCTCCCACAGGTGGCCGTCGGGATCGGCGAAGTAGCCGCTCCGCCCACCCCAAAAGGCGTCCTGAGCCGGTTTGACGATCCTCCCGCCGGCCGCCTCGGCGATCGCGAGCAGCTCGGCGACGTCGCCGGGTTCGCGGACATTGTGGGCGAGCGTGAGTCCTCGGAACCCCTCGCCGTCGGCGGTTACGCCGGCGTCCTCCGCCAAGCGAACCCTCGGGTAGAGCGCGATCGCCAGTCGGCCGGCCTGAAAGAACACGATCTCGCCTTGGCTGGCCGCCGAAGCCTTCCAGCCGAGGCCGTCCTGGTAAAACGCCCGCGCACGGGCAAGGTCTTCGACCCCGAGGGTAATCAGGCTCACGCGCGCCTCGAATTTCGAGTGGCCCATAGGATCCTCGGGGCGAGAAGGTCGTCCGCTCACAACCGATCGTCTTCAGTATGTATACTGGCGATCAGCTTCGCGCCAGGTGGACGCCGCCGTCGACATCGAGGATAGCTCCCGTGAGAGAACGATTCTGGAGCGCAAACAGAATGGCGTCCGCCATGTCGTCGGGCTGGCCGATCCTGCCCACGGGAAGCTTGGCGGCGGCGCCCGCGAACATCGCTTGGCGTTGCTGCGATTCCATCCAGCTATACGCTTCGGTTTCCGTCAAGCCGGGCGATACGATGTTGACTCTTCGCGGCGCGAGTTCGACCGCCAGCACCTGCGCCGCAGCCGCAATGGCGGCGTTGATCGCCGCCAAGGCGGCCGTGCCGGGCAGTGCGGCGCGCCCCGCCGCACCCGTGACCATCACGATCGCGCCATCGTCGGGAAGCTTTGGCGCCAGGGCTCTCGTTATCCGCCAATAGCCCCAGAACTTGTTTTCGAATGCGGCGCGAACCGCTTGTTCTTCGAGGACTGAGAATCCGCCCCACGCGACCGCGCTGGAGGCGGACAGCACCAGGTGATCGATCGGGCCGATCCGCTCTGTCAGGGCCGCGACGCTTGCCGCGTCGGCAAAGTCCAGCATTTCGGCGCGCGCGCCGCTCGGCAGTTTCGCCAATGCGGCGTCGAGCCGCTCGCGAGAACGGCCTGCAATTATGGGCTTTGCCCCTGCCGCCGCGGCGCGTTGCGCGGTCGCCAGGCCGATGCCCGAACCGCCGCCGACGATCAAGATGGATCTGTTGAGGAGACCGTTCATTGTGTTATCTCCGCTTCACTGCCGCGAATGCCCAGTCGCGGCCTTTGCCTCGGATCAGAGCCTGATTGATCCAGACCATCGCATAGGGTTCGAGAAGACGCGCTTTCGTCAGATCGCCGGCGTCGAGCGGTTCGAACCCCAAGTCGGATAGCAGCGCCGCAACAATCTCTTTGGCTTGGGCGTCGTCGCCGGCCATGAACATCGCCGGCCGATGCGGCAAGTCGGCGTTATCCGCCATCGTCTCGGCCCCGACCTGATTGAGCGTCTCGACGACGCGCGCGCCCGGCAGCCAGCCCGCCAGTGTTTCTGCGCCCGAGGTATCGAAACCGCGGTCGAGCCCGAGGGCGCCGTTTCGCATCGCAATCGGGTTCATGCAGTCGATGACAATCTTGCCCGCCAGGCTGCCGAGAGCCTTGACTGCGCCTTCTGCGGCGGCCCACGGCAAGGCCAACACGATCACGTCGGCCGCCGCGACGGCATCAGCGGGAGTTTTCGTCTCGGCTTGCGTTTCCCGTGCGAGCGCAACGACCTTTGGATCGGCTGCGTCGCGCACGCCCAAAACAGGGTTGTGCCCCGCTTTTGCAAAGCCCTGCGCAAGCGCGCCGCCGACATTCCCGGTTCCGATAATGGCGATCTTCATCTCGAATTTCCGTTTGCCGATTTCACTGGGCTCATGATATTCGGCTGGCGCCATAAACTGAAATGCAAACGGTTCATGTCTGATTTCAGGAATAACGAACTCAGAAGGCTCGATCTGACCATCCTCATGGTTTTTATCGGGCTGCTGCGGCATCGAAAGGGGACCGATGTGGCTGCCGAACTCGGGCTCACCCAATCCGCCGTGAGCCATGCGCTGAAGCGTTTGCGCGAGGTTTTTGGCGACGAACTGTTTCTGCGGCGCCCGCACGGTATGGAGCCGACCTCCGTCGCGCGCGCGCTCGAAGCGCCGATTGCCGCGGCGATCGAATCCCTGCGCAGGGCGGTCGCCGGTCCCCAAAACTTCGATCCGAGCGCGGCCGAAGGAATTATTCGGCTCGCCGCGTTGGACGCGGAGCTGGTGACGCTCGTTCCCGAACTGATCAGGACCTTGTCCACCAACGCTCCCGGTATGCGGATCATTGCGCGAGCGATCGGTCGGCAAAATGCGCTCGACGCCGTCGCGGCGGGAGAAATCGACATCGCGCTAGGGTTTTTCTGGGATCTCGGCGACGCCTTCATCAAGGACGACCTGTTCACGGAGGACTTTCTCGTTGTCGGCAATCGGTCCGAGCACAGACTGGTCGGAACAATTGCGCTCGAGGCCTATCTGAAGGCCTCCCATGTCCTTGTTTCTCCAGGCGGCGAACTTCGCGGCGTCGTCGATGACGCGCTCGCAAGTCGGGGTCTGAAAAGGCGGGTGATCGCGGCGCTCCCGCTCTTTCTTCCCGCCCTGGCGGTCGTCCAGACGACCAACGCGCTTGCCACAGTGCCCCGCATCATCGCTCTGAAATATGCCGAGGCCTTCGATCTCGCCGTCGCAGAACCGCCTTTGACCGTCCGCAGCTTCACGATTTCCGTGATCCGTCACCGGCGCGACGAACACAATCCCATGCAC
>JBKQKS010000339.1:0-8831 GCA_052147395.1 Roseiarcus sp.
GCCACCCCGACGCCTTCCCGTCGGGCGACCTCGCCCTGCAGGAGGCGACGCGGCTCGCGCTCGATCTGAAAACGCGACCCGACCCGAAGAAGCTGGAACAGATCGCCGAGCGTTGGCGGCCTTGGCGCGCGGTCGCCGCGCGCATGCTGTGGGCCTTTTACGCAGCCGCAAAGCGGCGCGACGGGGCGCCGCTCGCCGAATCTTCGCCGCGGACGGCGCGACGCGCGCCCGAGACTCCGCCCCAAAGCCAGTGAAACTCTCGAGACCTGCGCGCGAACGTAGTTATTGCGCGCCGGCCTTGCAGGTCTTGACGTAAGCTCTGAGGTCTGGGCCGGCGAGTCCCTTTTCCTTGCCCTCGGCGCGGCATTTCTGGGCCGCCGCCAGATCGGGCCGCGCCTTGGCGAAACAGTCCGCGACGTAGGCTTTGCGATCCGGCCCTTTCAGTCCCTGCGCCTGGGCTTCGGATCGGCATTGCGCGCGCACATCCTTGGCGCTGGGAGTGGCGGCCGGCGTTGCCGGAGCGGTTGGACTGGTCGCAGCGGGCGACTCGGCGGGGGCCGGCGTCGCGGTTTGGGCCTCGGCCGCCGCGATGAACAGACAGCTTGTCAGGATGGCAATCAGCAGCGGTTTCATGTTCGCAAACCTTTCCTGTTCGTGCGCCTCGCTCGCGAATCGATTCGACCCGCGGCGAGCGATATAGGACCCTGCGTCTGAACCCGGATTGAACGCGCCGTTCACGAGACCGACACGATGAGCACAGGAACCTTGGGGGGAAACCGGCACGCCGCCGCAGGCGCCAGCGGAAACACGGCGTCCCGGCCGAAGCGCAATAGACTGCGCTCCGCGACGGAGCCCATGAGGCGCCATCGGCCTCGACCAGGGCTCACAGCCCTTCGAACAGCGCCGTCGACAGATAGCGCTCGGCGAACGAGGGGATGATGATGACGATGGCCTTGCCGGCGTTCTCCGGTCGACGGCCGATATCGATCGCCGCCGCGAGCGCGGCCCCGGAAGAGATGCCGACCGGAATGCCCTCGAGCCGGGCGACGAGCCGCGCCGTGTCGAAAGCCGTCTGGTTGCCGACCGTCACGATCTCGTCGATGATGGAAAGATCGAGCACTCCCGGCACGAAGCCGGCGCCGATGCCCTGGATCTTGTGCGGACCCGGCGCGCCGCCGGAGAGCACCGGCGAATCCTCGGGCTCGACCGCGATCACTTTGACGCCGGGTTTGCGCGCCTTGAGCACCTGCCCGACGCCGGTGATCGTGCCGCCGGTGCCGACGCCGGAGATGAAAATGTCGACGCCGCCTTTCGTGTCGTTCCAGATCTCTTCGGCCGTGGTGCGGCGATGGATTTCTGGATTGGCCGGATTCTCGAATTGCTGCGGGACGATCGCCCCCGGCGTCGCGGCGACGATCTCGTTGGCTTTGGCGATCGCGCCTTTCATGCCCAGCGGCGCGGGCGTGAGCGCCAGCTCGGCGCCGAGCAGCGCCAGCATCTTGCGGCGCTCGATCGACATCGATTCGGGCATCACGAGAATGAGCTTGTAGCCGCGCGCCGCCGCCACGAAGGCGAGCGCGATGCCCGTGTTGCCGGAAGTCGGCTCGACCAGCACGCCGTGGCCAGGGGCGATGCGCCCCTCGGCCTCCAGCGCATCGATCATGGCGACGCCGATGCGATCCTTGACGCTGGCGATCGGATTGAAGAATTCGAGCTTGGCGAGCAGCGTCGCGTGAACGCCCCTCTCGTGAGCGAGGCGCTTCAGTTTTACAATCGGCGTATCGCCCATCGTATCGGTGATCGACTCGAAGACTCGGCCACGTCCTGGCGTCTTCGTCTCATGGGTGTCCGTCATCGGCGTCCTCCGCCCGGGCGCCCTCTAGCGCCCTCCTGCACATCATATGAAGTCTAGTATTTTTGTATAGAGAGGATCCTGCGCCTGTTCAGATCGCGAAATCCGCGCCCGCCTTCTCTTCCTCGAGCACGTTCGAGCGCTCCGCCGCATCGCAGAGGTCCTCGACCGAGATCGCGTCGAGCTGGACGAGGAATGGCTCACCGGCCCTTCGCACCGCAGGCTCGATGACGCGTTCGAGCAGCGTCGAATGGGCGACGAAATCGTCGGGATCGGCGCTGCTGAGGCTCGCCGCGGTGCGCACGACCTCGCCGATCGAGATGCGCCGACGCTCGCGCGCGAGTTCGTAACCGCCGCGCGGACCGCGCACGCCTTTGAGGATCTTGGCGTGCACGAGACCCTGCAACAGGGTTTCGAGATGGCGGGGCGGCAGCTTGTGCCGCGACGCGAGGGCCTTGGCGGCGACGGGCGCCGATCTCGAATGCAACGCAATGTCCACGACCGCCGTGATCGCCAGCACGCTTCGCCGGGATAGAAGGTTCATTTCATTCGTCTCCTTCAATCGACCCCCCTGTGGACCCGAATCCCCTCGGACCTCGAGCCGTCTCGTTCAGTTGCTCCAGGAACTCCAACTCCACCCGTTCGACTCGACTGATCACGAGCTGCGCTATTCGCGCGCCCCTCTGCACCAGGAACGGCTCAGTTCCCAAATTGATCAGTATGACAATCAGTTCGCCTCGATAATCCGCGTCGATCGTTCCCGGGCTGTTGAGCACCGTGACGCCATGGTTCAGCGCCAGCCCCGATCTCGGACGGACCTGAGCCTCGAACCCGTCGGGCAGCTCGAGAACCAGCCCCGTGGGAACCGCCACGCGTGCTCGCGACGCCACTACGACGGTTTCGCCCGCCGGCGTCGCCGCAATCAGATCCAGCCCTGCGGCGCCCGCGCTCTGATATCGAGGCTCGGGCAAGCCGTCCGCATTGGGTAAACGTTTTATTAACACACTCGTCACGCGTTTCAATCCAGATATGACGCGATCTCGACGATCAATTTTTCGGCGACCTCGACTTTCGTCATCCGCGGCCACGTTTCCGCCCCCGCGGCCGAGACGAGGCTGACCTCGTTGTGATCGCCGCCGAACACGCCGCGCGGTTGTGAAACGTCGTTGGCGACGACGAGATCGCAGCCTTTCTTCGCGAGCTTTGCGCGCGCGTGCGCCACCACGTTTTCGGTCTCGGCGGCGAAGCCGACGACGACGCGGGGCCGCTCGCGCTGCGATTTGCCGACGGTCGCGAGGATGTCGGGATTCTCGACCAAGGTGAGGGTCGGAGGCCCTTCGGCCCCCTTCTTGAGCTTCTGCTCGGCCGTCGTGGCGACGCGCCAGTCGGCGACCGCGGCGGCGGCGACGAACACATCGGCGGGAAGCGCGGCCTCGACCGCCGCCAGCATGTCGCGGGCGCTCTCGACTCTGACGATCCGCATACCGGCGGGATCGGCGAGCCGAACCGGGCCGCTGATGAGCGTGACCTCGGCGCCGGCGTCGCGCGCGGCCTCCGCGATGGCAAAGCCCTGCAGCCCCGAGGAACGGTTGCCGAGGAAGCGCACCGGATCGATCGGCTCATAGGTCGGCCCCGCCGTCACCACGACGCGCCGCCCCTGCAGCAAACCCGAAGGCGCGCGCGCCGGCAACGGAATCGTGGTCGGCGACAGCAACTCTCTCTCGATCGCGGCGACGATCGCGAGCGGCTCGGCCATCCGCCCCGGACCGAATTCGCCGCAGGCCATCTCGCCCTCGTCGGGGCCGACGAAGGCGACGCCGTCCGCCTTCAGGGTCGCGACATTGCGCTGCGTCGCCGGATGCAGCCACATGCGCACGTTCATCGCCGGCGCGACCAGCGCGCGCTTGTCGGTGGCGACGAGCAGGGTCGAAGCGAGGTCGTTGGCGAGCCCGTGCGCCATCCGCGCCAGCAGGTTGGCGGTCGCGGGCGCGACGACGATGAGATCGGCCGAGCGGGAAAGCTCGATGTGCCCCATCTCGGCTTCGTCCCCGAGGCTGAACAGGTTTTCGCGCACGGGGGCTGCCGACAGGGCGGCGGCGGTCATCGGCGAAACGAACTGCTTGGCGGCGTCGGTCATCACGACGCGAACCCCGGCGCCGCGCTCTTTCAGCCGGCGAATCAGGTCGAGCGCCTTGTAGGCCGCGACGCCGCCGGCGATCACGAGCAGAATGCGGGCGCCCGAAAGCTTCGAAGCGGACAACGAACTCTCCGGGGCGTGGCCACGGCCACCGTCGCGACGGCGCCCTCGTCGCAGCTCGGCTCGGTCGACGTCGCGAAACCGCCGTCACCGACCGTTCATCAAGGTTAACACATGATTGACGCGTTCTTTACTCGAACGCAAGAGCGAAAACGCGCGTGTCAACAGATTTTCCGCGTAAGGCCATCAGAAGAACGTGATTTTCAGCGCGATCCAGACCAGCGCCGCGGCGATGAGCCACAGTGCGGCGCCGCCGAATGGCCTCGTCCAAGGGTCGGGAGTGGGCGGCTCCTCGGGCTGCGAATCGATCCAGCGGCCGAGCTTGGCGAGCCGTTCCGGCGCCTGGAGAACCTGTCGCGCGAGCTCGGCGCCCGCGCGCCGCGCGTCCTCGAGCCGGCCCGGCGGGCCCAGATTCTCCGCGATCCAGGCGCCGACGACCGGCTCCGCGGTCTTCCACATGTCGAGCCGCGGATCGAGCTTGCGGGCGACCCCCTCGACCACGACCATGGTCTTCTGCAGCATGACGAGCTCGATCCGCGTCGTCATTTCGAACAGCGCCGTCACCTCGAACAGCAGCGTCAGCAGCCTGGCCATGGAAATCTGATCGGCGGGGCGCGCGTGGATCGGCTCGCCGATGGCGCGAATCGCCTGGGCGAAATCCTCGACGCGATAGACGCGCGGCACGTATCCGGCCTCGAAATGCACTTCGGCGACGCGCAAATAGTCCTTGCGGATGAAGCCGAACAGGATCTCGGCGAGGAACCTGCGTTCTTTCAGGCCGAGCCGGCCCATGATGCCGAAATCGAGCGCGACGATCTTGCCCGCGTCGTCGACCAGGAAATTGCCGGGATGCATGTCGGCGTGGAAGAAACCGTCGTAGAGCGCGTGGCGCAGGAACGACTGGATGAGCTTCCTGCCCAGCGCCGGCGCGTCGAAGCCGCGGCTCGTCAGATAGGCGGGATCGGCGGCGGGATGGCCCTCGATCCATTCCATCGTCAGCGCCTCGCGGGTCGTGCGGTCCCAGTCGATGCGGGGGGCGCGAAAATCCGGATCGCCGCCGAGATTCTCGGCGAATTCGGTCGCCGCGGCGGCCTCGAGACGGAAGTCCATCTCCATCCGCACCGAGCGGGCGAGCGTCTCGACCACCTGCACCGGCCTCAACCGCTTCGCTTCCGGGGCGAAGCGCTCGGCGAACCGCGCGGCGAAGAACATGTCCCCGAGGTCGCGCTGGAACCGGCGCTCGACGCCAGGCCTGAGGATTTTTACCGCAACGTCGCGCTCGCCGTGCTCGTCCCTGACTTTGGCGCGATGCACCTGCGCAATCGAGGCCGCCGCCACCGCATCGCCGAACTCGACAAAAACCTCGTCGATTTTGCGCTCGAACGCCGCCTCGAGGCGTTGAATCGCGAATTCGCGCGAGGCTGGCGCCATCCGATCCTGCAGCCGCTCGAGCTCGGCCGCGATCTTCGCTCCCACGATGTCTGGCCGGGTCGCGAGGAACTGGCCGAGCTTGACGTAGGACGGACCGAGCTTGTCGATGGCGGCCGAAAGCCCCGCCGCGCCGCTGACGCCGCGGCGCGCGATCAGGTTGGCGAGCGTCAGCGGAAGCTGAGCGGCGTCCGGCAAGGCGCGCGCATCGATCTCGACGAAAGCGCCTTCGCGCGCGAGCACGAACCCCGCGCGCGCCAGCCGAATCGCGTGGCCCAGGAACGTCAGCATCTCGGGGTCAGAGCTTCCAGCCCGAGTGAATGGCGACGACGCCGCCGGTCAGGCGCGTGAAGTCCACGCGCCGGAATCCCGCGGCGGCGATCATGCCGGCGAAGGCCTCGGGCGGGGGAAACTTGCGGATCGATTCGACGAGATAGCGGTAGGGCGCGCCGTCGCCGGCGACCGCCTTGCCCATCGCCGGGATCGCCGTGTCGGAGTAGAAGTCGTAGACCCGGTCGAACAGAGGCAGGTCGACGCGCGAAAACTCGAGGCAGAGGAAGCGCGCGCCGCGCTTCAGCACGCGATGGGCCTCGACGAGCGCGCGCTCGATGCGCGGCACGTTGCGGATGCCGAAGGCGATCGTGTAGCCGTCGAATTCGTCGTCGGCGAACGGCAAGGCCTCGGCGTTGCCTTCGACGAACTCGACCCGATCTCCGTGCTTGCGCTTCGCCGCGCGCTCGCGCCCGACCCGCAGCATTTCGGCGTTGACATCGAGCACGGTCACCCGCGTGTCCGGCCCGCCGGCGTTGGCCGCGCGGAACGCGACGTCGCCCGTGCCGCCGGCGACGTCGAGATGATGGAACGGCCGGTGGCGCGGCGGATTGAGCTTGGCGACCAGCGCGTCCTTCCAGACGCGGTGCAGTCCGGCCGACATCAGGTCGTTCATCAGGTCGTAGCGACCGGCGACCTTGTGGAACACATCGTCCACGAGTCCCTGCTTTTCGTCGAGAGGCACCGTGCGGTCGCCGAAATGTGTACGTGCGTTTTCCGGGGACATGTTGATCTCCAAGGCGGGCCGGACCATAAACGTTGCGCTGGCTCATGGCCAGTTCGGCGCCGGAGATACGGCGTCGCAGCGGGCGCGGACGGGCCGGCGCTCCCCCCGAAAGCGGGTCTTCCGCCCGCGGGGAGTTGTTGCTAACTAGCCTCGCGGGCGTGGACTCGCGAGGCGACCGACAGGCCGGCGAGAGGAATTTGGGGCGGCCCGAAAACCAGGAGGACACGGTGAAGGTTATTCTCAATGCCATGGTGGGGGCTGCGGCCCTGTTGGCGCTTTCGAGCGCGGCCTACGCGGCGGGCGATCCCGTCGCCGGCGAGCAAGTGTTCAAGAAGTGCAAGGTCTGCCACGCCACCCCCGGCGAAGCCGCCAAGAACATGGTCGGCCCGGTCCTCAACGGCATCGTCGGCCGCAAGGCGGGAAACTATCCCGGCTACAACTACTCCGACGCCAACAAGAACTCGGGCCTCACCTGGGATGAGGCGACCCTCGCGGCTTATCTCAAGGACCCGCGCGCGAAAGTCCCCGGCACCAAGATGACGTTCGCCGGCCTGTCGAGCGCGACCGACATCGACAACGTGATCGCCTATCTCGCGCAGTTCGACGAGAGCGGCAAGAAGAAGTGAGCCTTGCGCTCCCGGAGACTTTGGCGTTCCTTCGAACCGCCAAAGGCTCCTCGAAGCGGCGGCGTCGACGCCGCCGAACATTGCCGCGCTCGAACCGATCTCGCGTTTCATCGAGCACGGGGCCGACCTCGAGCCCGCGTGGAACCGGGCGGGCAGCGACCCCGAGGGCCTTCACGGACGAAAAGCGCGAGACCGGGGTTTTCCTCCCATAGGCGCCGACATAAGGGGGTTCGCGACCCGTCCGCCGTCATAGCCGCCCTGGGCTTTGACCCCGGGGGCGGCCATGACGAGCCTGAGAGCTGGTTGCAAGTACGAAAGCCCCTCGAGTTAGCGCCTATGGGGTGTAACCGGGGCAAATTCCCGGGCGGCGCCTTTCTGTAGCCGAGGTAGTTGACCTCGGTCGGCGCGTGAGCGCTCCATCCTCACACGAGTCTTCCAAGCGGAGGCAGCGAGGTCAGCGACCTCGCCTACAAGGGCGCCGGGGAAGTTGCCCCGGTTGCCTATGGGGTCGAGCCCGGGGGCCGGCCATGACGACGTTGGGAGGCGTCAGTCGAGGCCAACGCCGACGGCAGGCGGCCGAGCGCGATCGCGGCTCGCGGGGATAGACGAGTGTCGCCTTGCCGGGCCTCGAGCTCGGGGCTACAGCAGAGACGATCGCGCCGAAGCGGGGGATAGGCGCGCGAAAAGTCATTCGGCGGAGGGGACGGCGAGCCTCCCGAGGTGCAGAGGCAGGCGTTCGACGCCGCAAAGCTGGTTGATCCGGCGGTCTTGCAGGAGGAGCATGAGATGAAGAAAGTCTATCCCAGCGCGGACGCCGCGCTGGCCGGCGTGCTGAAGGACGGCATGACGATCATGTCCGGCGGGTTCGGTCTCTGCGGCATCCCGGAAGCACTGATCGAGGCGGTCGAGCGGACCGGTGTCAGGGACCTCACCGTCATCTCCAACAACGCCGGCATCGACGGCGTCGGCCTCGGCATCCTGTTGGAGAGCGGGCAGATCCGCAAAATGATCTCGTCCTATGTCGGCGAGAACAAGACCTTCGCCCGACTCTATCTCTCCGAGCAACTCGAGCTCGAGTTCAATCCGCAGGGCACGCTCGCCGAGCGCATCCGCGCCGGCGGCGCCGGCATTCCGGCCTTCTTCACCAAGACCGGCTACGGCACCAAGATCGCCGAGGGCAAAGAGACGCACGAATTTGATGGCGAGAAATACGTGATGGAGCGCGGCCTGGTTGCCGATCTGTCGATCGTGCACGCCTATCGCGGCGATACCGAGGGCAACCTTGCCTATCGCAAGACCGCGCGCAATTTTAATCCGCCGATGGCGACGGCCGGCAAGGTGACCGTGGCCGAGGTCGAGCAGCTGGTGCAGCCCGGCGATATCAATCCCGATCACATCGTCACGCCGGGCATCTTCGTCCAGCGTTTGATCCACGTGCCGAACGCGGTGAAACGCATCGAGCAACGTACGGTCCGCAAGCGCAGCAAGGCTGATGCGCCGGCCGGAACAGGGGAGGAAGTCTGATGGGAGGCGAACACTGATGCCTTGGACCCGCGAGCAGATGGCGGAGCGCGCCGCCAAGGAATTGCAGGACGGCTTCTACGTCAATCT
>JBKQKS010000340.1:0-4244 GCA_052147395.1 Roseiarcus sp.
GTCTTCAGGCTGTAGCCGAGGTAGCGCTTGGAATCGATCGGGTCGTAGCCGAGCCGGTGCCTGAGCTTCTTGCGCAGCTTGCTGATATGGCTCTCGACGACGTTCTCGTCGACGTTTTCGTCGAAGATGCCATAGACGGCGTTGAAGATCTGCGACTTGGTGAGGCGGCGGCCGCGATGGCGCGCCAGGCACTCGAGGATGCGGCGCTCACGGCGCGGAAGCGGCAGCGGCGATCCGCCGACCTCGGCCTCGCGGCCGTCGAAGAACACCCTGAGGTCGCCGATCGCGACCTCGCGGCTCTCGCCGAGCGAGCGGCGATGGATGGCGCCGACGCGGGCCAGGATCTCGCGGACGTGGACGGGCTTGCGCAGCACGTCGTCGACGCCGGCGGCGAACATGCCGAGCGTGTCTTCCAGTGAGGGACGCTCTTTGAGGCAGATGACCGGGGCTTTGGAGCGTTCGCGGATCAGCCTGGGGAAAAGCTCCCGGCCCTGGCAGTCGCCGATCAGGAAAGCCTCGACGGCCTCGACGTCGAGTTCGCTCGCCTTGGCGATCCACTCGCCGAATTCGGGCGGGTCGATTCCGGCCGTGGTCACGCCCTCCCTGTCGAAGCCCGACGAATAGCCGCCGGTGACAATGGCGCGGTCGTCGACTATTATGTACATGTCTTCCCCGTTGATGGTCGAAATCATTTCGACGTTGAGACGAAGAACGCGGGAACTCGGGAACGCACGCCCGCACACGGCGCGCGAAGACGCGCCGCGGCTCATGAACGCATTGCCAATGCTTATGATTGCGAGGCCGGAGCCTGATCCGAGAATCGAGATTCCACAACCTTCGCGACGAAGCGAAACCTAGGGTTGCAGTGGTTAACAAACAGATAACGGCGGCTGTCGAAATTTCGCCATTGCCGATCCGGCCGGCCGGGCGGGCTTCGAGGCCCCGCTCATTAGTCCGGCGAAGGACTCGCGCGCGGAAGAATCCGCGGCTAAAGGAAGGCGATTGTCCCGTCGGCGGCGAACGCGAGTTCGCGTTGCGGGCCTCCGAGGGAGATTTCATGACGACGCTGCCCGATGATCTGCGCCAACTGATCGAGTCCGATCAGCAGGCGGCGCGCCCGATCCTTCACGACTTGGTCGCGCGCCTGCCGAAGTCGGCGGAAGCGCGCGCGCTGCTCGGGCAATCCTACTTGCGCAGCCTCGAGCTCGAGCCGGCGCTCGAACACTATCGCGTCGCCTGCGAACTCGACCCGAAAAACCTGTTCTATCGTCAGCAGATGGGCCTGTGCGCGGTCGCCAAGGGCGATTACGCCGATGCGCTGGAGTATTACAAACAGGCGAAGGCGATCTCGCCTGCGGAACATTCGGACGCCCAGATCGCGCTGTTGCTGCATCGCCTGGGGCGCTTCCAAGAGGCCGTCCAAGCCTATTCGACGCTACTGCTGCGCTTGAAGCGGGACAATTTGGAGGCGCCGCACGTGCTGCGCGGCATGGCCATGCTGCTGCGCGACGTCGGCGCGCCGATCACGTCCGACCGTTACCTCCACGAGTTCATTTCGGTGTACCGCATGGATCCGCCGCGGGTCGCCGGCCTGGTGCTGGAGCGCGACACGTCGATCGACTTTCACGGTTGGACGCGCTTTGCCCACAAATCCGAGCTCGCGCGCGCGCTCGAGAGGTCGCGCGGCGAGCCTAACGCGCCCCGCTGCCCGCTCACCTTCGTGCTGCCCGAGGACAGGGACGCGCTCGTCGCTCATGCCGCGAAAAATCGGGGCGTGTTGTTCATCGCCAAGCCCGAGCGCGGCACCGGCGGCCAGAGCATCACGATCACCCGCGATGTGGCCTCGCTCGCCGACAAGGCCGGCTATGTGGTGCAGCGCTATGTCGACAATCCGCGCCTCGTCGATGGCAAGAAGGGCCATATCCGGCTTTACGGGCTCGTGACGTCGCTCGATCCGTTCCGCGCCTACCTCTACCGCGACGGCATCGTGCGCTTCGCGCCGGAACGCTACGACACCTCCGACGAGGGCCTCGCCAACGTGCACCGGCACGTCACCAACACCGCCCTGCACCACGACCATCCCGATCTCGTGGTCAGCGAGGATCCCAAGCAGGAGAACGTCGGCGCGGTCTGGAGCCTCAACGCCTATCTGGAGGAGCTCGGGTCCAGCGGCCTCGACATCGAGGCGATTCGCGCCGAGCTGCGCAAGCTGGTGGTCGGCTTCTTGCACGTGCTGGCGCGCGAGGGCCTGTTCGCGGCGCAGGCGAAAGCCGCTCCCCGCCACGCGTTCCCGTTCAAGCTGTTCGGTCTCGACGTGCTCATCGACGCCGACGGCAAACCTTGGCTCATCGAGGCGCAACGCAAGCCCGCGCTCGGAGGTTCGGCGCTGGTGCGCAAGATCAACGGGCAGATGTTCCAGTCGATCTTCGAGATGAGCTGCGGCTATCTGATCGAGGATGCGATGCCGGCCGAGCGGATCGCTGCGCTCGCCAAGGACCGCGCGCAGATGTTGCAGCGCGAGTTCGAGGTCGAGGACGCGCGCAAAGGTCAGTTCGAGCGCCTCGGATGATGCGGGCGCCGCGCGAGCGCCTCACCATGCTTCGCGTGCTGCCGCGTCCGCTCGCCCGCGCCCGGGGGTGGTTGATCGCCGGCAATTTCCGGGCGCCTTGCGCGCTGGGGCGCGCCGGCGTGGTCAGCCGCAAGCGTGAGGGCGACGGCGGGACTCCCGCGGGCGAATTCGCATTGTTGTGGGGCTATTTCCGCCCCGACCGGCCGCGCCCGCGCGCCGGCGGCGTGCCGCTCAGGCCGCTCAGCCCCGATACCGGCTGGTGCGAGGATCCGACCAGCCCTCGCTACAACCGTCCCGTCCGGCTGCCCGCGGCCGAGGCGACCGACCGCATGTGGCGCGAGGACTCGCTCTACGATCTGACCTTCGTGCTCGATCAGAATTTCTCGCGGCGCGCCAAACGGCTCGGCAGCGCGATCTTCTTCCACCTCGCGCGGCCCGGGCTGACGCCGACGGCCGGCTGCATCGCGATTTCGCGCCCGGACATGTTCAAGCTCGCGCCGCGGCTGTCGCGCCGGGCGCGGATGCGGATCGGGGTAGCGCGCTAGAACGCTCTCCGATCCGATGCAATCGGATCGCGCGCTCTAGGTCTTTGTTCGACCGCATATTCTCATCCAAAGAGTCTGCAACTTTTTGGGAATATGCTCTAGTCGGCGTCGCCGAGACCGATGCGCCGCAATTCGCCCACGATTTCCTGCAGCCGCTCGCCGCTCAGCCTGCTGCGGCTCAGGGCGGCGCCGAGATAGGCCCAATAGAGAACCCGCGCGCGCGTCGCCGCGGGGGAGGGCGCGACCCCGGCGCGTTCCAGCAATTCGGCGATGTACTCTTGGCGCCGGCGGTCGATGTCGCTGACGGCGCGCTGGGCCGCCTCGTTGCTGTCGGACCAGGCGCGCATGCGCATTTCCAGCGATCCGCGACGACCGAAGGCGCGCAACAACAGCGCCTCGATGCGGCGCTCGGGCGAGTCGAATTGCTCGATGTCGACGATGATCGCTTCCGTCGCCCGCTGTTTCCAGCACTCGATCAGGCGGGCGTGAAAGGCGCCGAGGTCGGCGAAATGCCAATAGAAGCTGCCGCGCGAAATGCCGAGCTTGCGCGCCAACACATCGGCTTTCAGCGCCTCGAAGCCCTCGTGGGCGAGCGTCTTCAGCGCGAAGTCGATCCAGTCCTGTGCGGTCAGTCGTTGGCTCATCGGCGACGACCATACAAAACTGTATTGACATCGGCAACCGGCGGGTCTAGCTTGCGCCTAACATACAGGTCTGTATGGAGGTCGGCGGTGCGCGATCTGGCGCTTCATCTCGCGGGCGCGCTGGCCATTGTGGTCGCGCTCGCCCATGGCGGCATCGGCGAGTTCCAGGTGTTCCCGAACACCCGGATCGAACCCCGAGGGCGGCGGCGGCTGCTGCGTATGATCTGGCTCGCGAGCACCGTCGATTGGATCGCCATCGGCGCCTTGTTGTTTGCTGCGCCTTGGTTCGGCTCGACCGTCGCTCGACAAAGCGTAGTCGCCGCCGCCGTGATCGTGTATGCCTGCGCAGCCATCGGCAACGCCTCCGTCGTCCGCGGTCCGCATCCCGGATGGATCCTGATGAGCGCGGTCGTCGCGCTGTCGTTGGCGGGGCTATAGCGAGAAACTCGGAGCGGCGGCGTCTACGCCGCCGTACGGCGGCGTAGA
>JBKQKS010000341.1:0-7226 GCA_052147395.1 Roseiarcus sp.
GTCGCCGTGCGCTCGTCGAAGCGGCGGCGGTTGTCGCGCCACACGCTTTCATAAATGCAATTGTGGAAATAGAAATGTTCGAGCCGCTTGAACTGCAGCCGCGCGGCCGAGAACAGCGCCTGCGCGTCCTCGACGTGCCAGTCCATCGAGCCGCCGACGTCGAGGAACAGCAACACCTTGACGGCGTTCCGGCGCTCGGGCCTGAGCTTGACGTCGATGTAGCCCTTGTCGGCGGTGGAGCGGATGGTGCCGTCGAGATCGAGCTCCTCCTCGGCGCCCTCGCGCGCGAATTTTCTCAGGCGCCTCAGCGCGATGCGAATGTTGCGCGGCCCCAGCTCCTCGTCGCCGGAAAAGTCCTTGAATTCGCGCTTGTCCCAGACTTTTATCGCGCTGCCGCGGCGGCCGCGGTCCTGGCCGATGCGCACGCCTTCGGGATGGTCGCCATAGGCGCCGAACGGCGACGTGCCGCCGGTGCCGATCCATTTGTTGCCGCCCTGGTGGCGGCCCTTCTGCTCGGCGAGCCGCTGACGCAACGTCTCCATCAGCTTGTCGAAGCCGAGTTTCTGGATTTCCGCGCGCTCTTCCGCAGACAAATAGCGCTCGACCATCTTTCTGAGCCATTCTTCCGGTATCTCCGTCGCCTCGACCGCCTGCGAGACGGTGAGCGCCCCCTTGAAGGCTTTGGCGAATACGACGTCGAAGGCGTCGAGATGGCGTTCGTCCTTGACGAGCACGGCGCGGGAAAGACGATAGAAATCGTCGATCGTGGTGTCCGGCACGTCGCGGTCGAGCGCGCGCATGAGATCGAGGAACTCGCGCGGCGTGACCGGCACGCGGGCCTTGCGCAATTCGGCGAAGAAGTCGAGGAACATGTCCAAGCCTAGCGCGAGCCGGGGTCCGAATGCAATCGCCGCAGGGATCGCCGTGACGCCTGCAATCGAGCGCGAGATGTTCCACCTGCCCCGCGCCCCGGCGGCGGATACGGAATTTTTCGCCATCGGCGATATCCACGGCCGCGACGATCTGCTCGACGCGTTGCTCGAGGCAGCCGCGCGCGAGCCGCTGCGCGCGGGGCGGCGCGAGTTGGCGTTCCTCGGCGATCTCGTCGACCGTGGCCCGCACAATCTGGCGACGATCCGGCTCTCGCTGTCGGCGGGCTGGCGCATCGGGGCCGGGCAAGTCCACCGCCTGATGGGCAATCACGAAATCATGATGCGGCTCGCGCTCGATCCGGCGACGCCGCTCTACGAAGCGATCGACGCATTGGCGATCTGGGCGCGCAACGGCGGGCGCTCGGTGCTCAGCGAGATCGCCCCCGACCTCGAGGGCGACCTGGATGCGCTGACCGTGCTGCGCCGTGTGCGGGCGGCGACGCCGGCTTTCGTCAGGGATTGGCTCGACGGCCTCACGGCCTATGTCCGCTCGGGCGGGCTGCTGTTCGTCCATGCCGGCGTCAACCCCGACATCGCGCTGGAGCCCTTCCTCGCGACGCCCTGGTACGCGCCGCTCGCCGAGCTCGTCGAGCGCCGTCATTGGGCTTGGGTGCGCGCGCCGTTCCTCGGCGCCCGGCCCGGACCGGAGGGTTTTTCCGGTTATCTCGTCGTCCACGGCCATTCGCCGCTCGATCTCGGCCACTTCGCCGGACACCAGCAGCAGATCGCCCACTTCCGCCTCAACCTCGACGCCGGCTCCGTGCTGACCGGCAAAGCGAAACTCGCGATTTTTCGCGATGCCGAGGTCGAGGTGATCACCGCGCACGGGCAGCCGGGAAGGCGCGCGTGAGGGGCTTTTACCCGCCGTCGAGCAAACGCGCGACGAGCGCGTCGATGCGTGCGGCCAGGCCGGCGTCGGCGAGCGCGGCGCGCACCAGCGCCCGCGCCCGCTGGAATTTGACGCCCTCCGGCAGAGGGACGGCGGCGGCAACGCCCTCGGCTTCCTCGGCGCTGGCGGCCAGCTCGCGATGCAGCGCGAGCTTGGCGTCGAAACGCGGGATCGGGAGGTTGAACATGACCTTGTCGAAATGGCGGGCGCCCCACTGGCCGCGCGCCTGGAAAGCCTCGGCGCGCGACCTCGCGGTCTCGCTGTTGAGGATCGACAGGAGGTAGCGGCCCTCGAGCACATCGTCACAGGGCCGCCAGTAGAGCATGTGGTCGATCACCGCCGATGAATCTCTGACGAGGGTTGCGGCGGGTTGGGTTCCGGCTTTCGCGTAGGCAATGCGAATCTTGGGAATCGGAAACTGCGCCCCCAATTCATTGTGATAGTTCCATCGTCCGATCAGCGTCATATCGCCGCTCTCGGCATGAGCGGACCATAGGGTCTCGGCCTTATTCATCCATCCCCAGAGGTGGTCGTAGCTTCGCTCGGAAGCCGCCGCGGCGTCGAGCACGTCGCCGTTCTCCGTCACGGGTATGACCGCCTCGAACGGGCGAAACACGCGGTAGGGCAAAATGCTCTCGCCGAGCAGCGTCGGGCGCAGGAATTCTGCTTCGACCGGGTTTTCGATGCCGGGCAGGTCCCTCCACGGGCGCTTTTCCTGCGGACTGCGTCGGCTCATCACCAGCGGGGTCGCGGGATTGGGTCCGATGCGGCCCAGCGCCTTGCGCTCCACGAAACACAACATGCGCGGCACCAGCGTCGCCCCCTGGCGGAACGCCGCGCGGTAGGCGGAGCCGCCCGAAAACACCGCCTCCGTCGGCTTCGGCGCGTTCTCGGTCACTTTGAATTTGCCGCTCGCCACTAGCGAATCGAGCAGGGCCTCGGGGCAGTCGCGCATAGGCAGCGCGCTGGAATAGGCGCGCACGGTGTCCGGCATCGCTTTCGCCGTGGCGCGGCGCCGGCCGAACAATGCGCAGGCGGGAACCGGGAACAGCGGCTGCACGCTGTCGTCCATCGTCCACGCTTCGTCCCAATGAATGGGACCGCTCTGATAGGCGCCGCTGCGCAGGCGCTCGAATTGCCCGCGCGTCAGGGCGGCGAGCGGCAGCACGAAGGCGATGCGTCCCGAGCCCTTCAGATAGAGCGATGCACAGCGCGCGGTGAACAAGGCGCAGAGGTCGTTCTGCGTCGCGAATTTGCCGCCGACATAGACGCTCGCGCCCTTGGCGAGTTCGCGGAACCGCTTCTGCAATTCGTCGGTCATGTGCCGGAACGCGACCCAGGGCGGATTGCCGATCAGCACGTTCGCGCGACCGCCGCCGAACGAATAGAAGAGCGGCCGCGACAGGTTGCGCGCGACGTAGGACCAGATCGAGTCGCGTCCCTCGCGCCGGAGCTGGTCGTAGACCAGATAGGCCGCGCCGGCGTCGCTCACGGCATTGCGTTCATCCTGGCCGAACGTGCGCACGATCGGGTGGGCTATGCGCTGACCGAGATTCTCATAGAAGCGCCGGATGATCTCCTGGACCCGCTTTTCCAGCGCGGCGCGGGAGAGCCCGCGCTGCGAGGCATTCCGCATCGCCGCGATCGTTCCGTCAAAAATTTCCGGCTCGCGGCACAGCAGCTCGGGGAAGTCGAATTGCGCCGTCTTGCCGTTCTCGTCGGGAGGAACGAGGATCGTCAGCGTCTGTTCGTGGAAATGCCGCGACACCTGCAATTGCAAGGCGTCGCCGAGATAGACGGGGATGTAGAGGCCGGTGCGGCGCTCCGCCAGGACCGGCGCCAGGGCGAGCAGATAGGTGACGCGGGCGACGATGACGGCGACGGGATGGATGTCGATTCCGGCGATGTTTTCCACCGCTTCTCCCGCAACCCTCTTCACCTCGAAGTCGGCCTCGCGAGCCTCCTCGATCAACAGCCGGATGGCGTGAAACAGGAAGGCGCCGGAGCCGCAGGCGGGGTCGAGGACCTTCTGCTCCAAGGGGCGGTCCAGCACGCGCCGCGTCATCTTCGCCGCCAGCCAGTCGGGCGTATAGTATTCGCCGAGCCCGTGGCGCTGGCCACGGTCGATCAGCGACTCGTAAAGGGTCTTCAGCACATCGGTGGCGACTTCGGAGAGGCGGAAGCGGCGCACATGGGCCATGATGCGCTTGACGAGCCGCGCGCCTTCGGGGTCGGCCACGATCCAATCGAAGAAGTCGCTCTCGACGGCGCCAAAAATTCCGGCGCTGGCGAGCGCGTCGCCGCTCAGCAACTTCGCCGGATCGTCCTCGTGGAGCCCGAGCACGGCGAAGGCGATGCACTTGGCGACGATGACGAGATAGGTGTGCTGCAGCCAAAGCGCGTCGTTCTCGACGTCGCGCCCATAGACGAATTTGAGCAGCTGTGCCCAGACTTGCCGCTTGAGCGCCTCCGCGGGCCGAGGCCCGAGCCGCGCCCAGGCCTCGCGTAGCGCCTTCTCGGCGGCGCGGAACGCGACCGAGTCGCCGCCGAGCTCGATCTGCACCGTCGTCGGATCGGGCGGCAGCGAGATTTTGAGCGCCAGCGCGCCGTCGAGCCAAGCGAGGAAGTTCTCGGGCTTCTCGGGATCGAGGATCGTCTCCTCGAGGCGCACGAGCTTGCCGGCGTCGAGCGCGTACACGATCCACTTGCGGCCGTCCGAGGCGATGCCGACGAACGGCTCTCCCGTTTCCTCTTCGCGGTTGGCGAGGTAGTCGGGCATTTTGCGCTCGACGTCGCTGAGCTCCGTCGCGAGGTCGCGCTTGGCCTCGAACACGGTGCGCCCGATCAGCGCGTCGATCCGGCTCTTGACCTCGACGCGCTGCTCGTAGTGGACGTCACCGAGGTCGACGTCGAATTCCCCGACGAGCAACTGGCGGAAATCGGCCTTGACCTCATCATGCCCGGGCTTGCCGGCGAGGTGGCGGAGGACTTGTAGCGATTCGGGACGGATGGACACGCCACGACCCTAGAGGCTCCCTGCGGCGCCAGCAATCGCGGCCGGTGGCGCGAGCAGGGCAATCGGGTGAATGGTCGCAATCCACTCCTGCGCCGTCAAAAGCGAGCGCAGCGAAGCAATCCAGCCCCTCCGCCCCCTTCGAAATCGCAGAAGCTCACGCGCTATCCCCTGCCCGATATCCTGTGCTCGCGGCCCACTGAGCATCACACGACGGCTGGATTGCTTCGCTTAGGCTCGCAATGACGGTGGAAAGGTTACGACAATTTCTTTCGCCCGATTGCCCTGGTGGCGTGAGCCGCAGCGCCAGCGTGCGCATCCACCGCTTTGGCGGCAATCTGCCGTTTTCGATGCTCACGCGTTCACGGTAACGCGCGACGGCCGGGCTGCAAGCGGCTAAATTCGGAAGACTCGCGGAGGGCTCGCATGCGCATCTGGATCAAGGACCCCCTGGGCATTTTCGGCGACGGTTGCGAACGCGGCCTCGTCGTCGAGGATAGCCGCATCGGCGAGCTGATCGGCAACGGCGGCGCGCCGGCGGCGCCGGTCGATGCGACATTCGACGCATCGCGCCACGTCGTGCTGCCCGGCCTCGTCAACACCCACCATCACTTCTTCCAGACGCTTACGCGAGCCCACCCGAGCGCGATCGACAAGGAGCTGTTTGCCTGGCTCCAGGCGCTGTTTCCGATCTGGTCGCGGCTGAAGCCCAAACATTTGCGCCTCGCCGCGCGGCTCGCGCTCGCCGAGCTCATGCTCTCCGGCTGCACGACGGCGGCGGATCATCATTATCTGTTCCCCCGCGGCCTCGAGCACGCCGTCGACATCGAAGTCGAGGCCGCGCGGGAACTGGGCCTGCGCGTGACGGTGACGCGCGGCTCGATGAACCTGAGCCAAAAGGACGGCGGCCTGCCGCCCGATTCCGTCGTGCAGGACGAGGAGACGATCCTGCAAGACAGCGAGCGGGTCCTAAACCTGTTTCATGATCCGAAGCCGGGGGCTTTCGTTCGCATCGCGCTGGCGCCGTGCTCGCCGTTCTCGGTCAACGAACGGCTGATGCGCGACAGCGCCGCGCTCGCCGAGCGCTACGATTGCCAGCTGCACACCCACCTCTCAGAAACGCTCGACGAGGAGCGGTTCTGCCTGGATGTCTATGGCGAGCGGCCGGTCGATTTCCTGGAAAGAGTCGGCTGGATGTCGAAGCGGACTTGGCTCGCCCACGGCATCCATTTCAATGCCGAAGAGATCGCGCGGCTCGGCCGCGCCGGCGTCGGAATCGGCCATTGCGCCGCCTCCAACATGGTGCTCGCTTCCGGCATCTGTCCGACCCGCGAGCTCGAACGCGCCGGCGCGCCGGTCGGGCTCGGCGTCGACGGCTCGGCCTCCAACGATTCCTCCAATATGATGGAGGCGGTCCGGCACGCGCTGATGATTGCAAGACTGCGCTACGGCGCCGCTGCGATCACCCATCTCGACGTGTTGCGCTGGGGAACCGAGGGCTCGGCGCGTTGCCTGGGCCGCGACGACATCGGCAAGCTCGAGATCGGGCGCGAGGCCGACCTCGCGCTGTTCACGCTCGACGAACCGCGTTTTTCGGGCGCCCACGATCCGCTGGCGGCGCTGGTGCTGTGTGGCGCGCATAAAGCCGACCGGGTGATGGTCGGCGGGCGCTGGCGCGTGATCGACGGCGAGATCGTGGACTTCGATCTCGGGGCGCTGATGGCGGAGCACAGGGAGGCGGCGCGGGAGTTCGCGTGAGGGCTTTGTAGCCGCGCGCGGAGAGCGCGGCTGCCAGCATCGGCGGTCCGGCGGCGAGCGGACGCCCGTTCGACGGGGTGTTATTTTTTGTCCCCGGATCGAGCTGTTTCAAGGCGTTGAGTGTACGATTTTGTCCCGGCCCGCGCATTCCCGCGCGCCCATGTAGGCGAGGTCGCTGACCTCGCTGCCTCCGCTTGAAACACTCGTGTGAGAATGAGGCGCTCACGCGCTTAACCGAGGTCGTCCTTCGTCAAGCTCAGGATGAGGGACCTCGGCTACAGAATGGCGCCGCCCGGGAATCTGCCCCGGTCACGACGATTTTGTCCGGGCCCTCGCATTTCCGCGCGGTTGCCTGGGCTCGCGACGCGGGGTTGATGCGTTAAAGGTAGATTAAGTATATAAACCACATAGACTATTGCAAATCGCCGAAATGGTTGTCTTAGCGGCATCGTCCCGGCGCCCTCCCGTCGAGTCAGGAGACCCTCGATGACGGCTCAAACGTGGCCAAATCCGGGATCGGGTGGAATCACTTGCCGCCAGGCGCGCGGGTCCGTCAAAGCGCCGTCCCCGGACACGACACGCGCGATCGAGGAGCGTCGGCGTCCACGCCGACGTTTCGCGGCGAGACGTCGGC
>JBKQKS010000342.1:0-8261 GCA_052147395.1 Roseiarcus sp.
CGGGCATGACGACCTAGGGCGTTGGTCCCCTTTGGCCATTCCTTCGGCGCCGTGCAGCCTTCTCGAGTTTGATTCAGTTATTTTGCGGCGTCGCCTAAGTTCGAGTATACATTCAGAACGGCGGCAAGGATACGCCCTACGCCCTCTGGATTGCCGCGCTGCGCTCGCTTTTGTCGACGGCTTCCGCCGTCGCTAACCTGGCGCCTACGGGTCGGCCGCCCCCAAGGGCGCTGGGATAAGGCTTTGTGCCGAGGCCGGCGCCGTCAAAAGCGAGCGCAGCGCGGCAATCCAGGGGCCGCGGACACAGTCCTTTCCTGGCAAGTTCGAGTATACATTCGGAACAGCGGCGAGGATACAGCCTTACGCCCTGTGGATTGCCGCGCTGCGCTCGCTTTTGCCGACGGCTTCCGCCGTCGCTAACCTAGAGCGGTTGCCGATCGACATGAATCAGGACCGGCAAAGCCGAGCGAAGCAAAAAACACCAGAGTCGTTAACTTAAAGTAATTCGATAGACGTAATTACATAAGTCGAACGAGCCGTGTGCACGCTCCCAGTCAGGGGGGGTGACAAAAACGACAGCTCAATCCATTGAAATCGCAAAATCCCATGACAAAAACGACCAGTGGCGGCGAACCGGCGATATGCGCCCGAGCCGTCTCACCCGCTTCGCGCTCGAGCGATTTCCCCTTCGACTCGAGCGCAGAGGAAACGCGAAGCGTTTCCCCGATCTGGCTTTCGCCGTGGCCAGATCGATCGTGATCCGCTCCAGCGCCTCGGGGTCGGCGCCCCCGGCTACAGGCGCCGCTTGCGGCGCGCGGCGGGGTCGGCCATCAAGGGCGCATGAAGACGCTCTACCAACGCCCCGAATTGCTGACTCCCGCCGAGATGGGCGAGGCCGATCGGCTGACGATCGCCGGCGGCCTACCCGGCATCGTGCTGATGGAAAGCGCCGGCGCCGCGGTCGCCGCCGCCGCCGAACGCCTCGCGCCGACGCGCGGGCGGATAAAAACCCTCTGCGGCCCGGGCGGCAACGGCGGCGACGGGTTCGTCGCCGGCCGCCTGCTTTGCGCGCGCGGATATGCCGTCGAGCTGCATCTGATCGGCGAGCGGGCGGCGTTGAAGGGCGATCCGGCGCTGGCCGCCGCGCGCTACGAGGGGCCGGCGCTTCCTGGCGAGGCCTTCGACCCGAGCGGCGCCGATCTCGTCATCGACGCGCTCTATGGCGCCGGGCTCGCCCGCGATGTCGAGGGGCTTTCGCGCCGCCTCCTGCAGGCCATCGACGCCAGCCCCGCGCGCGTGCTCGCGGTCGACGTGCCCTCGGGCGTCGACGGCGCGACCGGCGGTGTGCGCGGCTATGCCGTCCGCGCCGACGCGACGATCACCTTCCATCGTTTCAAGCCGGGACATCTGCTCTATCCCGGACGCGAACTCTGCGGGACGCTCGAGGTCGCCGACATCGCCATCGACGCCTCCGCCCTCGCGCGCATAAAACCCAGGACCTTCGCCAATTCGCCGGCGCTGTGGCTTTTTGGGCTGCCGCTGCCGGACGCCGCCTCGCACAAATTTTCCCGGGGCGCCGCGTTGATTCTCTCCGGCGCCGCGCATCGCACCGGCGCAGCGCGGCTCGCGGCGCGGGCGGCGCTGCGTGTCGGCGCCGGGCTCGTGGCGCTGGCGAGCCCGCCCGAATCGGTCGCCGTCAACTCCAGCCATCTGACCGCGGTGATGGTCGAGCCGTTCGAAGGCCGAGAGGGTTTTGCGGCGCTCATCGCCGATTCGCGCCGCAACGCCCTTCTCATCGGCCCGGGCGCGGGCGTGAACGACGCCACGCGCGAACTCGTCGAGCTGGCGCTGACGCAGCCGAGCGACCGCCCCCGCGCGGTGGTCATCGACGCCGACGCGATCAGCGTGTTCGCCGAAAAATCCGCCGAGCTCGCCGCGCTCATCGCCCGCGAGGGCAGGGCGGCGGTCCTCACCCCGCACGAAGGCGAATTCGCCCGGCTGTTCCGCAATCGGCCCGATGTGCTCGACAAGCCGAGCAAGCTGCTGCGCGCGCGCGCAGCGGCGGCTACGCTCGGCGCCGTCGTCGTCTACAAGGGCGCCGACACGGTGGTCGCGTCGCCCGACGGCCGCGCTTCCATCGGCTTCGACCTGCCGCCCTGGCTGGCGACGGCGGGCTCCGGCGATGTGCTGGCGGGTTTCGCGACCGGGCTGCTCGCGCAGAACATGCCGGCCTTCGAAGCCGCCTCCGCCGCCGTCTGGCTGCACGGCGGCGCCGCCCGCGCCTTTGGCTCCGGGCTCATCGCCGAGGACATTGCGGAAAGCCTGCCGGGCGTTCTCGCGGAGCTGTGGCGCGCTCAGCCGACCTGAAACGACGTCGTGAGCCCGGCGGTGCGGGCGTCCGGGTCCGTCGATTCGATCGGCCACAGGCCAAGATTGTCGGCGACGAAGGCGGCGTGGATGGTCTTGCCGGGGGGAATGACGAAAATGTCGCGCCAGTAGGGCTCCCAGCCGTCGTCGAGATCGTGCAGCAGCCGCGCGACATGGCCGGTGAGCCTGATCGTTTGCGGCGCGTCGGTCGCGTTGGCGAGCGCGAGCGTCACCGGCTCGCCGCGCCTGACACTGAACGCGGGGCCGGCGGCCGGCGCGCCTTCGAACTTCGGCGTCGCGCCTCCGGCGATTTTCAACATCACGCGCCGCGAGCGCTCGAGCGCGATCTCCCGGGGCAGGCGTGGGTCGGTCGGCAGGCCGTCGATCTCCGGCCGGCTCGGCGCCGGCGCGCCGGTCGCGGCGAAGGCGACGAGCTCCTCGCTCTGCGACAGCACCCGCGCGGAACCGTCGCGGGGGAGGTCGAACATCAGCTCGAACCGGGCGCCGGGGCCGACGGGCAACTCATCGTGGCGGGGCTCGAAGGGCTCGCTCGGCGCGCCGTCGACGGCGACGACGATCGGGCGCGCGCCGGCGAAGGCGAGGGTTATCGGCCGCGCCGTCGCGCAATTGGCGAGTCTCAGGCGGATGCGCCCGCCGGGCGGGGCGGCGAAACGCGCCGGCGCCGGCGCGCCGTTGGCGACGAAATTTTCGCCGCCCGGCGCGTCGGAGAACAGCGCGATCGCTTCGAGGTCCACCGCAGGAGGCGAAGCCTCATCAACCACGATCGGCCCGAACAGCCCGCGTGAAAACTGTCGCGAAGGGTCCGGGCCGATGAGCGCGCCATAGACATTGAATCCGGAGTGGGGCGGGGCGAATGCAATGTCGAGACTGGCGCCGGGGACGACGCTGGGCTTGCCGAGCTCGACGGCGGCGTTCAACGCCCTGAGCCCGGGAAACGCCAGGCTCGTCGGCTCGGCGAGGCCGTTGACGAGCTTCAGCGAGAGCCGCCCGCCGGCGCGCACGCGGATCAGCGGACCCGGCGAGGCGCCGTTGTAGCCGAGCCTTCCGCCATTCACGCCCGCGCGTAAAGACGTGAAGGGCGCGGCCGTCGCGCTGTTCACCATGCCGGGCGCAAAACTCCAGATTGCGCCTGCGAAACCGTTTGCTAATAGTTGACGACGAGTTAATGTCATGGCCGCAAATGTCTCGATCTGGCGCAACCTCATTGGCGCGCGGATCTTGGGACGGCCGCCGGGCGGCGGCTCTGGAGCGAGCGTAGCATGTTGCGTTACCTTTTGGCGTTCGGGCTCGTCGCCGTGGCGGCGGCGCTCGAACATGCGGCGCCAGGCCACTTCGCCGCCCACGGGGCGCCGACTCCCCTCGATATCAGTCTGGCCAGCGGAATCTACACCGTTGCGATGGGGGCGAGGGTGAAGCTGTAGGCGGAAGTAGGCAGTAGGCGGTGGGGATCGTGGCCTGATGGCCGAAATCGAATCCCGAGCGCAGGCCCGTCTTGCCAACGTACGCCGCTCGGGCGCCAGACGTTCGGATCGCCAGTCGGCTTCCTTTGCCCACTGCCGCTCCTCGCACTTTTCACTAGCGCCCGCCTCGCAAGCTGGTATAGAGCCCGCCGAATGCGAAATCGCCGCCTCCCGCGGGAGCGCGCGGAAATGCGGGCGTGGCGGAACTGGTAGACGCGCCGGATTTAGGTTCCGGTGACGAAAGTCGTGGGGGTTCGAGTCCCTTCGCCCGCACCAGACGTTTGCTTTCCGCCTCCTCGGCGCGGCGACTTCGTGCAATCATTCCGCGCACGCGGCGGCAGCCGCGCAAGCGAGGTCGAGACAGGGCGGTTCGAAAATGCAAGTGACGGAGACGCTGAGCCAGGGGCTGAAGCGGGAATACAGCATCGTGGTTTCCGCGGGCGATCTCGCCTCGAAACTCGACGCGCAGCTCACCGACCTCAAAGGCAAGGTGCGCCTCAACGGCTTCCGTCCCGGCAAGGTTCCGCTCGCGCACCTGAAGAGGGTCTACGGCCGCTCGGTGATGAGCGACGTCGTCCAGGAGACGATCAACGAGGTCAACAAGCAGATCGTCGAGGGCAACCACCTGAAGCTCGCGATGGAGCCGAAGATCGAGCTGTCGACCGAGCGCGCGGAGATCGAGGCTGCGCTCGAGGCGCGGGGCGACCTCGCCTTCAAGGTCGCTCTCGAGGTGCTGCCGCAGTTCGAGGTCGGCGACCTCTCCGACCTCGTTCTCGAGCGTCCGGTGGCCGATGTCGAGGACAGCGAAGTCGAGAAAACGCTGCAACGGCTCGCCGACGCGCGCCGCGTGTTCGCGGATCGTCCGGCCGGCGAGCCGGCGGAGACCGGCGATCGGCTGACGGTCGACTTCGTCGGCAAAATCGACGGCGAGGAGTTCGAGGGCGGCGCCGGCGTCGACATCCAGGTGATCCTCGGCTCGGGCGGCTTCATTCCCGGCTTCGAGGAGGCGCTCGTCGGCGCCGTCGCCGGAGAGCGGCGCGTCGCGCAGGCGACGTTCCCGGACAATTATGCGGTGGCCAAGCTCGCCGGCAAGACCTGCGATTTCGACGTCACCGTCAAGGCCGTCGACAAGCCGGAGCCGCTCGCGCTCGACGACGAATTCGCCAAGCATTTCGGGGTCGAGACGCCGGAGGCGCTGCGTAACGCACTGCGCGGCAAGATCGAGGCGGACTATGCCCGCGCCTCGCGCCAGCGCGTGAAGCGCCGCCTGCTCGACGCGCTCGCCGAGCGCTTCTCGTTCGAAGTGCCCGAGGGGCTGGTCGAGCAGGAATTCGGGCAAATCTGGACGCAGGTGCTGCGCGAGCAGCAGGCCTCCGGCGGCAGCTTCGCCGACGAGAACAAGACGGAAGAGGCGGCCCGCGAGGACTACCGCAAAATCGCCGTGCGCCGTGTGCGTCTCGGGCTGCTGCTGGCCGAAATCGGCGCCAAGGCCGAAGTCAAGATCTCCGACCCGGAAGTGACCCAGGGGCTCATCGCCCGCGCCCGCGCCTTCCCCGGTCAGGAACAGCAGATCTGGGAATATTACCACAAGAATCCCGCCGCGCTCGCCGAGATCCGGGCGCCGATCTACGAGGAGAAGGTGATCGACCACATCCTCACCATCGCCAAGGTCGAGGACCTGAAGGTCACGCGCGAAGAGCTGATGAAGGTCGACGAGGAAGACGAGGAAGACGAGATCGGCTCCGGATCGGCGGGTAATGGTTAACTCCGGCCGCCCCTTTTCGCGAGCGGCGACGCCGCCTATGTTAGCGGCGGCGCCATTGCCGATTCCAACCAGGCGAACCCCATGCGCGATCCGGTAGATTATTATTACGACAATCTCGTGCCGATCGTGATCGAGCAGTCGGCGCGCGGGGAGCGGTCGTTCGACATCTTCTCGCGGCTGCTCAGGGAGCGGATCATCTTCCTGATCGGAGCGATCGAGGACGTCTCGGCTTCGCTGGTCGTTGCACAATTGTTGTTCTTGGAAGCCGAAAATCCCAAAAAAGAAATCTCGATGTACATCAACTCGCCGGGCGGCGTGGTGACCGCCGGCCTTTCGATCTACGACACGATGCAGTTCATCCGGCCGAAGGTGACGACGATGTGCGTCGGCCAGGCCGCGTCGATGGGTTCTCTGCTGCTGGCCGCCGGCGAGAAGGGGATGCGCTACTGCCTGCCCAACTCGCGCGTCATGCTGCATCAGCCCTCCGGCGGCTTCCAGGGCCAGGCCTCCGACATCCAGCGGCATGCTGAAGACATCTTGAAGATCAAGCGCCGGCTCAATGAAATCTATGTCCATCACTCCGGCCAGAGCTACGAGACGATCGAGCGGACGCTCGATCGCGACCATTTCATGTCCGCCGAGGAAGCCAAGGCGTTCGGCATCGTCGACGAAGTGACGACGGTGCGGGCGGGCGAGCCAGAGGAACCGAAGCCCGTTTGAAATCAAACTGTTATCCAGGTTTCGCGGGGGCCCGGCCGCGTCGGCGGCGGCGGGGCGGAAGGCGGGCGTTGCTCTATGGACGTTGTTGGGACTTGATTTCGCTCGCGGTTTGGTGGTTGCATGAAGGTTGACCGAACGGCGCCTCCGCAGCGAGCGGGTCGGGGCAGTCCGGCCATGGAACGGCCGGAGCTACAATTCGTTAGGGTGAGGCATCTAGGTTGGCCCTTTGATTCGCAGGCGCAAATCCCGCGACGGGTCGGCTGGAACGGAGAACGATAATGGCCAAGGCCGAAGGCGACGCCAAGAACACGTTGTATTGCTCCTTCTGCGGCAAGAGCCAGCACGAGGTCCGCAAGCTGATCGCCGGCCCCACTGTGTTCATTTGCGACGAATGCGTCGAGCTGTGCATGGACATCATCCGTGAAGAAAGCAAGACAGCGCTCGTAAAAAGCAAGGACGGGATTCCGACGCCGCGCGAAATTTGCAAGGTGCTCGACGATTACGTGATCGGTCAGCAGCAAGCCAAGCGCGTGCTGTCAGTCGCGGTGCACAATCACTACAAGCGGCTCAACCACGCAACCAAGCACAACGACGTCGAACTGGCGAAATCGAACATCCTGCTGGTCGGTCCGACGGGCTCGGGCAAGACGCTGCTGGCGCAAACGCTGGCGCGCATCCTCGATGTCCCCTTCACTATGGCCGATGCGACGACGCTCACCGAGGCCGGCTATGTCGGCGAGGATGTCGAGAATATCATCCTCAAATTGCTGCAGGCGTCGGACTACAATGTCGAACGCGCGCAACGCGGCATCGTCTACATCGACGAGATCGACAAGATCAGCCGCAAGTCCGACAATCCCTCGATCACCCGCGACGTTTCCGGCGAGGGCGTGCAGCAGGCGCTGCTGAAGATCATGGAAGGCACGATCGCCAGCGTGCCGCCGCAGGGTGGGCGCAAGCATCCGCAGCAGGAGTTCCTGCAGGTCGACACGACCAACATCCTGTTCGTGTGCGGCGGCGCGTTCTCCGGTCTCGAGAAGATCATTTCCGCGAGAGGGAAGGGGACCTCCATCGGCTTCGGCGCCAAGGTCCAGTCGCCCGACGATCGCCGCACCGGAGAGGTGTTCCGCGAGGTCGAGCCCGAGGACCTGCTCAAGTTCGGCCTGATCCCGGAATTCGTCGGCCGTCTGCCGGTCATCGCCACGCTCGAGGATCTCGACGAGGACGCGCTGAAGAAGATTCTCACCGAGCCGAAGAACGCGTTGGTCAAGCAATATCAGCGGCTGTTCGAAATGGAGAATGTCGACCTCTCGTTCCAGGACGAGGCGCTCAACGTCGTCGCCAAGAAGGCGATCGACCGCAAGACCGGCGCGCGCGGCCTGCGCTCGATCATGGAGGGGCTGTTGCTCGACACGATGTTCGATCTGCCCGGCCTCGACGGCGTCGAGCAGGTGGTGATCGGCCCCGAGGTGGTCGAGGGCAAGGCGCGGCCGCTCTACATTTATTCCGAGCGCGAACGCGCCGAGAAGGTGGGCTGAGCGGTTTTTCCGCGGTCCCGCGCGCCGAAACGCGAACGGCGGCCCGAGAGCTTCGCGCCGCCGTTTCCTTTCGCGGCCTCGCCGTCGCGGTCGAACCGGCTGGTGTGCGAGAATCCGTAGTTCGAGGGGCTGGTCGGGCCTCGATTGAGCACGCGGCTGCGACTCGATGTCGCGCTTCGCGTTCGATCTCGAACGCTTCGGCCAAACTGGTTTGCAAACCCGTAGCTCGAGATTTGACCATCGAACTGCGAAATTTTCATCACCGGAGCGGTTCCCGACGGGCGGAAGGCGGGCATCGAATGCGCGGTCGATGGGGGTAATCCGGCAATCCGAACAGGAGCGTCGGCGTCCACGCCGACGTCTCGAAGCGATTGAAGGGCGTGGACGCCG